>DATLUE010000179.1:0-16003 GCA_035533255.1 Allostellaceae bacterium | reverse complement strand
TTCGATCTCGGCGGCGCATTCGTCGCCGAGGCGATCTACGCCTCCGACCGGCTCATCCACGATCATCCCGACACGGTGCGGCGCTTTCTCAAGGGATGGTTCGAGAACATCGCGTGGATGCGCGCGCACAAGCCCGAAGTCGTCGACCTCGTCCGCGGCTATACGCATCGTTCTCCTGCGATCGAAAGCCGGGAATACGATCTGGTGATGCCGATCTTCTCGCCTGACGGCCGCTTCCACGCCGCCGCGCTGAAGGCGCTGCAGCAATCTTTCGTCGAGATGGGCATGGTCGATCATCCGATCGACATGTCGAAGCTCTACACCGCGGCCTATCTGCCCGCGCAGCCGTAATCGGGAATCGTTGCGCATGACGACGACGCTCGAGCGCTTTGCCGAAGCCATTCTCGCGCGGCCAATCGGGGCGGAGACCAAGCTCGGCCTGCATCTGCTCGACACGCTCGGCGCCTGGCATGCCGGCACTCGTACCGAGGACAGCCACCTGATCGCCCGGCTCGCCGCGGCCCAGCCCGGCATCGCTGCGGCGGGCGATGCGTCGCTCGACCGGGTCGCGCAACGCGTCGCGATCGTGCGCAACACCGAGATCGACGACATCCATATGGCGTCCTGCACCACGATCGGCGCGGTGGTGGTGCCGGCGGCGGTGACGCTGGCCGCGGCACTCGGCAAGCCCTCGGCTAAAAATTTCGCGCAAGCGCTTGCCGCAGGCTACGAGGCGATGGCGCGGCTCAGCCTCGCGATCTCGGGCGCGACCATTCTCTATCGCGGCATCTGGCCGACCTTCTTCTCGGCGCCGGTGGGTGCGGCCGCGACCGCGGCGCCGCTCCTCGGCCTCGATGCGGCGCAGACCGCCGATGCGCTGGCGATGGCTTTGGCGCTGACCTCCGGTGCCGCCGGCGGGCATGGCGAGGCGTCGCCGCGCTTCATCCTCCTCGGCCAGGCGGCGCGCGCTGGCGTGTTCGCCGCCCTGGCCGCCGCCAAAGGCTATCGCGGCGACCGCTCGCTGCTCGACGGCGACTGGCTGCAGCGCAGCCACGGCATCGCGCTCGATGCAGCGCCGCTGGTCGCGCCGCTCGAAGGCGCGGGCGCGATCGCGACCGTCAGCTATAAGCCGTTCTGCGCCGCCAAGCAGAACACCGCGGCAATCGACGGCTTCCGTCAGCTTCTCGCCCGCACCGAGGCCGATGCGATCGCCGCGGTGCGCGTGACCGTGCCGCCCGCCTATGCCGGCATGATCGGCCAGCGCAACGCGGCCAAGGGGAGGATCGAGCGCATCACCTGCACGGCGTACCAATTTGCGCTCGCCGCCTATCGGCCCGATCTCCTCGACGACGTGGTGCGGCCCGACCTGACGCAAGACCCGCGGATCGCCGCCTTCATGCCGAAGGTCGAGGTCGCGGCCGATCCGGCGCTGGCGGCGTATTTTCCGGCGGCCTATCCGGCGCGGGTCGAGGCGACCTTGGCGAATGGCGAGACCATCGCGACGCTGGTCACCGATGCGGCGGGCGATCCGGCGCGCCCGTTGAGCGATGCCGAGCTACGCGCCAAATTCCACCGCCTCGCCGATCCGGCGATCGGCGTCGCGCCGGCCGAAGCCCTCGCCAAGGCGGCGCTCGCTGCTGTCACCGACGATGCTGCGCTCGCCGCGCTGCTGGGCGCGGTTGCCGCAACCCCCGCGCTGGGGTGAGCCGCTAAATCGTCACCACGATCTTGCCGAAATGCTTGCCGGTTGCGAAGTCGTGATAGGCCGCGATGCTGTCCGCGAGCGGATAGGTTTTGTCCACGGCCGGCTTCAGCTTTGACGCGGCAATCGCACGGTTCATCGCTTCGAACATGGCGCGGCTGCCGACATTGATGCCGGTAACGCGTAGCCCTTTTTGCAGCACATAGCGGCGGTCGAGATCGCCGGCGACGCCCGAGCGCGCGCCGATCACCGCGACATGGCCGCCGTGGCGCAGCGTCTCGAGCGCGGATTTCGATGACTCGCCGCCGACGACGTCGAGCGTCGCGTCAACGCCGCGGCCGCCCGTGAACTCGCGCACCGTCTCGCACCATTTCGCGTTCTTGGCGTAATTGACCGTGCCGGTGGCGCCAAGCTGTTTCGCGCGCTCGAGCTTTTCGTCGCTCGATGAGGTGATGATGGCGTTGGCGCCGGCGGCGCGGGCGAATTGCAGGCCGAAGACCGAAACGCCGCCGGTGCCGAGCAGCAGCGCGGTGTCGCCCGCGCGCAAGCCGCCGGCCTCGATCAGCCCATGCCACGCCGTCAGCCCGGCGCAAGGCAAGGTCGCGGCTTCCTCATACGACAGATGCTCGGGAAACTTCACCACGCCCTCGCCGTCGAGGACCGCGTATTCGCTAAGGACGCCTTCGGCGGTGCCGCCCAGCGCGGCTTCCTGGATCTCGGCGAATACCGGCCCAGTCAGCCAGCGCTGAAAGAACGTGCCGCAAACACGGTCGCCGGTTTTGACGCGCGTGACCTCGGCGCCGCATTCGACCACCTCGCCGGCGCCGTCCGACAGCGGAATCCGCGGCAGCGGGATGCCGCGGACATAGCCGCCTTTGAGGATCATCATGTCGCGCCAATTGAACGAGGCGGCGCGCATTCGCACCAGCACCTGGCGCGGTCCCGGCTTGGGCGTCGGCCGCTCGGCGAGGCGCAAGCCGTCAAACCCGGTGGTGGCAACGATCTCGACGCATTTCATCGCGGCTCTCCTCGTTCGCTTTTATTCGACTTATGTCGCTATCCGCTTAGCACAGAGAGTCGCGTGAGGTAATTTGCCGGGCCGATAGCTAAAGAGGGGGCCCCAACAAGTCTGCCCACGTTTCTAGGAACTCGGGGTATTTCTCAGCCTCTCGTTGGGCGAGAAGCCGAACAACGTCACCTTTTTGAATCCGACCAAGCTCTGGCTTTTTCTCAGCCACACGATTGTAGGCCGTTTGGACCCAGACATGCACATCGGGCAAATATTTTTGCAACACGTCAGCAATGATCTTGTCGAGTGAGATTGTTGATTTGCCGCCGAACTCGTCAGTGATCGAATAGACGGTACGTTCATCGAAGACATTCATATTTCTCTCCCAATTTATGAACGGCCATTCTTTTGGAATTCTTTAGCAGCCTTCACGGCTCTCAAGGTCTCATCCATTTTGGCACTCTGCTTTCGCAGTTCCCGTAAGGGCTTTTCGTGCCTCCACCATGTCCAAGCTACCAATGCGGCGATAAGCGCGATGAACAGGGGCCAGCCAATTAGACCAGCCAGAACAGGTTGTGGCATTTTCTCCCCCGCGACGACGCCTCTGAATAAATATATCCAAAGCGAACCTTAATGTATTTTAGCAGAAATCCAGCAGATTGACTGCTGATGGGCCGTGCTTTATTCGCTGGCGCCGCGGACGCGATCGGCCAGCGATAGCGGGTCCTGATGCATGGTGTCGGCGCGCCACGCAACATGCCCGTCCGGCCGCACCAGCACGAGCTTTTTCTCGTAAAGCCGGGCGATCTCGGGATCGGCAATCGCGATCGTGGCGATCGGCATCTGGCGCTGGCGGAAGGCGCGCTCGATCGCGCTGCCGTCGGGCGCATCGGCACCGAGGCGCAACAGCACGAAGCCGCCGCCGAAGAGATCGACCGTCGACTGCCCCGGTTTCAGCCAGGCATGCGGCGCGCGCGAGCCCGGCCGCGAGGTCGGCTGATAGAGGCTGACGGTGTCGGGCGTTGCCGCGCTGCCGTCGGGACAGACGATCGGCGAGTTCTCGTAGCGATAGCCGAGCGCGATGCCGTCGGTCAGCACCATTGCCGGCTGCGAATCGAGGATTTGCGTTTTCATCCGCGCGCGGGCTTCGGCGCCTGCCGGCGTGTCCTGGCGAATCTCGGGATGAGTCGGGCGGTCGCGATTGTCGGCATGGCCGAGCCAGGCCTGGTTGATGTTGCGCAAGCCCACCGGCCGGCGCTCGGCCTCGTAGCTATCGAGCAGATGCGCGCCGCCCCAGCCTTGCAGCGTCGCCGCCAGTTTCCAGCCGAGATTGTCCATGTCGCCCATGCCGGTATTGAGGCCGAAGCCGCCGGAGGGATGGTTCTGATGCGCGGCGTCGCCCACGAGGAACACGCGGCCGACGCGATAGCGGTCGGCGACCACGTCGCTGGCGGCCCAGCGCAGCACCGAGATGATCTCGTGCGGAATGCCGGGACCGGCGGCGTCGGTAAACTGCGCCTCGATATCGACCGCATCGGGGTTGTCGTAGAATTCCTTGCCGTCGATGCCGAAGCGATAGAGCTCCTTGCCGTCGATCATGACGAGGTTGCGCCAGCTTCCCTTCTCGTCGACGAAGAAGGTCAGCGCCGCCTTGCCCTTGTCGTGATGCTTCCACAACTCGGGCAGGCGCATGAAGGCGCTGAGATGATATTCGGGCTCGGCCACGCCTTCGCCGGCGACCCCGCCCATGCCGATATGGAAGGCGCGGCGGATGCGGCTGTGGCTGCCGCTGCAATCGGCGACGTAATGCGCGACGATCTCGCGATCCTCATCGCCGACCAGATCGCGCGCCGTGACGATCACATGATCGCCCTCTTCGCGCAGCGATTGGAAACGCCAGTGATAGCGGATTTTCACCGACGGAAAGCTCTTGGCGTGATCCAAGAGGATCGGGTCGAACCAGATCTGGTTGCAGCGCTGCGGCCGCTCCGGGCTGATCGGCGAGGGCGCGGTGCCGCCGTGGCTCGGCCGCTCGATGCGCGCGATCTCGAAGCCGTCGAAGCCGGTCAAATAGAGTGCGGTATGCGGGAAATCGGGCGGCGTGCCGTCGCGCTTCACCCGCTCGGCGACGCCAAAGCGGCGCAGTAGCTCCATCGTCCGCGCGTTGATCGCGGTCGCGCGCGGGTGATAGATGATCCCGTCGCTCTGCTCGATGACGAGACATTCGATGCCGCGGCGGCCGAGATCGCCCGCCAGCGACAATCCGATCGGCCCGGCGCCGACGATCAGGACCGGGGTGTGGTCAACCGTAACCGCCATGATTGCTGTGCGTCAGGCCGTGGCGCCGTATTTTTCTTCGAGCAGGTCGAGGCGGCGCAACACCTCGCGGTCGCTGACCGCGAAGATGCGGGCCTTGCCGTTGGCGCGATGGCGGATGGTGGCGCCGGTCGGCAGCGAGAACACGTCCTTGGGCTCCCAGGCGATCGTGTCGTCGCCGGCTTGCGTCGTGCCGGTGCCCTCGACCACGGCGCACACCATGCTCGCGCTGCTCTTGACCGGCAGCGTCTCGCCGTCGCCGAGCTCGAACAGATAGCAATCCATCAGCGACATGCAGGGGCCGCCATTCATCGGATTGACGTAGCGCACGCGCTTCACGCCGTCTTTGGCGACTGGCGCCGAAGCGAGCGCGGCGACCGCCTGCTCCCACGGATAGCGGAACACCGGCGAGAATTGCGGATTGGCCGCGACGCCTTCGGGCACGATGTTGGCGACCGCGAAGGTCGCGTCGGGCGTGGTCGGCGGCATGTCGTTGGGCGGCGGGCCGGGCTCGAAGCCGTCGGTGCCGAAATAGCGGTGCAGCGGCACGTCGAGCGAGTCGAGCCAGATGATCGGGCGATTGCCGCGATGCTCATGCGCGTGCCAGGTCCAGCCCGGCGTGATCACCAGATCGCCTTCCTCCATCAGGCATTCCTTGCCGTCGACGATGGTGTAGGCGCCGCCGCCTTCGAGCACGAAGCGCAAGGCGCTCGGCGAATGGCGATGCGGGCGCGCGACCTCGCCCGGCTTCAATATCTGCAGCGCCGCGGTCAAGGTCGGGGTCGCGCCCATCGCGTTGGGCGAGCGCAGATTGGGGTTGCTGAAGGTCAGCACGCGGCGCTGGATCGCGGCCATGTCCTGCATCGCCAGCGCATCCTCGATCAGCGGCTTCATCGTCTGCCACTTCCAAATATAGGCGCGGTCGCGCGACACCTCGGTCGAATGCGCCTCGAGCTGCTCCCAAAGCGGCGCGACATGCGCTTCCTTCCAGGCCTGGCGAATATGGTCGGGTGTGGTCGACTTGCCCGTCGCGCTCATGATCTGTCTCCCGTGGCGCCGCGTTGTCGCGTGAGCGGCGGCTCTCTGCCCGAGGATAGACGCCCCCACCGGCGCGGCGCAAATGGGATGTGCTAGTCTCGCCGGCCGGAAAGCCGCGGGAGGGGTCGATGCCGAGCGTCAGCGAGCAAGCCGCCGAATGGAGCGCCGGCCTCGACCTTGCCGCCATTCCGGCCGCGGTGATCGCCGGCGCACGCTGGCGCCTCCTCGATACGCTGGGCGCCGCCCTTGCGGTCGCGGCGCTGGATTATGGGCAGAAAATCCATACCGCCGCTCTCGATATGGGAGGGCTCGCGACGGGTGGGCAGGGCCACGCCCATATCCTCGGCTTTGCCGGCACCACCGCGCCGCTTCAGGCCGCGCTCGCCAATGGCGCAATGGCTTCGGCGCAATCCTTTGACGACACCCACAACGCGACCATCGTCCATGTCACCGCGACCCTGCTGGCGGCGTGCCTGGCGCTGAGCGAGGAAATCGACGCCAGCGGCGAGGATTTCCTCGCCGCTCTTGTCATCGGCAGCGAGCTCGCCTGCCGCATCGGCATGGCAGCGCCGCTGCAATTCCACAAGCGCGGCTGGCATCCGACCGGGCTGTTCGGTGCGGTCGGCGCCACCTATGCGGCGAGCCGGCTACTGCGGCTTGATGCGAAGCAGACCGCCAATGCGGTTGGGATCATCGGCAGCTTCGCCGCCGGCATCGGCGCGGGCATGCGCGAGGGCGCGGAATCGCCCAACCTTCATGCCGGCTGGGCGGCGCAATCCGGCATCGCCGCGGCGCTGCTCGCGCGCCGCGGCCACACCGGGCCGATGCAGGTGCTCGAAGGCGGCGGCGGGCTCTTCCCGACCCATGTGCAGGACCCGGATTATCGTTTCGACTTCGCTGCCGTGATCGAAGCGCTGGGCCAGCGCTGGGAGTGCCAGGCGATCTCGCTCAAGCCTTATCCCTGCGCGCATGTGCTACATTCCTTCATCGATGCGATCCTCGCGCTGCGCGCCGCCGGATTGCGGGCGGCGGAGGTGAAACGCATCCGCTGCCCGATCGCCGACTATATGATCGGCGTCGTGTGCGAGCCGCGTAGCGCAAAGATCGCGCCGGGCAATGATTGGCAGGGCCGGGCCTCGCTGCCCTATTCGCTGGCCGAGGCGCTGGTTACCGGCAAGCTCGACGGCACTTCCTATCGCGGCGACGCCGCCACGCGCGCCGCGATCCGCGCGCTCGCCGAAAAGATCGAGCACGAGGTCGATCCGAGCGCCCAGCCGGGCCAGTTCAAGGGCTGGGTGATCGTCGAGACCAATGACGGCACGGTGCTGGAGCGGATCGAGTCCTATAATCGCGGCAGCGCCGAGCGGCCGCTGAGCGAGGCCGACATCCGCCAGAAATTCTGCGACAATGCCGGCGCGCGTTTCGATGCTGCGCGAATCGCGGCGATCGAGCAGGCGGTGCAGAAGCTTGCGGGCTCCGGTGCCGCGCGCCGCCTCGGCGCCGCCTGCGCGATGTCGTGAAGGATCGTCTCGTCGTCGGGCTCGCTCACGCGTGCGTGGCACGAAGCGACGAGCCAGCATCGCCCGACGCTGGTTCATCGACTTCGTCCGCGTGCAGTTACGCTTTAGCGTCCCCGCGTGTCGATCTCATCGCCTTACCATCCGTGGGAATGAGCGACGTCGGGGTTGAGACGCAAGCTCGACACGTAATCTTGATAGGTATGCGAATCGGGGATATTCGTGCCGCTCTGCGCGCCTTGCTGCATGGTCGGATTGACGCTCAGTTGCGCTTCTTGCTGCGGGAGGGGCTGCATCTGCTGTTGCTGCGTCTGCGGTTGCGTCGTGCTATCCATATCCGCTGCGAACGCAAGCGGAGCGGATGCAAGCGCGACGCCTACGGCGAGCGCGAGCGAGCTGGCACGAAGAATGGAATAAGTGCGCATGTGATGTTCCTTCCGGATTAAGCGGGCGGCCGGAGATTCGACTGCCTCACTATCCGAGATACGCATCGCCGCGCGCGGTTTCGATTAAATTCGGTTTTAAACCGCGATTGGCGGAACGCAACGGCGAATTTGCCGCACCGTGGGTCCAACGCGTTGCGATCTCGGGGACCGATTAAATCCGAATTTAATCGAAACTGGCGCCGGCACGATCCACGCTCGGGGCACACAAACGCGAATTCGCGATGATCGTGGCCCGCGCGGCGCTCTTGGACGTACAATGTGCCGCTGAAGCGGGCAGCGAGGGCGGTTTGGCAAGGGTGCTACTCATCGAAGACGATGACGAAACCGCAGGAGAAATCGTTGCCGACCTCCAGGATCGCGGCTTCGAGGTCGAACGCGCCGCCGACGGCAAGACCGGGTTGGAAAAAGGCCGCCTTCCGGAAATCGATTTGATGATCGTCGATCGTCTGCTGCCCGGCATCGACGGGCTCACGATCATCGAGACGCTGCGACGCGAGAGCATTCGCACGCCGGCGCTGGTTCTGAGCGCGCTCGGGGCCGTCGACGACCGGGTGCGCGGCCTGCACGCCGGCGGCGACGACTATCTCGTCAAGCCCTTCATCCTGGTCGAGCTCGCCGCACGGATCGAAGCCCTGCTGCGCCGGCCGGCGCACACGCGCGAGACGGCGCTGCAAGTCGGGTCGCTGGAGCTGGATCTGATCGAGCGTACCGCCCGGCGCGGCGGCCGCGTCGTCGAGCTGCTGCCGCGGGAATTCTCGTTGCTGGCATATCTGATGCGCCACGCCGATCAGATGGTGACGCGCGCGATGCTCTTCGAAGAGGTCTGGAAGTATCGCTTCATTCCCGATTCCAATCTGGTCGATGTTCATATCGGCAGGCTGCGACGCAAAGTCGATGCGCCCGGCGAGGCGCCAATGATCGAGAGCGTGCGCGGCGCGGGCTTCGTTCTCCATGTCCCTCGCTGAATTCTTTCGCTCCACCATCTTTCGGTGGGCGCTCGCGGTTTCGGGCGCGGTTGCCCTTTCCATTCTGCTGATGTTCGCCTTCATCTATTGGCAGTCGGCGCGCTACATGACCATGCGGATCGACGAGGAGTTGACGCGGGAGGCAACCACCATTGCCCAGGATGCACCCGAGGAGCGGTCGGAGGCGATCGAAGACCGTTTGAAGCATGATCCGCGACGCGTCAGATTCATCGGCGAGTTCTCGCCCGGCGGAGCGAGACTCAAGGGCAATATCGAAAGCCTGCCGCCGCATATCGATGCCGCCGGCCCGCCGGCAAGCGCCCGGGTCGTCAGGCTCGACGGCACCGAGCGCGAGAAGCAGCGGGTTCGCGTGATCGCGCGCGCCCTCGCCAGCGGCAATGTTCTCGTGCTTGGCCGGAATATCGATGAGATCGGCGAGATGGTCGAGATTCTCGGGAGGACGTTGGTGCTGGGTGCCTTCCCGGCGGTATTGCTCGCCCTGGTCGTGGGGTTCGTGTTGAGCGCGCGCGCCGAGCGGCGCATCGGCGAGGTGTCCCGAACCGCCGTGCGCATCGTGGCGGGTCAGCTCCGCGAAAGGCTGCCGGTTCGGAATGCCGGCGACTCGTTCGACAAGCTCGCCATCATCGTGAACGGCATGCTGGACGACATCGAAACCCTGCTTCACGAGATCGCCGGCGTCGGCGACGACATCGCGCATGATTTGCGCACACCCTTGACGCGGGTGCGGGCGATTCTCGAACGCGGTCGCGAGAATGCGCGAACTCTCGAAGAGCTCCAATCGGTGACCGATCGCGCGGTCGGCGGGCTCGACCAGTCGCTGGCCATCATCACCGCGCTCCTCCGGATCACCGAAATCGAGCATGGCCACCGGCGGGCGGAGTTTGGAATCGTCGAGCTGCCTGAGATCGTCCAAGAGGTGGCGGAGTTTTACGCACCGATCGCCGAGGACCGCCATGTTCAACTGACGACCGACACCGGCACTTCAGCCGCCGTGCGCGGCGATCGCGATCTGCTCTTCGAGGCGATCGCGAACCTCGTCGACAACGCGATCAAGTTCACGCCGGAAGCCGGCCGAGTGGACGTGACGATCGCGCCGCGCGGCCAGGCCACCATTGTTCGGATCGCAGATACCGGGCCCGGCATCGGCGAAGCGGAACGCGAGGTCGTCACCAAGCGGTTCTATCGCTCCGACAAGAGCCGACACACGCAGGGGGTTGGCCTTGGCCTCAGCCTCGTCGCTGCGATTTTGAAGCTCCATGGCTTCGAATGGACGATCGGTGGCTCGCCCGGCTGCGTGGTCGAGATCGCCTGTCTCAAATTATGACGGCTTAAGGCTTCACCGGGAGAAAGCGCGTGGTGAAGAGCTTGTCGTCGGGCGGACGCTCGCTGAGGATGCCCATATCGACAAAGGAATTCTTTAAGAGCTTGATCCCGGCGGGATCGAAGGTGCCGTCGTCGGAAAGCATCGATAGCTCGGCGTCGTAGGTGCGGTCCATCACCGCCGGGCTTTGATGCAGCACGCGGGTCGCAATCGCGATCGACTCCGCCTTGTGATGCTTTACATAGGCGACCGAGGCGAACAGCCCTTTGAGGAAGCGGTCGACCAGCTCGGGATGCGCGGCGACGAAATCGGTGCGGGTCGAGACCACCTGCGTGATCAGGTGCGGCGCATATTGCTCCATGTTGGTAATGATGCGGCCGCGCTTTTCCTCTTCGAGCTTCAACCCCGCCTCGGTCGCGCCCATGAAGCCGTCGACCGAATGGGTCAGCATCGCCGCGACGCTGGCCTCGAAGCCGCCGGTCGCGGTGGTGCGGATGCCGTTGACGCCCCAGCCCTCATGGAGCGATAGCCGCTTGATCAGCCATTCGGGCAGCGAGCCGGCGGTCGCGGTCGCAAGCAGCTTGCCCTTGAGGTCGGCGACCGTCTTGATCGAGGAATCGTAGGCGACATTGACCGAGAAATTGCGCGGCGCGCCGGCATAAGCCGCGACCGCGATCGCCGGCGAGCCCTTGGCCGACAACGCCATCGAGGTGCCGCTGGCGAGGCCGATATCGATGCTCTTCGCGATCAGCGCTTGCTGGAACTTGGCGTCGCCGGGCAGGACCGAGATCTGCACGTCGAGCCCGTATTTCGCGAAGATGCCTTTCTCAACGCCGATATCGAGCGGCGTATAGACCCACAGCACGTTGATCGCCTTGCCGACATGAAGCGTATCGGCGGCCCGCGCCGACACCGCGGCGAAGCCGACCGCCGCAAGCGCCAACGCCATTGCCAGAACGCGATGAAAGCGGTTCACGGCGTGCCTCACGGTTTCACGGGCAGGAATTGGGTGGTGAGGAGCTGGTCGTTGGCAGGCTTGTCCTTCAGCATGCCCATATCGATGAAGGATTGCTTCAGCACGTCGATGGCCTGCGGGTCGAAATGCCCGTCATTCTCCAGCATCGCGATTTCATAGTCATAGGTCTTGCTCGCGACCTCGGGACTCTGGTGAAGCACGCTCTCGGCAACGGCGGAGGTCGCGGCCTTGTTGGCCTTCATGAAGGCGATCGAGGCGAAGAAGCCCTTGAGGAAGCGGCGGACCAGATCGGGGTTTTGCTGCACGAGCTGCTTGCGCGCGAACACCACATGGGTGATGAAATTCGGCGCGTATTTCTCCATGCCGACGATGATACGTCCCTGGTGCTTTTCCTCGAGCGTATAGCCGGCCTCGGTGGCGGCCATCATGCCGTCGATCTGATGGGTTTTGGCGGCCGCCAGGAAAGCGCTGAACGAGCCGAGCGCGACGGTGCGGAGGCCACCGGGGCCCCAGCCCTCTTGCACGCCGATGCGCTTGGCGAGCCAGTCCGTCAGCGAGCCGACCGTGGTGACGGCGACCAGCTTGCCTTTCATGTCCGCGACCGATTTGACCGGCGAATCCGCGCTGACGATCAGCGATATGTTGCGAGGCGCGCCGGCAAAGGCGGCGACGGCGATGACCGGCGCGCCCTTGGCGACGAACGCCATCGCCGGGCCGCTGCCGAGGCCGAAATCGATGCTGTCGGAGGCGAGCGCCTGTTGCAGTTGGGCATCCCCGGCAAAGCTCGAAATGTCGAGATCGATGCCGTATTTCGCAAACAGCCCATGTTGCAGGCCGACATCGAGCGGAATGAAGGCCCAAGCGATCGGCACGGCTTTGCCGGCATGCACCTTGTCGGCCGCCTGAGCCGCAACGCTGTGCAAGACCGTCGCCGCGACGGCCGCCGCCGCGCCGCGCAACACCCATCTGCTAAAGCCGCTCATCATCCCCGACCTCCCCGAATTCTTGTTGCGCGGCGTCAGAATAAGTCACGGCCAATGCGCTGTCGATGGCGCGCGCGGTGGGCGCCCGATCGCGTCACGGCTTCACCGGCACGAAGCGGGTGGTGAAAAGCTGATCGTCGCTCGGCTTCTGGGCGAGAATCCCCATCGCGACGAACGAATCCTTGAGCACCGCGACCGCTTTCGGGTCGAAATGCCCGTCATCGATCAGCATCGGCCGCTCGCGGTCGTAGATTTGTCCGAGCAGCGAGGGCTTCTCGTTCAGCAGCGGCGCCAGCGCCGCGACGGTCGCGTCCTTGTTTGCCTGGGCGAAACGCAACGATGCGAAGAAGCCCTTGAGGAAGCGCTCGACCAGGCCGGGATTGCTCGCGACCAGGTCTTTGCGGGCGAAGATCACATGGGTCATGAAATCGGGCGCGAAGCTCTCCATGCCGGTGACGATCCGTGCCTGACCGAGAGCCGCGAGGCGGAACGCGTTCTCGGTGCCGGTCATCATCGCATCGACCTGCTTGGTCAAGAGCGCGCCGTTCATCGCGGCGCCGGCGCCGAGCGCGAGCATGCGGATGCCGTCGGGTCCCCAGCCCTCGCGAACGCTGAGGCGCTTCGTCAGCCATTCGGTCAGCGAGCCGGTCGTGCTGATGGCAAGCAGTTTGCCTTTGAGGTCGGCGACCATCTTGATCGGCGAGTCCGGGAGCACCGCGACCGAGATGGTATAGGGCGGCCCGGCGAACGCGGCGACGGTGATCGTGGGCGCGCCCTTGAGCTCGAAGGCCATTGCCGGACCGCTGCCGAGCCCGATATCGATCGCGTCGGCGGCGAAAGCCTGCTGCAGCTTGGCGTCGCCGGTGAAGGCGGTGATCGCAACCTCGATGCCGTAGCGGGCGAAGATGCCCCGGGCGGCGCCGAGATCGAGGATCGCCATCGGGAACGAGGTCGCGACCGCCTTGCCGACGCGCAGCTTGTCGGCGGCTGCGGCGCTGGTGGCGCTGGCTATCGCGGCGACGACGAGGAGCAGCGCCGCAGTGATCCGGGCTGTCATCCGCGCGGCCTCACCGTCGCGACCAGCACCCGCGATGCCACGAAAGCTTGAGCGATCACCGGAAATGCGCGCATGGCGTGGTTCCTCCCCGCGCGAAACTACGCGAAGCCACGCGGCGTGTCGATTGTTGGTGTCGAAGGAGCGAAGACCGGGTGGCGTGTTAGTTTGAAGGTTGACGCATGTGCGCCGAAACCCGCGTAACGACCACATGAGGCCCGCGCCGATTGCCGCAAAAAGAAGCGAAGGTAGGAAGCCCACCCACAAAAATGATTCGAGTGATTGGTCGGCGATGTCTAGTCGCCGTCCGGCTTCTATTATTATCTCGCACCGCTGCCCCTCTGGCGTGAGCATATTGTCGGACATAGTTTTGGTCGCAGCAGCGGTATCTTCTTGCAATCGCTCGGCATAAGACGCGCGCGCTTGTCCGCTTATCTGCCGTAAGCCCCAGTAATAATCTACTGCATGAGGCATCTTGCTTAAGAGACCTGAGGAATCGGCCGAGCGAACTTCAAGCTGGGCAGAGGATCATTGCGACTGGCAGTCACTTCGAAATCTTCAAACGAAATCATCAGTGGTTTTGGTGCCTTCATGTCGGCAGTTCCCGTCATCCGGCTATAGCAATTAGCAGAATCGGGTACGCCTCACCAGAGGCAGCTAGACGATCTATCCGGTCAACGCGCGGGGCGGCGAGGGATGCACCCAACAATTACCCCGTCTGTCGCGATTCGATGAAGCCGATTTCAAGCCAGGACATTGCTGAACATCAAGTCGGCTTGACAATGTAGTCATATTTGACCACATTTCGTAGTAACGATGGCACGCGACACGCGCCCAATTTCGTGGGTCAGGGCAGCGCTTCGAGATTTCGATGCGTTTCCGTCCGGGGTTCAGCTCGATATTCGGCGCGCCCTGACGGTGATTGCGGAAGGCGGTTATCCGGATATTGCCAAGTCGCTGAAAGGCTTTGGCTCGGGTGTTCTCGAACTTGCGTTGCGTCATCGAGGAGACGCTTTTCGCGTGGTGTATGCGCTGATGATCGGCCCCGATATTTGGATCGTTCACGCGTTTCAGAAAAAATCAAAATCTGGGATCAAAACGCCGCAGACGGATATCGATCTCATTCGCGAGCGGTTGAAACGGTTGAAGGAAGCATTGAAATGAGTCGAACGTCCTTGGAGATCGTACGCGGAAGCGGGAACGTCTTTCGTGATTTCGGTGACGCTGACGCCGATCTGGAACAACTGCGTGCCATCCTCGCCGCGCGCATCATCGCGGTGCTCGATGATCGTCATTTGACGGTGCGCAAAGCTGAAGAAATGACCGGCGTAACGGCGGCGGATTTCTCGCGTATCCGTCACGTCAAGCTGGGGCGTTTCACCGTCGATCGATTGATGACGATCCTGGCGCGCCTCGATCAACGTGTTGAGGTAGAGGTGACGGTGAAACCACGCCGTCGCGCGCATCGCGCTTCGAAGGATCGCGCGGGCGCAGCAACCGCTTGATCCAAAGTTTGCGCTGATAGCCTACGGCTTTACCGGCACAAAGCGCGTCGTGAGGATCTGGTCATCGCTCGGCTCGCGGTCGAGGATGCCGAGCTCGACCCAGGATTTTTTGATCACCGCGATCGCCTTCGGGTCGAACCGCCCGTCGTCGATCAGCATGCCCGCCTCGGCGTCATAGCTGCGGTCGGCGATCGACGGGCTTTGATGCAGCACGCGCACCGCGGTTTCGGTGTCGAGGGCCTGGTCGTCTTTCATCAGCCTAACCGCGGCGAAGAAGCCTTGGAGGAAGCGCTTCAAGACATCGGCATGATCGGCGATGAACGCCGTGCGCGCGAAGATGATATGCGCGTGGAAATGCGGCGCGTATTGCGCCAGATGCACGACGATCCGTCCCTCATGCCGGTCCTCGAGCATGAAGCCGACCTCCAAGGGCCCGATCATGCCGTCGACCTGGCCCGAGCGGAGCGCCGCGAGATTGGCCGCGACCGAGCCTTGCGCCACGCTGCGGATGCCGTCCTTGCCGAGGCCCTCGGCGATCGCCATGCGCCATAGCAGCCATTCCGCGACCGAGCCGACACCCGGCATCGCGACCAGCTTGCCCTTGAAATCGCCGGGCTTCTCGATCGGCGAATTCGCGCCGACCATGATGACGACGCTGCGCGGCTCCTCGGCAAAAGCCGCGACCGTCAGCACCGGCGAGCCCTTGACCGAGAACGCCATGTCGGAGCCGGCACTGAGGCCGACATCGATGCTGTCGGAGGCGAGTGCCTGCTGCAGCTTTGGGCCGCTGCCGAGATCGCTGATCTCGACTTCGATGCCGTATTTCGCAAACAACCCCTGCGCGACGCCGATATCGAGCGGCAGGAACGCCCAGAGCGAGCCGATCGCCTTGCCGGCGCGCACCTTGTCCATCGCCTGGGCGGGCAAGGCGGCAGCGAGGCAGGCGCCGATCAGCGCCAGCCGGGCAATGTGCTTCATCATCATCGTCCTCCCCTCAAGCGTCGCTCGAGTCTAGCCGATCCGGCGCCGGACATGGACTCGCGAAAAGCGCGGGCGTAACGTCGGCCGCCATAAGGTCGCGCGTCGAGCGGAGGGAGGGCATGGCGAGGATCATCGAGGGCGTGGCGGATTGGCGCGGGCCCGACATGGT
>DATLUE010000178.1:0-3402 GCA_035533255.1 Allostellaceae bacterium | reverse complement strand
CGATTTCGCTGGTGAAGCCGGCAATCGTCAGGGCCACGAGCACGCCACAGCCGATGCCGCCGGCTACCCATTTTCCCCGCCGCGGCACGCCCCGACTGGCCGCCAGCACGATGCCGACGACCAAGGCGGCCTCGAGCACTTCACGGAAAACGATCACGGCAACCGCCAACATCGATTCGCTCCAACGACTACCCCACTGCCGCCATTGCTCTATTTAGTGCAATTGCGAAGCGTTCGCAGTATAGCCCGGCTAGACTCGAGAAGACAAGGGGTTAGGCTAACCCTGCGTCATTACGACCGCGTAAAAGGCGACCGACGGAGAAAAAATGACAGAAGTGCTGTCCGACGAGGACGCGGTGCTCAGCGCCAACCTCGAATTCTATCGCGCCTTCAACGACCGCGACCCGAAAGCCATGAGCGCGCTGTGGGCAAAAACCGCGCCCGTGATGTGCGTTCATCCTGGCTGGACCGCCTTGGCCGGCCGCGAGCGCGTCGTCCAAAGCTGGCGCGACATCCTGGCAAATCCCGAAGCTCCGCATGTGATGTGCCACGACGATCGCGCTTTCCTCTATGGCGATCTCGCGATCGTCCAGTGCGAGGAAGAGCTCGACACCGGGCATCTGGTCGCCACCAACATGTTCATCCGCGAAGCCGGCGCGTGGCGCCTGATCCATCATCAGGCGAGCCCGATCGTCGCCCGCGGCCCCGAGGACCGCCGCCGCCGGCCCTCGTCGACCCGGCATTAGAAATCGCCGAGCACGCGGCGGATCGCGCCGGTCAGCATCGCGAGCTCGGGGGCGCTGATCGTGAAGGGCGGCGTCAGGTAGACGATATTGCCGAACGGCCGTATCCAGACGCCTTCGGCGACGAACCGCCGGCGCAACGCATCGAGGTCTGGGGTGCGCTCGAGCTCCACGACGCCGATCGCGCCCTTGACCCGCACCGCGCGCACGCCGCGCAATTCCCGGCAGGGCACAAGATCGCGCGCTAGCGCCGCTTCGATCGCGGCGACCTGACCGAGGCGATCCTCGCGCGCGAACAGATCGAGCGAGGCATTCGCCGCGGCGCAGGCGAGCGCGTTCGCCATGAAGGTCGGCCCGTGCATCAGCGCCGCAGCGGCATCGTCGGAGAGAAAAGCATCGAACACATGCCGGCGCGCGATCGTCGCGGCCAAAGGCAACGCGCCGCCGGTCAAGGCTTTCGACAGGGTGACGATATCGGGCACAACCTCGGCGGCGTCACACGCGAACATCGTCCCGGTGCGGCCGAAGCCGGTGAAAATCTCGTCGGCGATCAGGAGGAGACGATGGCGGTGCGCCGCCTCGCGCACGCGCCGCAAGGTCGCGGGGTCGTGGAACATCATCCCGCCCGCGCCTTGCACCAGCGGCTCGACGATGATCGCAGCGATGCTCGATGCTTCGCGTTCCAGCAACGTATCGAGCCGCGCCGCGCTGGCCGCGTCGCGCGGCAGCTCGGCGAGCGCCTGACGCGGCAGGAAGGCGCTTGCGCTTCCGTGCATGCCGGTGCCGGGATCGCTGACGGCCATCGCGCCGGCGGTATCGCCGTGATAGCCGTTGCGAAAAGCGAGAAATCCCTCACGCCGCTCGCCGCGATTGCGCCAATACTGCATCGCCATCTTGAGCGCGATCTCGACCGCGACCGAACCCGAATCCGAAAAGAACACGCGATCCAAATCGCCGGGCAGCAGGGCCGCCAGCCGGGTCGCCAGCCGCGCCGCCGGCTCATGCGCCAGACCGGCGAACATGACATGCGGCATCGCCTCGAGCTGGCGCGCGAGCGCGGCGCGAATATGCGGGTGGTTGTAGCCGTGGCACGCCGTCCACCACGACGCGATGCCGTCGATCAGCACCCGCCCGTCATCGAGGATGATGCGACAGCCTTCGGTGCGCGCGACCGGCAGCGGCGCCGGTGCGGTCTTCATCTGCGTGTAAGGCAACCACAGATGCTCCAGCCCCGCGGCGAGCCAGGCCGGGCGCCCACCCAGCGCCATCAGCTCCCGCTCGCCGCGAGGCCGAGGCGATCCATCAGCGCCCGGTCGTGGTCCGGGACGGGATTGGGCGTCGTCAGCAATTTCTCGCCGCAGAAGATCGAATTGGCGCCGGCGATGAAGCACAACGCTTGCAGCTCGTCGCTCATCGCCTCGCGCCCGGCCGACAGCCGTACCATCGACGCCGGCATGGTGATGCGCGCCACGGCGACGGTGCGTACGAACTCGATCGCATCAAGTGGGGGCGCCTCGGCCAGCGGCGTGCCCGCGACCCGCACCAGAAGATTGATCGGCACGCTCTCGGGATGTGCCGGCAAGGTGGCAAGGGCGACGATCATGCCGACGCGGTCCTCGCGCGTCTCGCCCATGCCGACGATGCCGCCGCAGCAAACTTTCATCCCCGCCTCGCGCACCCGCGCCAGCGTATCGAGCCGCTGCTGATAATCGCGCGTCGTGATGATGCGTTCGTAATATTCCGGCGAGGTATCGAGATTGTGGTTGTAGTAATCGAGGCCGGCCGCGTTGAGCCGTTGCGCCTGCGCCTCGCTCAGCATGCCGAGGGTCGCGCAGGTCTCGAGCCCCAGTGCCTTGACGTCGGCGATCATGTCGCAAACCTGGTCGAGATCGTGATCCTTGGGCTCGCGCCACGCAGCGCCCATGCAAAAGCGCGACGCGCCGCCGCGCTTGGCCGCTTGCGCCGCAGCGGCCACCGCATCGCGACTCATCAGCTTGCCGGCTTTGACGCCCGCATCATATTCAGCACTTTGCGGGCAATAGGCGCAATCCTCGGGGCAGCCGCCGGTCTTGATCGACAGCAAGGTCGAAAGCTGGATCGTGGCAGGGTCGAAATAGCGGCGATGCGCAAGCTGTGCGCGAAATACCAGCTCGGGCAGCGGCAGATCGAACAGCGCGCGCAATTCCGTGCGCGTCCAATCGTGGCGCAGGGTATCGTCGGTAACGGAATCAGGCATGACGCCGGCCTTTCGACGGGAGAGCCTTTCGCATTGAGCAGGCCTTCGCGTACCGCTATACCCCGCTCGGGTCAAGCAGAAGCCCATACCGATATATCAATGCGCTCGCTCGACGAATTCGCCGCCGCCAAGCTCCGCGATCTCGACGCGGCGAACCGTCGCCGTCGCGTCGTCGACAGCGCGCGCACGGATGGCATCTGGATCGAGCGCGCCGGCCGCCGGCTGCTGTCCTTCTCGTGCAACGATTATCTCAACCTCAGCCAGCACCCGGCGGTGCGCGAGGCGGCGATCGTAGCGGTCCGCGCGCATGGCGCCGGTGCCGGCGCGTCGCGGCTGGTCACCGGCAATCATCCGCTCTATCGCGCGCTCGAGGTGCGGCTCGCCAAGTTCAAGGGCAGCGAGGCCGCCTGCGTCTTCGGCTCG
>DATLUE010000177.1:0-5638 GCA_035533255.1 Allostellaceae bacterium | reverse complement strand
ACCGGTGGAAGGTGCCAGAAAGAAGACCGCCTCACCCTTGAGCGGAGCGAAGCGTCGTCGAAGGGCGCAGGTCGGAATTGCAATGCCTCAATCGGTCTCGGACTTTGGCGTTACTGCCGCACGCTCTTCCGCCGGGCCACGCCCGAAACCTCGCGGAACCGGGCGCCGTTGAGTAGGATGAGGCGGGGTTTTTGCTGGAGGCACGCACATGGATCAGAATTACGCGTCGTTTTATCCCTCGTTGCCGGTGCTGATCGTAATGATCGCGCTGTGGATCGCGCTCGCGGTCGGCAACGGCTTCATCGCCCGGGCGCTCGGCAGGCATGTCGTGATGTGGGTGATTTTGTCCCTCATCCCGATCGTCAATTATTTCTTCTACATCTACATCGCTTATGCCGTGGTGCTGGGCATCCTCCATCGCCTCAACGCGATTACCGCGCGGAGCGGCGTCGTCATCGATACGTGATCGAGGCCCGGCGGTTCCGCGCCCGCACCCGCAAGCGGCCGCCCGCATGTCCAAAGCTGACATCCTCATTCGCGGCGGGCAGGTCATCGACGGCAGCGGCGCGCCGGCCAGCGCGGCCGATATCGCGATTTCGGGCGGCCGCATCGCCGCCATCGCGCCGCGGCTGAGCAGCGCGGCGACGCGTGTCATCGATGCCCGCGGGTTGGTGGTCGCGCCCGGCTTCATCGACATCAAGACGCATTCCGATTGGACCTTGCCGCTCAATCCCAAGGCCGAGAGCAAGATCCGCCAGGGCGTCACCACCGAGGTGATCGGCCATTGCGGCTATTCGGTTGCGCCGGTCACGCCGGGCAAGGCGGCGCTGCTGCGCGATTACCTCTCGCCCAGCGCGCCGTGGCTCAGCTTCGTCGATCAGGGCTTCGGCGATTATCTCGACGCGTTCCCGGCGACCTCGACCAATGTCGTGCCGCTGGTCGGCCACAATACTTTGCGGCTGATGGTGATGGGCCTTGCGAACCGCCATGCCTCGAGCGACGAGCTTGCGGCGATGGCGGCGCTGCTGACCGCATCGCTCGATGCGGGAGCGTATGGTTTTTCGACCGGGCTCTTCACGCCGCCCGGCGCGTTTGCCGCGACGGATGAGATTATAGCGCTGGCGACGATCGTCGCCGCCAAAGGCGGGCGCTATTTCACCCATCTGCGCGACGAGGCCAATGACGTGTTCGCGGCGCTCGACGAGGCGATCCGTGTCGGGCGCGAGGCCGGCGTGCATGTGCAAGTGGTGCATCTGAAGCTCTCGGGCCTCGACAATTGGGGCCGGGCGGACGAGTTGCTGGAGCGCATCGCGGCGGCGCGCGCGACCGGCGTCGCGATCGATTGCGA
Source organism: Allostellaceae bacterium (assembly GCA_035533255.1). Lineage (GTDB taxonomy): Bacteria > Pseudomonadota > Alphaproteobacteria > ATCC43930 > CGMCC-115725 > CAIKMD01. Next base: position 4,290 of record DATLUE010000177.1, on the reverse strand, counting down.
TCAGTATCCTTACACCGCGGCCAGCAACCCGCTCAAAAATCTGCTGCCGCGCTGGGTGCAGAGCGACGATCTCGGCGAGATGCAGGCGCGGCTCGCCGACCCGGCTAACCGCGCGCGCATCCGACAAGAGATCGCGTCGCACGGCCTCAACAATTTCGGCCGGATCGAGGATTGGGATGCGGTCCGCATCTCGGTGAGCCCGAACGCGCCACACTTCGCCGGCAAGACGATCGCCGAGCTCGCGCGCGCCGACGGCGTCGATCCGGTCGAGCGCGTGTGCTACTATCTGATCGCTGACAAATGCGCGACAAGGGTGTTGGTCGATTCGATCTCCGAGGACGATATCCAAACGATGATCCGCTCGCCGCATGTCTGCGTCGGCTCGGACGGGAATTGCGTCGCGCCTTACGGCGTGACCGGGCAGGGGCGGCCGCATCCGCGCTTCTACGGAACGTTTCCGCGCATCCTTGGGCATTATTGCGACGAGCTGCATCTCATTGATCTGCCGCTCGCGATCTGGAAGATGACCGGCGCCTCGGCGCGCGCGCTCGGCTTTGCCGATCGCGGGCTGTTGCGCCCGGGCTATGCGGCGGATATCACGATCTTCGATCCGGCCGAGTTCCGCGAGCGCGCGAGTTATGCCGACCCGCACCAATACCCCGCGGGAAAAGCGACGACGGTACTGGTCAACGGCACCGTGACGGTGGATCATGCCGAGCATACCGGCGCGCTGGCAGGACGGTTGTTGCGGCGCGTTATGGTTTAGCGCCCCCTCACCCCAACCCTCTCCCCGCCGGGGAGAGGGAGAAACCCGCGGAGAGGGTTGGGGTGAGGGGGCGAACACACAGGAGCTTGTTGATGTCGACCCAGTACGATTTCGATCTCTTCACCATCGGCGCCGGCTCCGGCGGCGTCGCCGGCTCGCGGCGTGCGGCGTCTTACGGCGCGAAGGTTGGGATCGCCGAGGACAGCCGCATCGGCGGCACCTGCGTCATGCGCGGCTGCGTCCCCAAGAAGCTGCTGGTCTATGGCGCGCAATTCGCCGATGCGTTCGAGGACGCGGCCGGTTATGGCTGGAAGGTCGCGCCGCCGGTTTTCGATTGGCCCACCCTGATCGCCAACAAGAACAAGGAGCTCGACCGGCTCGAAGGCGTTTACCGCAATCTTTTGAAGGATTGCACGCTCTTCGAGGCGCGCGCCACACTCGAGGACGCGCATACGATTGCGCTCGGCAACGGCAAGCGCGTCACCGCCGAGACCATCATGGTCGCGACCGGCTCGCACACCGCGACGCCGCAGATCCCCGGCATCGAGCATGTCATCGGCTCCAATGAGGCACTCGAGCTGCCGCAACTGCCGCGCCACATCATCATCGTCGGCGGCGGCTATATCGCGCTCGAATTCGCCAACATCTTCTCGGGCTTGAAAGCCGATGTCACGCTGGTCATTCGCGGCGAGGAAGTCTTGAAGGGGTTCGACGACGATGTCCGCGTGATGATCGCGCAGGAAATGCGCCAGCGCGGCATCACCATCCGCGCCCGCACCGAGATCGCGCGCATCGAGAAGATCCAGGGCGGCATCACCGCGCATACCAAGGCCGGCGAAGAGCTGTCGGCCGATCTCATCATGTATGCGACCGGCCGCAAGCCCAACACGCGCGGCTTCGGCCTGGTCGAAATCGGGGTCAAGCTGCACGCGGACAGCCGCGTGCTGGTCGATGAATGGTCGCGCACCTCGGTGCCGAACATCTATGCGATCGGCGACGTGACCGACCGGCTGAATTTGACGCCGGTCGCGATCGCCGAAGGGCGCGCCATCGCCGAGACGCTCTACAACCACAACCCGATGACGATCTCGCACGAGAACGTCGCGACCGCGGTGTTCAGCCAGCCGCCGATCGGCACGGTCGGCCTCTCCGAGCGCGAGGCGCGCAAGCGCGGCCACGCGCTCGACATCTATCGCGTGCGCTTCCGGCCGATGAAGAACACGCTGTCGGGCCGCGAGGAGCGCACCATGATGAAGCTGGTGGTCGATCGCGCGACCCAGCGCGTGCTCGGCTGCCACATGGTCGGAATCGACTCGCCCGAGATCATTCAATGCCTGTCGGTGGCGATCACCTGCGGCGCGACCAAGCAGCAATTCGATCGCACGATGGCGGTCCACCCGACCGCCTCGGAAGAATTCGTCACCATGCGCGACAAGCTGCCCGAGCCGCAGGCCGAAGCGGCGGAGTAGGGCGAAGCCGATCCGCCGCGCCCGACCAAGTTTAGCGAGCGGCGGTATCGGCGTTCACCGGCACGAACCGGCGGGTGAGTATCTGGTCGTCCGTCGGCACCGCCGGCAAGGTCTTCAATTCGACCCAGGATTGCTTGATGACCTTGAGCGCGACGGGATCGAAGCGACCGTCCTTCGACATGATCGGCATTTCGCGGTCATAGGCGCCGGCGAGCACCGCCTTGCCGTCGTGCAGGACGTCGTCCGCAATATCGATCGTGGTCGCGCGATGCGTGCGCATGTAGTCGAGCACCGCGAAGAATGCTTTGACGAAGGTGCCGACCTCGGCAGGATTGCTGTCGATCAGCGCCTTGCGCGCGAAGATCACATGGGTGATGAAGCGCGGCGCGAATTTATCCATGGTGACGAGCGGCTTGGCGCGATGGCTCTCCTGCAGCCGCAGCGCGCTTTCATAAGAGCCCATGCCGGCATCGACCGAGCCGCTGACGATCGCCGCGGTCATTGCCGGTCCGCCGCCGGTGGCCGTAATGCGGATGCCGTCCCTGCCCCAGCCTTCGCGGATCGCCATCTGCTGCGTCAGCCAAGCGGTCAGCGAGCCGACCGTGCTCACCGCCATGACCTTGCCCTTGAGATCGGCGACGGTCTTGATCGGCGAGTCTTCCTTGATGGTGACGGCGATATTGGCCGGCGCGCCGAAATAGGCGGCGACGGCGCGCACCGGCGCGCCTTTGGCCGCGAAGGCCATGCCGGGTCCGCTGCCGAGGCCGAAATCGATGCTGTTCGCGATGAGGCCTTGTTGCAGCCTGGCGTCGCCGGTGAAGTCGATGATCTCGACCTTGAGCCCGTATTTGGCGAAGATCCCTTCGCGGTTGCCGATATCGAGCGGAACGAACGTGAAGGCGCTCGGCACGGCCTTGCCGACGCGCACCGTCGTGTCGGCGGCGGCGCGGTCCGGTGCTGTGGATGCGACCAGCGCGAGCGCGAGCGCGGCGAGGCCAAGGCGCGAAAAATTGTTACTCATCCCGACGACCATCGTGTCTCTCCCTCGTTCGACCGGTTCGCGGCTGCGTCAGCGCGCAGCGCGTCGTTTTTCGCGCCGGCAAAGGCGCAGCTTTGTCGGTGTGGTATAGCAAAGACGGCCGCAGGGCAAGCCATGTCGGCGCGCCCGAATTTCGCGTGTCGGTAACGCGGGTCATCGCGGGGACAACGCAATATCCAACGCGATACGATAATTAAGTATTATGTCCCCGAAAATCCGTAGTACCACATATGTCCAAACGTGGAGGTACTCGGCAGTCCCGTTGCTGGAGCGTTAGCAATCGGTGTTCCTGACGCAGCTATGTGAATTGTTAGCGTAGGCATTCCCCCCTCCCGAGCGGCTTAATTGTTTGTTGGGGATAGGCTATGAGGTACGAATTGAAGATCCGCGTAGTAGTCGATCACGAGAGACGTCGGCGTTCCTACGAACGCCGGATTGTCAGCGAGCGTCCGCGCTTCCACGCGGTAGGAACCTGGCTTAAGATTGATGGTAGCGATGATACGTTGGAAGCGGCCTTTGAATCGGGTCCAGCCGAAGGCTTGCGCGTAAGAGCCCTTGGTGGTTACCCGGTCGGCCAGGAGCAAGCGCGGCTGATGATCGGCCGAATCCAATCGCCAGAGCTTAAATTCAATTTCGATGGGGATACCGGGAGCTTTTGGCGTTCCGGCGCCAACGCCAACAAGTTCTAAAACTCTGCGTTGATCGGTGCGCCCATCGTATTCGAACTGAAGTCCAATTACATACGACCGAGCTTGCTTGATCAGAAAATCTATCGACGCCACGTCACCTTGATGGCTCGCATCGAAAGGCGTTGCAGTAACCGGCGATGGCAAGCCGCCGGCCGCTGCGATCCTAGGCAGCCAGGTGACCGCCATTAGCAGCAAAGCCATGAAACGCCCCACTTTACGCACGGCTGCCAAGGCCCGGCGATGCTTTGAGGGACATTCCCTGCTTTGACATCCGCCTCGGCAACAGCCTTAATCCTGCTGGCTCTACCGCGATCGAAATACACACGG
>DATLUE010000176.1:0-7893 GCA_035533255.1 Allostellaceae bacterium | reverse complement strand
GGCGAATTTCCGGGCGCCGATGCTCGCGAGCACGATGCAGGAATTCTGGCGGCGATGGCACATCACCCTGTCGCGGTGGCTGCGCGATTATCTCTACATCCCGCTCGGCGGAAGCCGGCAGGGGAAAAGCCGGGCGATCGCGAATATCCTGGTCACGATGCTGCTCGGCGGACTCTGGCACGGGGCGGCTTGGACCTTTGTGGTCTGGGGCGCGATGCACGGGATCGGCCTCGCGGCGGAACGCATTCTGGGCTTGCAGCGCAAATTCGACCGGTTTTGGCAGCGTATCCCGTGGTGGCTTTGCACCCAATTATGGGTCACCGTCGCCTGGGTGTTCTTTCGCTCGTCCGATCTGAGCGGCGCGCTTGATTTCATCCGCGCCATGATGCGGTTCGACGGCTGGGGAGCCTTCGCGGTGCATGGCCGCTTGATCTTGCCGTTGCTGATCGGCGCCGGGGCGGTTCTGCATCACGCGGCGCCGATCGGCCTCGCCACTGTGCCGCGCCGATATCTGGGCACCTGTCTCGGCGTGGCGACCGGTGTCCTGCTGGTACTCGATCTGATTGTCTATGCGCCGAACAAAGTCTTTATCTATTTCAAGTTTTAAGCACGACGATGGATGCGCTCAAAAGAGGGTTCTGGGCAGCGCTGGTTTTGGCGGCGGCCGTCTTGCTGGGCCCGCTGGTCCTATGGAGCAAGCTCACTTCCGCCGATCTGCCGCCCAAGCCGGCATTTCCGCTTCCCGGGCAAGCCTTCGTCGCCGAATATGGCGGCCAGGCCGCCTATGTCGCGCATCTCGCCTATCGGTGGAATCTTTTCGGAATCGGCGCCGGCCTTCGCCGCGCCGATATCATCCTGCTCGGCTCCTCGCACACGCAATTCGGATTGTCGGCACGGCAAATGAGCGCCGATTTTTCGCGCGCGGCCGGCCGGCCGATCACGGTGTTCAATGCCGGGCTCGGCTGCGATACGCCCTTGAGCTTCGATGCGCGGCTGCTCGACGACCGGGACATCCGCGATCGCGACCTCGTCGTCGATACCTTCGCGTATGATTTCGATCCCTACACCTACGCCTGCTTCTCGGAATTTTCGGAAATCGCGGATCCCGTGCAGGGCCTGTTCAAGGCGCTCGCGGTGTGGTCGCGCTTCGATTGGGACTGGATGCTGGATGGGTCGGTTCCGCGAATCGATCTCGCCGGCCGTCGGCCGACCGTCGGCCGCTATCTCAACCAGCCGGCGACGATCCTCGATTGGAATTATGGCGATGTCGTCAGCCTGTTCAGCCCCGCCGGCGGCGAAGAATTCCCGAGCTCCGGTAAGGGCAAGGGGCAGGACATCGCGAACGGCCCGTCGCCCTGGCGGCTCGCTTCGGGAACCATCCCCTTGCCGCAGCGCTTCGAGGAGATTGCCGGACCGAGGCATAATCGGCCCATCTTCACGCTGATACCCTTTGTGCTGTCGCCCGGCTTCAACCGCGATCGTTATGACAATGTCGTCCGCCTTCTGGCCGCGACGAGTAGCCGATCGCGGGGTCGGTTCGTCGCTCTACCGGCGGAAGGTCTCGCCAGCTTCGATGGCCAACATCTGACCGGAGCGGCGCGCGCCGTGGCGACCGACCGGCTCGCCGCATCGCTCGTGGCGTCCGGCTTCTTGTCGTCGATTTTGAAACAGCCATGAGCCCGGTCGAGGCGATGCGTCGAAAGCTGCGCGGTCTCGCTGCCGTGATCCAGGATTCCGCCGCGACCGAGCATGAGCGAGCGAATGCGGAGCGGCTCAAGGCGGGGCTGAAAGCGAAACTCAAAGAGGAAGGCGTGCCCGAGGGGGACTGGACCGACATCGCGTTTCGGCTGGGGCGGACGGTTCAGGAGATCAAGCAAACTACATCCCCGCCGCAATCGCTCGGCGATTCGTCGAAGGTGGCATTCCGCCTCGGCAAGGCCCTCCGCCACGGCCTCAAGAAGTGGGTGCCGAAGTGAGAACGGCGATCTCGCCGCCGCTAAGAACCGACCAGGCTACTGAGGCGAGCCTCTGTCGGCCGGACGAAGAGGCGGCGGCGGGAAATGTGAGCCCGATGCGCCAACGCCTCTTCCGTCGGCCATGCGGCCAGAGGTTTCGTCACCGGTCTGGCAACCGAGGCGATCATTCAGCTACCCCGCCCGTCACGCAATCTTGCCGCGCAAGCTGTCCGCGAGTGCCGAAAGCGCATCGGCAAGTTGTCTCGCGGTTTCCGGCGGCGGCAGCGGTATTTTGAGGTTTTGTACGCCTGTGGTCGGATCGCTCTCGATCCAGGGATGCGCCGGCGCGCTGGGATCGTTGGCAGCCGCCAGCGCGGCAATAAACTGCGCACCGACCTGCACCAAGGCTTGCCACGGATCGGGACCTGTATCGCGCGGTGGCGCTCCGGCCCCATCGGTCCGGACGATCGGCATCTCGCCGGCGCCGATGCTCACATCCGCATTTGCATCTTCCACGGGTCCGGCGTCACCGGCAGTGACGATATTCCTCACTTCCTCGGCTTGCGTCACGGCCTCGCCGTCGCCCATGCGCCCCGTGACGTTTTCCACATCTTTCATGAAGCGATTGAGACGCGAGCCGCCGAGCGAAATATCGCCGCTGCCGCCGTCGAGAATCCCTGCCGATAAGGAGCGTTTGAACGCCAGCACCGAGAGCATGCCTTCCTCAATCGTGCCCTTCGCCACGAAATTGATCACCCGCACCGGCCGTTTCTGGCCCATGCGATGGATGCGCGCGATGCGCTGTTCGAGGACCGCCGGGTTCCATGGCAAGTCCATGTTCACGACGGTCGAAGCGTGCTGCAGATTGAGCCCCGTGCTGCCTGCATCGGTGGAGAGGAACACGCGGCACCCGGGATCATCGCGAAACCGCTCGACCAGCGCGGGTCGTTTTTCCGACGGCACGCCGCCGTGGAAACTGACATAACCCATCCCGCGCGCATCGAGGCGGCGGGCGACGATATCGTGGGTCCGCGTCCATTGCGAAAACACCACCGCCTTGGCCTCGGGCTCAATGAACAATTCATCGAACAGCGCCGCCAATTCGTCGGCCTTGACGCCGTGGTCGGTTTCTTGGTCGAGCAGATAGGTGCTGTTGCATGACATGCGCATGTTCTGCAGGGCGCAGGTCATTCGCCGCTGATCCTGATCCGACAGAAACCTGGTCTTGCGCCAGCGTTGGACGATCCTCGCCACCACATCGGCGTTTTCCTGATGATAGAGCATTTGCATCTCGGTCATCGGCACCAGCAGATTCTGGTCGGTCCGGCTGGGCAGTTGCCGCAGCACCTCGGATTTGCGGCGGCGGATCATGACCGGCGCCAGCGTTTGGCCGATCTTCTCCAGCCCGGTATAGCCGGTGACGCGCCCGGCTTCGTCCTTGACCTGATGCTCGTGCAGCAGCTTCCAGGTCGGCCCGAGCCGGTGCTGATCGACAAACTGGACGATCGAGATCAGCTCTTCCAGCTTGTTTTCCAGAGGCGTGCCGGTCAGCACGATCGCATAGGGGCTATCGATGTGTTTCAAGGCGCGCGCCGCGATGGTGTTCCAATTTTTCACCCGCTGCGCTTCGTCGACGATCACCAGCTCGGGCGCCCAGGCGGCGATCAGATCGAGATCGGGCTTGAGCTTCTCGTAGTTCGTGATCTTGCAGAAATCGTCCAGGGCGAAGTCCTTCTGCCGCTGCGCGCGACCGCCGTTGATGACCCGCGCAGCATTGTCGCCTTGTCGCCCCGAGAAGCGCGCGATCTCGCTTTGCCACTGGTATTTGAGCGAGGTCGGGCAGATCACCAGCACTTTCGAGACGCCAAAATGCCGTGCCAGTATTTCGGTCGCGGCGATTGCCTGTATGGTCTTGCCCAGGCCCATATCGTCGCCGATCAGCGACCGGCCGGCCCGCACCGCGAACAGCGCGCCCTCCGCCTGATAGGGATAGAGCGGTACTTTGAGCGCCCCCAGCAGCTTGGGATCGGCGGCACGGTGCGGAAACAATTGCTCGAGCATCGAGGCCCGCCGGTCCGCATCACGCCGTCCCGCAACGAAATCGAGAGCATCGTCGTAGGCCCGCAACTCGTGACCGGACTTGGACGCCACGGCCATGAAATGATCGAGTTCGCGAAGACGCTCCTCCGGCACCATCCCGTTGCGTTGGGCGTCGAACAAATCGGCGGCGGCCTTGCGCACCGCGGGCGGACAATCCGTTCCGGCGCGAAAATGCACGCTGCGTTTGCCTTCATTGCGCAGATACAGCTCGGAAAATGCAGGCTGGTAGCCCCGCGCAAACGCCGTCTTCGCGCCGCGCCTTTTTAATAGCCGGGCAAGCGCGAATTCCAGGTGCTTGCAAGTACCCAACTCGCTGGTGGCATAGTCGGGGCATGAACAGAAATTGCCGCCTGGCCCCGGGCCTCGAATCGCCACGCGATAGCTCGATTTCGAAGCAAGATTGCTGACCCGAAACTCGGAGAAGAACGGTTCGCTGGTCAGATTTTCAAGCCCGAAGGCCTGCTCGCGTCCGAACTGGCGGCGCAAGCCGCGTTGCCACTCCACCGGCGATAGATCGGCGGGCGCATGGGTGCGCGAGAGCTTAGGTTCCTTTTTCGGCTTGATCGCGGAATTCGGGTTGCGGCGCTTGGATTTCATCGAAATACATTCCGTTCCGTAGAGCAAAAGTTTCTCTAGGTTCGTAGATTTAGCGTCCCCGTATATCGGACGCGCCCCATCCCGTTGTACCATCGAGCCCGATGGGCTCAAATCAGCAATTGACTCTCCTCATCCCCGGATGAGACAAGGGGCTCAGGTCACACCGCTTGGCGAGGGCCAGTGTTCAGGTCCAAATATGTATGTCGGTTTCCGCGCCTATTGTGACGGGAAGGCGCGACGCGTCGTCTGTTTCCCCAACCCTTCGCTCACCGATCGGATCGATCTCGATGGACGCATATGTCGATTCATAAAAGCTCGAAGCCAGAGAGCCGCGATGCTTTTCGATCGAAGGTGAACGTATCGGAGCAGCCCGCGCGGGCAGCAAGCGTGCCGATCAAAGCATCGGCAAACGAGCCACGGCCAGCCTTGAACGCAGATAACGCGGTAAAAACTTCTTGTTCGTGGTCAACGACGAAAACGTCAATTTGAAGCATACGTTCAATAGCTGAAGCGATGTCGAGGTTGGCCAAGCCATAGGCGCGCTCGAGAACCCAAACGGTCTCGACCACGACGATAACGCTGATAAAGCCGGGTTCATCCGCGCTCAGCCGTCGCTCGATGAGTTCGGTGGCCTTCGACGATTGGGTTGGGTCGTCCTGCACGAGGTACCGTACGACGATATTAGTGTCGAGGCCGATCATCGAGACTTACGGCGCGGCGGGCTTCCGCTCGCCGCCGCCGCGGCCTCCTCGGTCATGTCCTCGATTGTCACGCGCTTCCGCCGCGCCTTGATGATGCCTCGCAATGCGGACGCCGGTAATTTGGGCAACAGCACTACGCTTCCGTCTGGGTGAACGAAGAATTTGACTCTATCTCCCGGCTTCAATCGAAGGTGGTCCCGGATCGGTTTCGGGATTGTGGCCTGCCCCTTGCTTGTAATTGCCGAGTCCATAATGCGGTCCTATTACATTATAATGAAAGTAATACCACTCCTGGCTCGCCATATCAAGCGTTGCTCTTTAGAGGCTGACGTGTAATTCCATGTTCGCCGGATTTTGTTGACCGAAAGGAGCCGGACACGGTTTGCGACCGCTGACTGGCCGCTGTTCTTGGATTTGATGAGCCAGTTAACGACCCTAAAGGGTACGTACTGATGCCTGACTGCAACCTGCACGATTCCGAGTCAGCCGCTTAGCCGGATAAGGCGGGCTCTTTGCGCCCTTAGCCATGTAATCTGCGGTTCGTGGTCGCGGTCGGCGATTTGCGTCGAATAGGGGCCCGGTTCATCTTATAAATCGCCGCTCCATGATGGCATTCATCAATCGATTGACCGATCTCGGCGATTTGGCGGTGCTCCTGCCGCTCGCCGCGGCGGTCACGCTGTGGTTGCTGACGATCCGGCAACCTCGGATCGTGATTTGGTGGCTCGTCGCCATTGGGCTGTGCATGGGCAGCACGGCCGTTCTGAAGATTTACTTTTTTGTTTGCCCTCCCATGACCAACCTCCACAGTCCGAGCGGCCATACCAGCCTCAGCACGCTGGTCTATGGCGCATTGACCGTCGCCATAGCGGCTGCATTGACCGGTTGGCGGCGATTTGCTGCCGCGGCAGTGGGCGGCATTTTTATTGTCGGGATCGGCATTTCGCGCGTGCTGGTCGAAGCCCACAGCATCCCCGAGGTCGTATTGGGCTCGGTTATCGGGTCGATCGCGTTGGCGCTCTTCGCTAGCCAATTTTGGTCGCGTCGGCCGGCGGAGCCGTGGCTGTGGCCTTTGGTGGTTGCTTGCGCCTTCTTGATGGCACTGCTGAACGGCCACGACGTCAGCGTTGAGGATTTGCTCCACGCGATCGGCATTTACCTCAACCACGCCGGCATGGTTTGCCTCTGAATTCTTGCGCCCAACCCAGACCGTCTGCGGCACGCTAATTGTAAGGACGGTTGCTTTTCCGCAAAGTATAAAATTTTAGAAGATTTAGGCGAAACTCTGTTTTGTCTTTATCTATAGTCGATCTATTCATCGCTCAATAAGGCGTCGTCTCCAAGATACAAAAAAATTTGGAGACGACGGTGCGATTCCTGGCTCTTATCTTGGCGGTATCTTTGGGGGCGTGCAGCGCGATGCCGGACAATGGCACGGTGTTGCAGGATGCGGGATCCGTTCCGACGCCGCAGCCGGTCGGCGCGGCAGCGTATTGCGCGGCGCCGTCCGCGACGGCCGCGCAAGCATTCTGGGACGCATTCTGCAACGGCAATGCGACGCCGACGACGGTGGCGCTGACGCCGGATCGCTGGAGCGAGCTCCAATCCGTGCAGACCGAGGTCGATGCCTCGATCGCCTATGTCCCGTCCGATTCCTGGGACCCGCTGTCGTCTGCCGGCGATTGCAAGACCTATGCTGCCAAGACCGTGTTGTTGCTGCTCGATCGCGGCTGGCCGGCGGGCGCGATGCGCATCGCGACGGCGTTCGTCAATGACGGCAGCGCGCAACAAGGCGCGTCGCACGCCGTCGTCCTGGTCGATACCGATCACGGGACGATCGTGCTCGATAGCCGCCAGGGCTCGCCGCGACCTTGGGAATCGCTGTCCTATATCTGGCTAAGTGCCGAGGTGCCGGGCGGTCACGGCAACTGGTCGCTGTTGACGACCGATGTCGCGGCATTGCGGACGGCGCTGCTGGCGAATGTGGCAAGCCGCGGCGGCGAGCAGCTTGCGTCGAATTTCACGCCGTAAGCGGCATCAGGTGAGCGGCAGGACGTTGCTGGTCTGAGTATTGATCCGAACTTGCCGCCCCATAATGTCCAAAAGCACCCGAACCCGGCCCGCATCGTCGAGGTGCTCGAGGATGGCGAGCTGCTCGGCGAAAGGTCCGGTCATCAGCCGCACCGGGCTTCCCGGCTTCAGTTTTTGGGCAAAATCGAGAAAGCCGTCGCTATCGGTCGAGGCAATGAGCGCCTCGACGACGCCGTGCGGGACGGGTTGCGGCTGGTCGCCGCACATGACGAGACGCGCGACCCCAAAGGTGCCGTTGACGCTGCGCCACTGATGACGGGACAGGTCGAGGACCACGAACAGGTAGCGCGAAAAAATCGGCGCGACGATCGTGGATACTTGGCGTGCATGGCGCACGGTCTTGCGCCGCTTCGGCATGAATGTCCGGAAGCCTTGGTTAAGAAGATTCCCCTCCGCGCGTTTCTCCGACGATGGGAGGCTGTGCACGGCGTACCATCGCTCGCCATCGC
>DATLUE010000175.1:0-10378 GCA_035533255.1 Allostellaceae bacterium | reverse complement strand
CCGAGGGCCGCGCCCAGCATCGCGCGCCAGCCGCCGATCTCGACGAGACCGCGGCGGTTCAATCCGCGCAGCGTCGCCTCGATGCGGCTGCGCGTGCCGGTGTCGAGCTCGGCGGCGTCGTTCTCGAGCCGGGCGGCCAGGCGCTTGCCCAAGGCCGCGACCGGCACCTCGATCGCGCGCAGTCTGTCGGCCAGCGCGCGCGCCGCACCCGGCAGGGCATCGAGATACGGCCGCAGCTCGGTCTCGATGCTGTAGGCCTGCTCGCTGCCGGCGGCGCGCGCCAGCACCTGCTGGCGCACCAGCGCTAGAAACGCCTCGAACGCGCCGAGCGGCCGGCCGTCCTGCAGCCGCTGCGACCAGCCGTCGCCCGGCAGCACGCGCGCGCCGATCAGAATATCGTCGAGCGCCTTCGCCGCGATCGCGTCGTCGCCCACCAAATCTTCGATCCGCCGCCTCAAGCCGCGCGCGCGCGAGCGGCCGCGGCCCTCATTGCCCAAGAGCCAGCGCCGCAGCTCGGCGCCCTCTTGCCCCGTGAGCGCCGCCGAGAACGCGTTGTCCGCGGCCTCGAACAGATGATGGCCCTCGTCGAACACATAGCGCGTCGGCAGATAGCCGTCGTCGAGCCCGCCGAGCGCCGCCTGGATCATCACCAGCGCGTGGTTGGCGATCACGAGCCGCGCGCGCCGCGCCCGCCGCACGCTCTTCTCGATGAAGCAGCGATGATAATGCGGACAGGCGGAATGGATGCACTCGCCGCGGCGGTCGGCGAGTGCCGTGGTTTGCGCGCGGCCCGCGAGCTCGGGCAGCCAGCCGGGCAGATCGCCGCCCACCATGTCGCCATCGCGGGTCGCGCCGATCCAGCGCGCCATCAGCCCGAGCGCGACCGCGTCATAGCCGCGCATCGCCACCTGCGCGACGCTTTCCTCGTAATTGAGGAGGCAGAGATAGTTCTCGCGGCCTTTGCGCACGACGACGTGGCGATGCTTCTTGGCGGGATCGGGATAGAGCCGGCCGAGCTCGCCGGCGATCTGGTGCTGCAAATTGCGGGTGAAGGTCGAGACCCACACCGCGCCCTCGTTCTTCTCGGCCCAGACGCTCGCCGGCGCGACATAGCCGAGGGTCTTGCCGACGCCGGTGCCGGCCTCGGCGAGCACCAGCCGCGGTGCATCGGACCGATCGCGCGGCCGGAACGCGGCGCTAACCGCGGCGGCATAATCCGCTTGCTGCGGCCGCGGCTCGGCATCGGCGCCCAGCAGCTCGGCGAGCCGCTGCCGCGCCTCGCTTTCCTCGACCGGGATGTTGCCGGGCGGCGGCTCGGGCGCGTAATCCGACCATTCGCCGAGCTTGCGCCATTGCGCGAGGCCGTCGGGCGTGCGCGCCGCCGCCGGGCACTGCGCCAGCGCCGCCAGCACCGCCGGACCCCAGGCCCAGCCGCCTTTCGCCATCGCCTCGGCGATCGCGCGCGCCTCGGCGTCACCGGTCGCGCGCAGCACGCTGAGTAGCGCACGCGCGCTGTCGATCAATGCCGACGCCTCGGCCTCGAGCCCGTGCGGCGCGGCAAGGCCGAGCGATGCGGCCAGACCACGCGGCGTCGGCAAGCAGAAGCGCGCGGGATAAACGAAGGCATGAAGCTCGAGCAGATCGAGCGCGGCGAACGAGCCGACGCCGAGCCGTCGCGCGGTCGCGCGCGCATGGCAGAGGAACGGCGCCGTCGCCTTGGCGCGCCGGCCGGCCTCGGCTATACTCAGCCGCTCGATCTCGCCATCGGCCGACAGCCACGCCGCCCCGGCGGCGCCCGCGACCAGCGCCGGCGCGCCGGGCAGGACGAGCGCCGGGGCAGCAGACGGATGCGAGGTTTCGGTGAGCGACACGGGAACAGCATATAGAAGTTTCGCCGCGCCTTGTCGCCGGCAAGGCGCGGCGCTGATCGTGTCGAGCGGCCCGCCCTTCGAGACGCCAGCCCCTCGACCAGCTCGGGGTTGGCTCCTCAGGGTGAGGCCGCTAATTTGCCGTCCTCATCCTGAGGAGCGATCCGCAGGATCGCGTCTCGAAGGATGAGAAGATACCGGCTATGACCTGCCGCCACTTGTCGCCGGCGCCGCGCTTGCGCTAGCGTTTAGCGGATGTCCGCGATGTTCGACCTGGCCCTGCCGCTGTTCCGCCTGCTGCCGCCCGAGGCGGCGCATCGCGCGACCATCCGCGCCCTCGCTTGCGGCTTCGCGCCCAAACCCCCGCCCGGCGATCCCCCCTGTCTCGAGGTGAAGCTGTGGCGGCAGCGCATCCCGAACCCGATCGGGCTTGCCGCCGGCTTCGACAAGGATGCCGAGGTGCCCGACGCGCTGCTCGCTTTCGGCTTCGGCTTCGTCGAGGCCGGCACGATCACGCCCCTGCCCCAGCGCGGCAATCCCAAGCCGCGGCTGTTCCGCCTGCCCGAGGACCGCGCCGTCATCAACCGGCTCGGCTTCAATAGCGCCGGGGTCGCGGCGGCAGCGCGGCGGCTGACGCTCCGGCGCAACCGTTCCGGGATCGTCGGCGCCAATATCGGCAAGAATCGCGACACGCTCGACGATATCGGCGATTACGTCGAAGGCGTGCGGGTGCTGGCGCCGCTGGTCGATTATCTCGCGGTCAACGTTTCGTCGCCGAACACGCCCGGCCTGCGCGACCTGCAGCGCAAGAGCGCGGTGACGCGGCTGATCGCCAAGCTGATCGACGCGCGCGCCCGGGCGGTGCCGCGCGATCCGCCGCCGCTCTTGTTGAAGATCGCACCCGATCTCGACCCGGAGCAGCGCGTCGATCTCGCCGAGGCGGCGCTGGCCTCGGGCATCGACGGGCTGATCGTCTCGAACACGACGGTCGCGCGGCCGGCGAGCCTCGTCAGCACCGCCGCGCACGAGCCCGGCGGCCTCAGCGGCGCGCCGCTGTTCGAGCCTTCGACCGCGCTGCTCGCCGAAATGTATCGCCTGACCAGCGGCAAGCTGCCGATCATCGGCGTCGGCGGCATCGCCTCGGGCGCGGACGCCTATAAAAAGATCCGCGCCGGCGCCTCGCTGGTGCAGCTCTATACCGCCCTCGTCTATCGCGGTCCCGGCCTGGTCGCGCGCATCAAGCTTGAGCTGGCCGCGCTGTTGGCGCGCGACGGCTTCACCTCGATCGGTGCCGCGATCGGCGCCGATGCGCATCTGCCGTCGACCACGCCGCATGGGCTTTGAGATACCGCTGCTCGCCGGCATCGGCGAGATCGTCGACCAATACGACGGCGTGATCCTCGACGTCTGGGGCGTGCTGCATGACGGCGCCAAGCCGTTTCCGGGCGTGCTCGATGCGCTGGGGCAATTGCGCCGGCACGGCAAGCGCACGCTGGTGCTCTCGAACGCGCCGCGCCGCGCCATGCCGGTCAGCCAGCGCCTCGCCGAGATCGGCATCGCGCGCACGCTCTACGATCACATCCACACCTCGGGCGAGGAGACCTGGCAGCATTTGAGCCGCCGCGACGATCCGTTCCACGCCGCGCTCGGCCGGGTCTGCTACATGGTGGCGCCGGATCGCGACAGCGACGTGCTGCTCGGCCTCGATCTCGAGCGCGTCAAAGACCTCGACCAGGCGAGCTTCGTCTTCAATGTCGGCCCGTGGGGCTGGGACGAGGACGTGGTGCGCTACGAGGACATGCTACAAGCGGCGCTTCGCCGCAAGCTGCCGATGGTGTGCGCCAACCCCGATATCGTGGTGCATCATCTCGGCCGGCGGGCGATCTGCGCCGGCGCGATCGCGCAGCGTTACGAGGCGCTCGGCGGCCATGTGCGCTGGCATGGCAAGCCTTATCCCGGCGTCTACCGGCGCGCGCTCGAATTGCTGGAGGTCGCCGATCCCAAGCGCATCCTCGCGATCGGCGATTCGCTGCGCACCGACATCGCCGGCGCCAATGCCGCGGGGATCGACGCGATCGTCGTCGCCGGCGGCATCCATTACGAGGAATTCGGCTGCGCCCAAGGCCAGCTCCCCGATCCGGCGCGCATCGCGCAAGCCGCCAAAGCCGCCGGCGCCCACCCGATCGCCGCGCTCGACGAGCTGCGCTGGTAACGCTCCGCCTAATGCGCGCCGTGATCGGCGTGGTACAGGATCGCGTCGCCGAGCCCGGTCTCGTACCCTTGCCCAGCGGCGGTCAGCAGCGCCGAATCCGGGAAATGCGATTTGATCAGCCCTTTGCGCTCCAGCGCGATCCAGGCCGCCTGGTTGAAGAGGCCCGAGGCGTCGCGCGTCGCCACCACCGCGCTGCCGAGATGAAAATGATCGCCATGCGGCGGCGGCATGTTGGCGACCAGCACGCCTTCGTCTTGGGCGCGCGCATGCTCGGGCAGGCGCGCCAGTGCTTGCAATAAGGCCAGCGTCTTCAACTGCAGCGGGTTGAGGCCGAGGGGATTCTTTTTGGGCGCCATAATGCCGCATGATAGCGCCGCCCCTGCCGCAAGCGAAGGTGTCGCAAGCGAAGGTGTCGCAAGCGAAGGGTGACGCCGCCGCCGCAATCGTGGCAAACTCCACCCCGTGAGAGAACGCAACGGAACGCGAGCCGCGAGCAAGATACTGGGAGCGACGGCGCTCGCCGGCCTCGCGTTGTGCTGCTTCATGGGCGCGGCGCGCGCGCAGCTTCTCGTCGTCGGCCATGACGAGAAACGCGGCTATGATGCGAGCGGCAAGATGATCGAGTTGGGACCCGGCAAAGACAGCGTCTCGATCATCGACATCCGCAATCGCGTCGAGCCGCACATCATCGGCACGCTGCCGATCAAGAACTCGATCCACGGCCCGCCGACCAATCTCGCGATCACGCCCGACGATCGCTTGGTGCTGGTCGCGAATTCGGTCGATTCGGTCGCCGCGGGCAATGGCTGGAAAGACGTGCCCGACAACGAGGTGTTCCTGATCGATCCGGCCGCCAATCCGCCCAAGCTGGTCGGCACCGTCACCGTCGGCCGGCAGCCTTCGGGCATGGCGATCGATCGCGGCGGCAACCTTGCCTTGATCGCCGATCGCGCCGACGACGCCGTCTCCGTGCTCAGCGTCAACGGCAAGGCCAAGAGCGCGACGCTGGTCGCCACCGTGCCACTCGCGATCGCGAATGCCGATCCGACCGCAGTCGCGATCACCCCCGACGGCAAGCGCGCGCTCGTCACCCTGACCCGCGCCAACCAGGTCGCGCTGCTGTCGATCGCCGGCGGCAAGGTCACCGACACCGGCTATGCGATGACCACCGGGATCTTTCCCTACAACGTGCAGATCACGCCCGACGGCAAGCTCGGCCTCGTCAACAATCAGGGCTCGGGCGCCTCGGACGGACAGGCGGACACCGTCTCGGTGATCGATCTTCAGCCGAATCCGCCGCGCGTCATCGATCAAATCATGGTCGGCGACGGGCCCGAAGGGCTCGCGATCAGCCCGGTCGGCGGCTATGCGGCGTCGCTGCTGCTCAACGGCACGGGCAGCCCCAAATCCGCGTTCTACCATCACGACCATTCGATCGTCGCCTTGCTGCGGATCGAGGGCAAGAAAGTCCGCAAGGTCGGCGAGACCGCGGTAAGCGGCAGCGCCGAGGGCATCGCCTTCAGCCCCGATGGCCGGTTCCTCTATGTCGGCAGCTACAGCAACGGTACGATCGCGATCTTCAAGCTGCAGGGCGCGAAGCTGTTGCCGGTCGGCAGCCTGAAATTGCCCGGCCATCCGGCCTCGCTGCGCGGCATCACGCCTTAGCCACGCGATGCGCGCGATGCGGCACCCCCGCTTTCGCGGGGGCGACGATCTTTAAATAAAGCGAGCGTCTTACCGCGGCTTCAGCCGCACGGTCAGATCGCGCAGATTCTCCAAGAGCTGCTTGATGAAATCGCGCGCGGCCTGATCGGCGAGCTTGCCGGCGGCGTCGAATTTCTGCGCCGCGCTGCCGACATAGACATGCGGCAGGTTGACGACATAGACGTTGAGGCCCGAGAGGATCCAGCGCAGATCGCGCTGGCTGCGCGCGGTGCCGATGGCGCCGGCGCTGGCGCCGACGATCGCGGCGGTCCTGCCGTCGAACGGCATGTTGGGCGCGCGCGAGGCCCAGTCGATCGCGTTCTTCAAGACGCCCGAGATCGAATAATTATATTCCGGCGAGGCGAAGAGGATCGCGTCGGCGGCGGCGATGGCGTCGCGAAATGCCTGCACCACCGGCGGATAGCCGGCCGCGCGGACGTCGTCGTTGTACATCGGCAGCGGCGCGAGGTCGTAGAGCTCGAGGCTCATGCCCGCGGGCGCAACCTCCTTGGCGGCGTGAAGCAGCAGCGTGTTGAACGAGCCTTTCCTGAGGCTGCCCGAGAGCGCGAGCACTTTGATCGGCGTGGCGTCGGCCATGATATTCCTTCAACTCCTCGATCTTGAAATCCTACCCGGATCGTGCCGCGGCGCGGCGCATAACGAAGCTCCGCCGCCCGCGGCGCGGCGCTTGCGTCATAGCATGCCCATCCCCTCGGTCAGCCGCGCGGCCCCTGATCCTCCGTCGCAGCCAGATGCTCGGCGGCCGCGCGCGCCGCCAGCGCCTCGGCAAGACGGCGGTCGCGGCCGTAAATATCGTCGCGGAACTCGACCGTGCCGTCGGGATCGACGAACGCGGTCCAATACAGCACATAGACCGGCAGGCTCCGGTGGAGCGGCACGCTCTGCGTCTGGCCGGTCGCGATCGCGTCGTCGATCGCGCCGCGCGACCATTGATCGGAATCGAGCAGGACGCGCGCCAGCCCGCGCGGGTCCTCGACCCTAACGCAGCCGTGGCTGACATAGCGCCGCGCCAGCGCGAACAACTGGCGCTCGGGCGTGTCGTGCATATAGATGTCGTCGGGATTGGGCATTTCGAACTTGACCTGGCCCAGCGCATTGGTCGGGCCCGGACGCTGCACCAGCTCGGTGCCGCCGCCGACATCCTGGTAAGCGAAGCCGAAGCGGTCGAGGTAATCGGGATCGCGCTTGAGCATCGGCCGGATTTCTTTCTCGATGATCGAGCTCGGCACCACCCAAGGCGGATTCAGCATCACCGACGATATGCGCGCGCGCAACACCGGCGTCGGATGGACCGCGGCGCCGACGATCGCGCGCATCACGCGGACCGGCTGGTCGTCCCGGTAGAGCGTCGCCATCGCCGCGGCGGCATTGACCTCGATGCGGGTGGCGGCGGTGATTCGCGGCAGCGAGCGCCAGCGCTCGAGATTCCAGCGGATCTGCCGCACGCGCAGCGCCGGCGAGACGTTGAGCGCCGCGAGCGTCAGCCTCCCGACCGCGCCGTCGACCGGCAGGCCGTGCGTCGTCTGGAAGTGCGCGACCGCCGCCGACAGCGCCGCATCGAAGAGGGTCGGATCGTCCGGCGTATTGCCGGGATCGAGATAGCCCTCGGCGATCAGCCGCGCGCGGAGAGCCGGGGCGATGGCGGCGCGATCGCCGGGCTGGATCGAGCTTGGCGAAAACAGCACATGCCAAGTGCGCCGGCCGAGGGCGCGATAGCGCAGCAGCGCCGCGCGCAGCCTTTCATAGCCGGCCTCGTGCGGCGCGAGAGCGGCCAGCACCGTGCTGACATCGCCGGCGATCGCGGCGTCGAGCACTTGGGCGGCGGCGAAATCCGGTGGGTCGATCCGCCAATCGGTCTCGAAATCTTGGGGCGATACCCGGCCGCGCGCCAGCGCCGAGGCGTAGCGCAGGAACGCGTCGGTCAGCAGCAATTCGCGCGCCACCGGCGAGGTTGCCGCGACCCCGTAATTGCCCGCGTCGAGCCCATGCGAATCGGCGTCTTCGAGCGCGCGCAGGAAGGATTGCTCGCGCCGCTCGGTCCAGATCGGCTGGAAGCCATGCGGCTGATAAAGCGCGGCAAGCGTTGCCTTGTCGAGCGTTCGCCCGGCCAGCACCAGCGGAGCGTTGCCTTGCAGCGCCGCCGCGATCGCGGCGCTATCGACACCGTGGACGGTCGCTGTGGGAGCGGCCGGGGCGACCGGAATTATCGGCGCGGCGGGAGGGATCGGGATGATCGCCGTGCTGAGGCCGAGCGAAACCAGCGGCGGGTCGGCCAAGCCCGGCGCGGCTCCGGCGCCGATCAGCACCGCGACCAGCATCAGGCGCGAGAAAAAATGGCCCCCCGACATCAAACGTCCGAACCTCTTTATCGCGTGCGAGCATTGTGCATCTGCGCGCCGCGTGCAAGCGTCTCGGCGCCACGGCTGCCATGCGATTGCCGGCACTCTGCCGCACCCTGAAGGAGCCATCATGGATCGGATTTTCGTCAAAGATATGACGGTGCCGGCATTGGGCTTCGGCACCTGGGCGCTGTCGGGAAATGTTGCCTATCAGGCGACGCGCATGGCGCTCGATCTTGGTTACCGTCACATCGACACGGCGCAAATCTACGGCAACGAAGCCGAGATCGGCCGCGCCATTCGCGACAGCGGCATTGCCCGCGACGCGATCTTCCTCACCACCAAAATCGCGCCCGGCAATCTGCGCGCCGCGGCGGTGCGGCAGTCGCATGACGAGAGCCTGCGCCGCCTCGACCTCGATTGCGTCGATTTGCTGCTGATCCATTGGCCCAATGCGCAAGCGCCGCTGGGCGAGACCCTGGAAGCGCTTAACCGCCTGCGCGCGGCCGGCAAGACCCGCGCGATCGGCGTCAGCAATTTCACCGTCGCGCTGCTACGCGAGGCGATCGAGCGCCACGGCGCCGACCTCCTGTGCAATCAAGTCGAGTACCACCCCTTTCTGGCGCAGCGGGATTTGCGCGCAGCGATGAAGCAATACGGGCTGCTGCTCACCGCCTACGCGCCGGTGGCGCGCGGCCGCGTGTTCGCCGACCAGACGCTGGCGGCGATCGGACGCCGCTACGGCAAGTCCGGCGGCCAGGTGGCGCTGCGCTGGCTGCTCGATCAGGCGAGCGTCGCCGCGGTGCCGAAAGCGGCGCGGCGCGCGCACGCCGCCGCCAATATCGACATTTTCGATTTCGCGCTGTCGGCCGAAGATCGCGCCGCGATCGACGCCTTGGCCGAAGGCGACCGGCTGGTGGAATGGGGCGGCTATACGCCACGGTGGGACGAGGGATGAGATCGGGCGTTTAGGCCTCGCCCTGCGCGACGCTCGCTTCGCGAGCCCTCAGGGTGAGGCCCCATAAAAATCCGTCTCGAAGGATAAGAAACGACCGTTCTATTTACAAATCCCCGACCCGGCGCTAACCCACGGCGCATGAGCTGCTGCGATCCGAGCCTGGCGATCTGGGACGGCGTCACGATGCGCCGCCGCACCGTGCTGAAAGGCGCGGCAGCGCTCGCCGGCGTCTTCACCGCCAACCCGGCGCGCGCTGCCGGGAAGAGCATCAAGCTCGCCTTCTGCAGCCAGCTTCTCTGCATCATCCCCTATGTGGTCGCGAGCGCCGACGGGCATTTCCAGAAGCAAGGGCTCGAGGTCGAGCTGGTCTATATGCGCGGCGGCCAGGCGGCGATGCAGGCGCTGGTCGGCGGCGCGGTCGATTACGCCGCCACGGCGCTCGACGTCGCGCTGCAGGCTTACGTGCATGGCGCCAAGGTGAAGCGCTTTGCCGCGACCGGCAAGCTGCCGCTGTTCGCGCTGGTCGTCTCGCCGCAAAGCGCCGGCAAGATCGATTCGCTCAAGGATCTCGAAGGCAAGACCGTCGGCATCTCCGGCCTCGGCAATGCCGACCACGCGCTGACGCTCTACCTCTTGAAGGAGGCCGGCGCCGATGCCGCAAAAGTGCAATTCGCCACGATGGGCACCAATCTCCTGGAGGCGCTGCGCCAGGGCCAGCTCGACGCCGGCCTGGTGCAGGAGCCGGCGCTGACCCTGATCGTGCGCGCCGGCGGCAAGGTGCTGGTCAATGCGATGGAAACCGGCGACGCGAAGAAATATCTCGGCGGCAATTACGAATTCATGGGCGTCGCGGTGCGCGCGGCCGAGATCGAGGAGCGGCATGCCGAGATGACGGCGCTGGCCAAGGGGCTGCAAAACGCGCTGGTCGCGGTGCAGCAGGTGACGCCCGACGACCTCGTCAAGGCGCTGCCGCCCGAGATGACCACCGGCGCCGATCTTGGCGCGATGCGCGACATCCTCGCGCGCTATCGCGCCTCGCTCTATCCGACCAGCATCGCGATGGACCCTGCCGCCGAGGATCGCGTCGCGCGCTCGCTCACCATCGCCGGCCTCCTGCCGCCCGGCACCGACACTTCGGGATTGTACGACACCGCCTTCGCCGGCTGAGTTGCCGCCTTGATGGTGATCCAGGCACATCGACTGCCCCTCTCCGCACAAAGCGGGGAGAGGGAGGGGCCCATCGCGAAGCGGTGGGAGGGTGAGGTGTTGCCGGTGC
>DATLUE010000174.1:0-4159 GCA_035533255.1 Allostellaceae bacterium | reverse complement strand
TCGGTCGATCTCGCCCGCGCCGCCGAATTGCGCCAGAGCGCGTGAACCATTGCCGCAGTAGCGACGGGGGTGGCGACGCGGCAGTGCTCAGTTTTGAAGCTTTGATCTATTTTTGATTTTCGCTTACCAAAATGGCCGTAGCGCCGATTTGGATGGCGTCGGCTATATCTTCAACGAAGACGCGCGGATCGGCTTTTTCGACACGCATCCGACCAGCCGATCCGCGAAACCAAGCGAATTCGCCCTCGTCTTTGACGAGATCAATTCCAAAAAGCGGCAAGCTTTCCAGCCGCTCAGGCGGTATTCGCACCCAAGGCATAGGTCATGCGCTCTCCAGCTCGCGGCGCGGCGCTCGCCGGACGGCCGCCCTTGCCCTCGAATATGGCACCATCGCATGGATGGGAATCGGTGGCGGCGCGGGTCGTAGGGATGGCTCGACCGCTGATGCTGGCTCGATGGTTATGTCGAGCGTTCCGCCATCCCAAAAGTTGTCGATGTACGACACGAACGTCGCTAGCACGACCTGCGCAAGCTCCTCGGTCGTCTTCCGCGAAAAGCAGAATAGCGGTTCCGTTGTCGTGGATGCGGTGAACGTACCGTCCGAGGTTTTGGAATACCGGATTTCAACCGAAGACAGCAGGTCATCGATCCGCTTGATCTGTTCATCAGTTACGATGTCGCCGGTCATCGTAGCCTCCTCTATCCCCATCGAGCCGCCGCCGCCCGCTTCGCGATGTCGCGCCGCTCGGCTGCGGTCAGTTTTTCAACGCGCGCCTTTGCGCCCGCGCGCCCACTGCGCACTTTTCCAGAAGGTGTCTCGACATCTTCCTCGATTTCGCCCATCGCGATCTTGGCCACCATCACCGCGCAGCCGATTGCATCGGCCGGGCGACGCTCGCCTCGTGGACCGCGGGGCATTCACATTTCCCATACGGGCGGCATGATCCAGGCAGCCATGAGGTATCTCCTCGTTTTGCAGAACGCTACGTTGCCAACGGCGCGGGCATTCCCGGCATTCCGTACGCGCCACGACTTGCCCCGTCGCGCGCGTACGCATTATCGCGTAATTTTTTAAGCCGTGGTTAAAAATATTGGCGCTGGCGAGCGAGCGAATTACCACGCCGAAAATACGATCGGCGAATTTCCCGCGCTCAAATTTGGCAATGTGCGGAGATATGGGTATCCGATCTGGATCGGTCAATCCGGGCGCCGCGATGGCAGAGTCGCCGGCGGCTCGTCGCACCCATGATTTACGATCAATGTCGACCGCTCAGCGCGGTCCTCGGCCGCAATTTGAAACGGACCCACTACCGGCGCCGCCTTCCGTTTGACAGGCTGCGGTCGGCTAACTATGTTGCGCGCCGGTTCGGCCGATCGCGGCCGGCGAGGATGGTTGCGCGTCCCTGAATGAGCGAGAGCAGGCCACCCAACCCGTTGCGGCGGCTTGGCGAAGACATCGACAAGGCGCGCTCGCAAGCGGACGACGGGGGGCCGGGTGGCCGGGCCGATATCACATCGGGCGGCACCGCTCTCGGGTTTGGCCTGCGCATCGGGATTGAGCTGATCGCCGCGCTGTGCGTCGGGGTTGCTCTCGGGTTGCTCGCCGATCACTATCTCGGGGGTCACTGGGGTTTGATCGCGGGCTTTTTCCTCGGCAGCGCGGCGGGCATGATGAATGTGTTCCGCGCGGTGCGGGGCATGGGTAGGGGCAACCCGCCGGCGGGCGGCGTCGGATAACGGGGCCGCGCGTCTGCGGCGGCGTGAGGTTGGGGAAGAACGTGGCGGAAGTTAGCGCTCCTCTTGAGCAATTCGTGATCAAGCCGTTGGTGCCGCTGCACATCGGCCACCTCGACATATCCTATACGAACTCGGCCCTCTTGATG
Source organism: Allostellaceae bacterium (assembly GCA_035533255.1). Classification (GTDB taxonomy): domain Bacteria; phylum Pseudomonadota; class Alphaproteobacteria; order ATCC43930; family CGMCC-115725; genus CAIKMD01. Next base: position 2,276 of record DATLUE010000174.1, on the reverse strand, counting down.
ACGATCGTCGTCGCGCTGATCATGCTGCTCTTGGTCGGCGCGACGCGCCGCGCCGCGCTGGTGCCCGGGCGGCTGCAATCGCTCGCCGAATTGTCGTATGAATTCGTCGCCGGCATGGTTCGCGAGAACGTCGGCACCGACGGCATCGAGTTTTTTCCGCTGATCTTTTCGATCTTCATGTTCATTTTGTTCAGCAACTTTCTCGGCCTTGTTCCCTATAGCTTTACGGTCACCGGACAAGTCATCGTTACGCTGGCGCTGGCATTGTTTGTTTTCATCCTGGCGACGATCGTCGGGTTCGTGCGCCACGGAGCGCACTTCTTCAGCTTTTTCTTTCCGCCGGGAGCGCCGGTGTTCATGGCCCCGGTGCTGATCCCGATCGAGATCATCTCGTACCTGTCGCGGCCGGTCAGCCTCAGCATCCGGCTGTTCGCCAACATGATGGCCGGCCACACGATGATGGCCGTGTTCGCCGGCTTCACGATAACCCTCGGGCTGTTCGGCGTGCTGCCGATTGCGATCAACGTCGCGATGTTCGCGCTGGAGATGATCGTGTGCGCCCTGCAGGCCTATGTGTTCACGATCCTCACCTGTCTTTACCTGCGCGACGCGATCCATCTGCACTGATCGCGCGCCCCGCCCTCCCCTTCCAACGTCGCAGCAAAGGATGACGCAATGGACCCAACCGCCGCGAAAATGATTGGCGCCGGCCTCGCCGCTATCGGCGTCGCCGGAGCCGGCGTCGGCATCGGCAACATTTTCGCAAGTCTGGTCAGCTCGATCGCCCGCAACCCGGCGGCGCGCGACCAGGTGTTCGGCATCGGTATGCTCGGCTTCGCCTTGACCGAGGCGGTGGCGCTGTACGCCTTGCTGATCGCCTTCCTCGTGCTCTACGCGGTCTAGGCCGGACGCGCTCGCCGCGATGCCGCAACTCGATCCCGCCGGGTTTGTGCCGCAGCTGTTCTGGCTGGCGGTGATTTTTCTCGTCCTCTACGTGTTGATGAAGCGGATCGCCGTGCCGCAGGTCGGGCGGGCGATCGCGGCGCGGCGGCAGCAGCTCGACAGCGATCTCGGCCGCGCCGCCGAGCTGAAGGCGCAGGCCGATGCCGCCTTGGCCGCCTATCAGCAGGCGCTGGCGACGGCACGCGGCGAGGCGCAGGCGAGACTTCGCCATACCGCCGAGCAGATGGCGGCACAAGCCGCCGCACGGCAGCGCGAACTGGCGGCGAAATTGGCCGAGCAGGTCGCCGCGGCGGAGCGGCGCATTGCTGCCGGCAAGGATCAGGCGCTCGCCGATATCCGCGGCGTCGCCCTCGATATCGGCCAAGCGATGGTCGAAAAACTGACCGGGACAGCTCCCGATGCGGCAGCGATGGCGGCGGCGGTCGACGCCAGCCTCGCCGGGCGGAGCGGGTGATGGGATTGCTTCACGATCCCGAATTCTGGGTGGCGGTCGCCGCCGTCATCTTCATCGCCGTCGCGTGGAAGCCGGCGCGCAAGACCGTCATCGGCGGCCTCGACGAGCGCGCCGCGCGGATCCGCGACGAACTCGCCGAAGCCCGCCGGCTGCGCGATGAGGCAGAGCAATTGCTCGCCCAATATCGGCGCCAACAGCAGGAGGCCGAGGCCGAGGCGCAGGCGATCATCGCGCGTGCCGAGGAGGAGGCCCTGCGCATCACGGCGCAGGCGGCGCGCGACCTCGATCAGGCCCTGGCGCGGCGTCAAGGCCTGGCCGAGGAGCGGATCGCCCAGGCCGAAGCCAAGGTGCTCGACGAGATCCGCACGGTTGCGGTCGATGTCGCCGTCGGCGCGGCGCGCGAGGTCATCGCCGCCCAACTCGACGAGCGCCGCGGCGGCGCCTTGCTCGACGCCGCGATCGCGGCTTTGCCGCAACGGTTGCGCTGAGAAAATCGCCGGACAGAAAGGGCGACGACCGACAAGGCTTTTTTCACCGCGGCCGGCGATATCTAATGCGCGGAGCCGTTTTATGGGCGTCTGCGCCAGCTGCGTCGGACGGTGCTGTTGTGTCGAGTACTGCCAAATCCGCATTGTCATGCCGCGTCGCGCCGCTCCTGCTGGCCGCCGTTCTGATGGTTGCCGTTCCGATTGTCGCCGGCACCGCCCCGATGGCGTTCGCCAAAGAGGCGGTCGTGCTCAATTCCGACGACGACTCGCTGAGCGTTATCGACACCACGACCTACAAGGAAACCTCGCGCAGCTATATCGGGCGGGCGCCGCATCACCTGATGAAGACGCCGGACGGGAAGAGCCTCATC
>DATLUE010000173.1:0-28430 GCA_035533255.1 Allostellaceae bacterium | reverse complement strand
TATCTCGTCTCCGCGGCGCTGCTCGCCGGCAGCGCCACGCGGCGGCGTACCGGCATTATCGGCGCGGTGGCGGCCGGCACCGCGCTGGGCGTGATGCGCCTCGCGCAAGGCGGCCATTTCCTGTCCGACGTGATCGCCTCGGGATTCATCGTCAGCGGCATTGGCTGGGGGCTCCATCGGCTGATCATGACCGGCGATCAACTCGACCGATGGATCGCCGCGCTACGCCATCCGCCGCCTGGTTTGCGACGGTTCGGCTTATTGACGCTCGCGGCGTTAATCGGCGGTACGGCCGCCTATCTCTGGATCGACATTCCGCTGGCGCGCGCATTCGAGAGCCCCGGCCCGGCGTTGCATGCGATCTTCGCCTTGGTCACACGCTTCGGCGAGGGCGGCGTTTATCTCGTGCCGCTCGGTCTTACCTTCCTCTGGACCTGGCTCAAAGGCGCGAAACGCTGGGCGTGGCGGACCGGCTTCGTCTTCGCCGCGATCGCGCTGTCGGGCCTCATCGGCGACCTCGTGAAGCCGGTCTTCGGCCGCGCCCGGCCGGTGCTGCTGTTCCGCGAGCATCTCTTCGGCTTCACCTGGACCGGCGCGCATGCCGACCACTGGTCATTCCCGTCGGGCCACAGCACCACCGTCGCCGCGCTCGCCGTTGCGCTTTACGCGATCTACCCGCCGCTCTGGCCGGCCTATGCGGCGGCGGCGCTCCTCGTCATGGCGAGCCGCCTCGTTCTCGACATGCATTATCTGAGCGACGTGATCGCCGGCGGCTATCTCGGCATTGCCGTGGCCTGGGCGCTGACGGCGGCGGCGCAGCGACGCGCGATCCCGCTGGCGCTCGCCGCGCCCCCGCCGGTCAGCGATAGCCCTTGAAACCCTGCAGCAGCCTGAGTTGATAGACGCGCTCGAGACCCGGCCCGAGGAAGATGGTGATGCGCTCGAGCGGGCCGGCCGAGGCGAAGCGGCCGACGATCTCGTTGACGCTGTTGCGATAGCTCACCAGCAGGAAATCCGCGCCGACGAATTTCCCGGGATCGGCGGTGAGATCGAACTGATCGTGGATGCCGCCCGCGCCGTTCCATTTGAGCGCGTCGAGGGGATGCGGGGAAACGTAATAGATTAGCGAGGCCATCAGCTCGCGATCATCCGCCATCAGATGGGTGCCGGGATTTTCCGCGAGCATCCGGCCGACGGCGTTGCCGAGCACGCGCCAGCCGTGGAGGCGATGCAGCGGATCGTATTTGCCCGGCAGGTTGTAACCGACCAGATGCGTCAGCGGCCTCGCCTCGGCAACGGCCAGCGCCGCGGCGACATGCAGCGCGACCGAGCCCCAAACCAGGATGCGCCGCCCCTCCGCCAAGAAAAACGCGACGACCAGGACGGTGGCCGAGACATAGGTCGGCGCCGACCAGTTGGGCTCGGCGCGGGAAAGGAAGCTCACCGCCAGCATCATCGCGAGCGCCGGCAACGCGAAAAACGCGAGCATCGCCTCGCGGCGCCCGGCGAGCCTGCGGCGGCCGAGCGCCGCGCACACGATCAGCGCGCCGAACAGCACCGGGCCGAAGACGCCGAATTGCGAGGCGAAGAAGCTGAGGAAATTCGCCGGATGGAACAGCGGCCCGCCGAATGCCGCATTGGCCTCGGTGTGGTGATAGGAGACGAAGCCGTGATCAAGATTCCAAACGAAATTCGGCGCGTAGATCAGCATCGCGAGCGCCATCGCGCCGCCGAAGCGTGGAAGATGCCGGCGCTCGTCGCGGTAGGCGGCGAGAAACAGCAGCGCCGAGATCATCCAATACGCCATCGCGTATTTCGACAGGAGGCCGAGGCCGCCGGCGATGCCGACCAGCCACCACCAGCGCCCGCCCCCGGGCTCGCGCGCGCGGGCAAAGGCGTAGAGCGCCACCGCCCAGCACAGCAGCAGCGGCGCATCGGTCGAGATGATCGCGGCCGAGACCCAGACGCCCGGCAAGGTGGCATAGACCACCGCGGACCAGAGCGCCGTGCGCGCGTCGTAGAGCCGCTGCGCCAGGGCGTAAACCATGAGCGCGGTGCCGAAATGCAGCAGCGGCGCCGCCATCCGCACGGCGAGCTCGTTGTCGTTGCCGGCGAGCCATGTGGTCGCCGCGATCAGCCAGGCAACCACCGGCGGCTTCGAGTAGTAGCCCCAGGCCGGATGCAGCGACCACAGCCAGTATTGCGCCTCGTCGGGATAGAGGTCGGTGGCGCCCGAGGCGATCCAGAGGAGCCGCACCACGGTGAGCGCGAACACAATGAACACCGCGGTACGGAAGCTCCGCTCCGCTTCCGCCGCGCCGATCTTTTTGACGTCGGTACCGCTTGCCATGCGGCGGGGAGATTAGAGGGGAATGGCAGGCGTTGGAATCGGTGCGACTTTTTGGACCGGGCCGTGCCGGCGCCGCGGGACATCGCAGTAGCCAGCGCGCCGCGCGCTTGCTAAGTCATGCTGCCGATGCTGAGGATCGAGACCTTCGACAACCAGAGCGGCGGCAACGCCTTTTTCAAGGCGGTGACGCATCCGCTGGCGGCACGCGCCGCGCCCGAGCTGCTGCGCCGGCTGCGCGCCGGGCGCTGTGCGATCTACGATCTCGAGGGCCACGCCGATGCGCTGGCCGAGCTTTACGATTTCGGCGGCATCGAGCTCGCCGGCAGCTTCGTCCAGGACGTGACCGCGATCGGCAAGCCGGTGCTCGGCCGCCCCGCGCAGCCGGTGACCGCGCTGAAGGAATCGGGCGCGCGCGTGGTCTTCGTGCCGGCTTTCGAGACCGAGCGCGCGCTCGCGCAGATCCGCCATCTGCTGCCGCCCGGCGTCGCGGTCGAAAGCCTCGACGCGCTGCGTCTGCCCGAGGCGATCGTGCCGGCCGGGCGGCGCTATCTCGATCCGCTCAATTTCGCGACCAATTTCGTGTTCTTTCGCGAGCAGAACGGACTCTCGACGCGGCTCGTCACCGTCAATTACTGGGCCGGCTATGGCGCCAATGCACTGAAGCTGTGGCTGCTGCTGTTCGACGAGACCGGCGCGGCGCTGGCCGAATGGACCGAGGACGTGGTCCCGGGCGCTGTGGCAATCGCGATCGATAGCGGCGAGATTCGCCGGCGCTTCTCGCTGCCCGAATTCACCGGCCAGCTTTTCGTCCACGCGATCGGCGCGCACGGCCACGACGTGGTGAAATACGCGCTCGACACTTATGGGGGGGGCAAGACCGAGCGCGCGTTTTCCTGCACCCACGACGCCAATTCCTGGCCGGCGGATTTCTATGCCGGGCTGCCCGCGCCCGACACCGGCGAGACCGTAACGCTGTGGGTCCAGAACAGCCAGCCCTGCGCGATCCCCGCTGGCGCGATCGCCCTCAATCTGATGGGCGACGCGCAAAGCGCGCCGCTCGACCGCGCGATTCCGCCTTTCGCGAGTTACGCGCTCGATATCGCGAGCCTCTTGCCGCAAGCGCGCTGGCCGCAACAGATCGAGATCGGCGCCGGCAAATACATGGTGCGCCCTCGCTACGAGATAACGTCGCGCGCCAACAAGACAGGACAAGGGCACCGGCGGATCGCGCATGTCAATGTCGAGCGGACCGACCTTAAGCCCGATCCGACGCTCGCCGCGCTCAGCAGCCCTTGGCATGGGGTCGATTGGCGCGCGAAGCCCGAGCGGATGGATCACGCGGCGGAACGCACCGATCCGGAGGTGAAGGCCAAGCTGCTCGGCAAGGGCTTCATCCTGCCGGCGCCGATCCTGCCGACCGGGCGCTGGCGCTCGCTGGCCCTGCCGACGCCGATGGCGCGGTCGCAAAAAGAGCTGCCGATCACCCTCGTGGTCTACAGTCACTGGGGCAAAGAGCTCGGGCGCCATCGCTTCGGCCGGCTGCAACGCCGCGAATCGGTCGCGATCGATGTCGAAAAAATCTGCCACACAGATCATCTCGAGGTCGGCGGCCATATGGAGCTGCTCTACGATTTGGCCGATGGCGGCGAAGGCGACGGCTGGCTGCATGCGCTGTTCCGCTACGAGGATCGCGCCAGCGGCCATCGCGCCGAGACCAGCTTCGGCGCGCATGTCTTCAACACGGTGCTGACCTATAAAGGCGAGCCGCAATCCTATTCGGGACGCCCGCCGGGCCTCTCGACACGGCTGTTCCTGCGTCTCGGCCCCGCGCCTTACGACACGATCTGCCATTTGATCTATCCGCTTTCGACCCTTTGGCACCAGGCGACCGATACGCAGATCATTCTCCACGACGCGAACGGAGTCGAGGTCGCGCGCCAGCCGATTTATATCCAATGCGGCGGCTCGCGCTTCTGGACCTATCACGAAATCTTCGACGACCCCGCGACTCGGGCGCGCGCCGGCACGAACGCCTATATTGTCATTCGCGATACGACCTGCCGGCTTTTCGGCTATCATGGCGTCTTGGGGGATGACGGGGCGTTCAGCCTCGATCACATGTTCGGATTCTGATGAGCGAGCGCATTCACACCAAGTTCTTGATCATCGGCGCGGGGCCGGCGGGCTATACGGCGGCGATCTATGCCGCGCGCGCCAATCTTCAGCCGATCCTGATGCAGGGACTGCAGCCCGGCGGCCAGCTCACGATCACCACGGATGTCGAGAATTACCCGGGCTTTGCCGCGGTGATCCAGGGCCCGTGGCTGATGGAGGAGATGCAAAGGCAGGCCGAGCATGTCGGCACCAAAATCGTGCCGGACCTGATCGTTGCCTGCGATTTGTCGCAACGGCCTTTCACCTGCACCGCCGATTCCGGCGACATCTACATCGCCGATGCGATCGCGATCTGCACCGGCGCGCAGGCGCGCTGGCTCGGCCTGCCGAGCGAGGAAAAGTTCCGCGGCTCCGGCGTCTCGGCCTGCGCCACCTGCGACGGCTTCTTCTTCCGCGGTCGCAAGGTCGCGGTGGTGGGCGGCGGCAATACCGCGGTCGAGGAAGCGCTCTATCTGACCAACCATTGCGTCAGCGTCACCCTGGTCCATCGCCGCGACAAGCTGCGCTCCGAGCAGATCCTGCAGCAGCGGCTGTTCGCGCATCCCAAGATCGCGGTGGTCTGGGACAGCGTTGTCGACGAGGTTTTGGGTGAGGAGACACCGCGCCATGTCACTGGCGTGCGGCTCAAAAACCTCAAGACCGGCAAGAGCAGCAAGCTCGCCTGCGACGGCGTCTTCGTCGCCATCGGCCATGATCCGGTGACCGAGATGTTCAAGGGCCAGCTCACCCTCGACGAGGGCGGTTATATCCTCACCAAGCCCGATTCGACCGCGACGGAAATCCCGGGCGTGTTCGCCGCCGGCGATGTGAAGGACAAGATCTTTCGCCAGGCGGTGACCGCCGCCGGCATGGGCTGCATGGCGGCGCTGGAAGCGGAGAAATTCCTGGCGGCAGCCGAAGCCCAAGCCCGCGCCGCGGCGGAGTAGCGTCCGTGAGCACGCCGATGGATTGGGACAAGCTCAGAGTCTTTCACGCGGTCGCCGAAGCCGGCAGCTTCACGCATGCCGGCGAGGCGCTCAATCTCAGCCAGTCCGCGGTCAGCCGCCAGATCAGCGCGCTCGAGGAAAGCCTTTCGGTCCCGCTGTTCCACCGTCACGCCCGCGGCCTCATTCTGACCGAGCAGGGCGACCTGCTCTATCGCACCGCCCGTGAAGTGTTCGCGAAGCTCGCCATGACCGAGGCGATGCTGACCGAATCGAAAGACCGGCCGAAGGGTCCGCTGAAAGTCACGACCACGGTCGCCTTCGGCTCGGCCTGGCTGACGCCGCGGGTGCGCGAATTCCTCGACCTCTATCCCGAGATCGAGGTGGCGATCGTGGTCGACGATGCCGAGCTCGATCTCTCGATGCGCGAGGCCGATGTCGCGATCCGCATGTCGCCGCCGCGCCAGCCCGATCTGGTGCAGCGGCATCTGATGACCGTGCGCCACCACGCCTATGCCTCGGCCGATTATCTGAAAAAATACGGCACGCCGCAACGGGCGGAGGAGCTCGACAAGCATCGGATCATCGTTTACGGCACCGATTCGCGGCCGCCGATCCGCAACCCGAACTGGCTCTTGGAAGCGGGCGCGCGGCCCGGCTATGAGCGCCACCCGATCCTCGCGGTCAACAATCTCTATGCGATCCTGCGCGCGCTCGAGGCCGGGCTCGGCATTGCCTCGCTGCCGGATTTTATGGAGCACGAGACCTCGGGCCTGGTCCGCGTGCTGCCCGATGTGCTCGGCGGCGAATTCGAGGCGTTCTTCGTCTATCCCGAGGAATTGCGCAGCTCGAAGCGCATCGCCGTCTTCCGCGACTTCCTCTTGCGCAAAGTCGCCGAGCGCAAGAACGGCGCCGCCGCCGCCGATTAGCGTGCCGTGCTAATCGAGCTGCGTCGAGCCGTCGGGCGTCGGAACCTCGAAGCTCGACAGCGTGATCCCGACCATGTTGTAGAACCCGATCGCGAAGATCAGCTCGATCAGCACGTCTTCGCCCAACAGCGATTTCGCGCGCGCATAGGTCGCGTCGCTCAAATGCTGCTTGGTCATGATCTCGGTCGTCACGTCATAGACGAGCTTCTCGTCGTCGCGGGTAACATTTGGCGCGTGCCGGGTGCGGATCGCCTCGACGATCTCGGGCGCGATGCCCAGCTCCTGTGCCCGACGGCCATGCGCCCACCACGCGAACTGCGCCGACCAGTGCCGGATCACCACCAGCGTCATCAGCTCGAATAGGCGCTTCTCGAGCTTGCCCTGGCGGCGGTGGGTGACGAACAGCTCGACGATCTTGGGGCCGATGCCCGGCATGCGCAACCACACCGAGAACGGGCCGCCGAGCCCGTTCTGCGACAGCACCGTCTGCAGCTCGGCAAGGCTCGCCTTCTGCTCCGCATTGAGATCGTCGATACCGAGATTGGATAAGCGGCCCACTATCGTCCTCCCTTTGCCGGCGAATTGGGCGCGACGATGCCACAAAGCAACCGGCCCGTCTTGTGGAATCCCCCGGATGATTAGCGCCTACCTCCCAAGGGATGCAGTTTCTGCATTGGTGTCAGACGATATTACGGCTGGCGCGTGCAACGGTGGCGTCGCAATTATTGCGGGTTGCCGCTTCGGCGGCTGCGAATTTCCGGGCCGGCTAACCGGAAAGAGGGTCTCGCGACCCTTCTACGTCGCTACGACGTATAGCCTCCCTGTTCAAACTGGCCCCGGCTTTTGTCGGGGCTTTTTCTTTGCGCGGATGGGTTACCTCCCTTCCCTATCCCCCGATGCCGGGCGCTGTGCTAGCTTCGCCGCAACGATAAGCCCCGCGCGGTGGATCGCGGGCGGAACGGAGAGGAGAGCAACCGATGACGGTCCGGGTGGCAGCCTGCGCCCTGGCGCTGGCGACGGCGCTAACCGCCGGTGGCGAGGCGCGCGCGCAAAGCATCGCGACGACGCCCGCGCTCGCGGCGGCGATTGCCGGCGCCGAGCAGGAAGGCAAGCTCACGGTGCGCTGGACCAACAACATCTTCGGCGGCCCGGACGGGGCCAAGCTGGCCGAGGCGGCGATCAACCGCATCTTCGGCACGCATATCGCCGTCGAATGGGCGCCGGGTCCGGCCTACGGCCCGATGGCGTCGCAGCTTTATCAGGAGTTGCAAGCGGGCGAGCCGGCAACCTCGGACCTCTACATCGCGACCGCGGTGCAGATCTCGCCCTATCTCGACAAGGGCCTGTTTCGGACGATCGACTGGGTGGGGCTGATGCCCTCGCGGATCGCCCCGGCGATGGTCGAGGCCGACGGCCGCGCAATTCGCATCGCCACGAACCTGCCCGGCATCGTCTACAACATAAAGGTCGCGCCCTGGGTTACCGAGGTGAGCACCACCGCCGATCTGTTGAAGCCGGAATACAAGGGCAAATTCTACACGACTCCCTTCCTCGGAGGATTCGACGTGTTGCTGGCGCCCGAAGTCTGGGGCGTCGAGAAGACCACCGATTATGTGAAGAAGCTGACCCCGCAGCTTGCCGGCCTGGTCGGTTGCGAGGCGACCACGCGGATCGCCTCGGGCGAGATTCCGGCGCTCGCGATCGATTGCGGTGGCAGCGTCCCCAACCGGCTCGAATATCGCGGCAAGGGGATTCTCGGCAACCAAACGCTGAGCGACATGGCAGAGCGGCGCTACAACTACCTCGCGATCCTGTCGCATGCGCCGCATCCCAATGCCGCGATCCTGTTCGTCCTCTATCTCATGACCGCCGAGGGGCAGGAGAAGATGATGTGGGACATCCAGGGCAGCGATCTCGACGACTTCCCCCAATCCCATATGCGCGAGGAATACGAAAAGCTCGAGGCGCGCGGCGCCAAGCCGGTCGACGTGACGATCGCGTGGTGGCGCTCGCATCCCGGCCTCGACGCCGCCAACGCGGAGCTCGCAAAGCTCGTGCGCGAGAAGTGAGCCGCGCGGTGGCAAGCAACGCGACGGAAAAGCCGATCGCGCGGCGGCGACCGAGCTTTGCGGTCGATCCAGCCTCGGTCACCATGATCGGACTGACCATTCTCGCCACCGGCGCGATCGTCGTGCTGATCAGCGTCGTCTTGTGGCTGAGCTTCACCGAGGGCACGCCGGGCGACCCGGCGCTGACCTATTCGCTGGCGCATTACCGCTCGATCTTCCTCGACGGCTTCACCTATCGCGTGTTGTGGAACACCGTGCTGTTCTCGGGCGCGACGCTGGTCACGTCGTTCGTCCTCGCTCTGCCGATAGCGTGGCTGGTGGAGCGCACCGATTTTCCGGGCAAGCCGATCGTCTTTACGCTGATGACGGTGGCGCTGCTGATCCCGAGCTTTGCCGTGGCGCTCGGCTGGGTGTTCCTGCTCCATCCGAAGATCGGGCTTATCAACCAAGGCCTGATGGCGCTCTTCGGCCTCAGCAACGCGCCGTTCGACGTCTCGAACATCGGGTCGATGGGCGTGATCGAGGGCATGAATTTGACGCCGCTCGCTTTCGTCATGACCGCGGTGGTGCTGCGCTCGATGGACCCGGCGCTCGAGGAGGCCGCGGCGATCAGCGGCGCCAAGCCGTGGCAGGCGATTTGGCGCATCACCTTGCGCGTGCTGCTGCCGGGCTTGCTGGCGGCGGCGATCTATGTCGCGACCATCGGCTTTGCCGCGTTCGACGTGCCGGCGATCCTCGGGCTGACGCGCCGCATCTTCACCTTCTCGACCTATGTGTTCTGGGTGCTGACGCCGTCGGAAGGCGCGCCCGAATATGGCAACGTTGCGACCTTGAGCGTCATCATGGTCGGCGTCGCGGCGCTGTTGAGCTGGTGCTATCGCAAGGCGCAGCGCCAGGCGCCGAAATACGCGGTCGTCACCGGCAAGGGCTATCGCCCGCGCCTCGCGCCGCTCGGCAGATGGCGCGGCCCGGCGCTGGCTTTCGTCGCGCTCTATTTCATCGTCGCACAGCTCCTGCCGCTGCTGATGCTCGGCTGGGCGTCGCTGCTGCCCTACCTCCAGACGCCCTCGACGGCGGCGCTTGCCTCGGTGTCGCTGCGCAATTTCGTCAATTTGCCGCGCGAGCTGTTGTGGCGCGCCGGCACCAACACCGCGATCCTGATGGTGGTGGTGCCGACGATCACGCTGACGCTCAGCGTCGCGATCTCGTGGGTGGTGCTGCGGACGCGCATCCGCGGCCGCGGCTTCTTCGACTTCCTCGCCTTCTTGCCCCTCGCCATCCCCGCCATCGTCTTCAGCGTGGCGGCTTTGCTGCTGTCGCTCTTTGTGATGCGGAAATTCGCGCCGATCTACGGCACGATCTGGATTCTGGTGATCGTCTATGCGGTGGCGCGGCTCAGCTATGGCACGCGCATGACCAATTCCGCGCTGATTCAAATTCATCGCGAGCTCGAGGAATCGGCGCAAGTTTGCGGCGCGTCGACTGCCGGCGTGATGCGCCGCGTGCTGGTGCCGCTGCTGGCGCCGAGCCTCGCCTATGCCTGGATCTGGATCGCGCTTCTGACCTATCGCGAGCTCACCCTGCCGGTCGTGATCTCGACCAGCAACAATTTGCCGTTCTCCTATCTGGTGTGGGGCTTCGTTCAGGCCTCTGCCTATGGCTCGGCCTCGGCGGCGGCGCTGCTGATGCTCGGACTGATGCTGCCGGTACTGTTGCTCTATTGGCTGGTGGCGCGCCGCGCCGGTATGATCGCGCCGCGTTGAACAGGATTGATCGATGATCGGCATCCGCAACCTGACCATGACCTACCGCACCGCGCATGGCGAGCATCAGGCGGTGAAGGGCGTCTCGCTCGAGATCAAGCAGGGGCAGTTCTATACCCTGCTCGGCCCCTCGGGTTGCGGCAAGACCTCGATCCTGCGCTGCGTTGCCGGGCTCGAGCATCCCGATCGCGGCGAGATCGCGATCGGCGGGCGCTCGGTCTATTCGAGCGAGAACCGCACCTGGGTCCCGCCGCACGATCGCAACATCGGCATGGTGTTCCAATCCTACGCGATCTGGCCGCACATGACGGTGTTCGAGAATGTCGCCTTCCCGTTGCGCCACAAGAAGCCGAAGCCGCCGCGCGCCGAGATCCGCGACCGCGTCGCGAAAGCGCTGGCGCTGGTCCATCTCGCCGGGCTCGAAGACCGGCCCGCGCCCTATCTTTCGGGCGGGCAGCAGCAGCGTCTCGCTTTGGCGCGCGCCCTCGTCTCCGAGCCGCGCGTGTTGCTGCTCGACGAGCCGCTCTCCAATCTCGACGCCAAGCTGCGCGAGGAGATGCGTTTCGAGATCCGCCAGGTGGTCGAGCGGCTGGGCGTCACGACCTTGTTCGTGACCCACGAGCAGATCGAGGCGCTGACCATGTCGGACGTGATGGCGGTGATGAATGACGGCCACATCATCCAAGAAGGCGCGCCCGCCGATATCTATGCCAAGCCCAAAGGCGCGTTCGTTGCCGATTTCATCGGCCGCTCGAATTTCCTCGCCGGCAAGATCACCGCGCTCAGCGGTACCAACGGCAGTACGATGGCGACGGTCGCAACCCCGATTGGAGCGATCACCGCGCGCGCCGAGGCCGAGGCCGCGATCGGCGACACGGTGACGGTGGCGATCCGTCCCGAGAACGTCGCGCTGCTGCCGCATGCGCCATTGATGGGCGACAACGAATTCGCCGGCACCATGGACACCGTCGTCTATGTCGGCAATCTCCTCGACTGCATCGTCACCGTCGGCGGCGAGAAGGTGCGGCTGCAGCTCCAACCCTCCGCCGCCGTCGACCGCGGCGCGCAAGTCCGCCTCGCCTTCCCGATCGAGCATTGCCTGGCGCTGCGGGCGTAAACGGCCAGCTTCGCCGGCGCTTTGTCTTTCGTCCCCCTTCCCTAACCCTCCCCTCAGGGGGAGGGGCGATGCGGCTGGAGCACCCGATCGGGCCTTTTGATCGGCGGGGGCACGGGATACCATCGGCCTAGATCGAGCCTCGGCAAAAAAAGCTCGCATGATGGGAGAAACGCATGGCCTATAAAATTCTGTTGATGGGTGCGTCCTACGGGTCGCTCCTTGCCTCGAAGCTGCTTTTCGGCGGTCACTCGATCCATCTCGTCTGCCTGCCGGCGGAAGCCGACCTCATCAATACCGAGGGCTTCAAGGTGACGCTGCCGGTGCGCGGTCGCGCCGCGCCGGTGCTGCTCGAATCGCGCAAACTGCCCGGCAAGGTGACGGCGGGGCCGGCCGAAGGCGTCGATCCCAAGGCTTACGACCTCGTCGGCCTGTGCATGCAGGAGCCGCAATATCGCTCGCCCGGCGTGCGCGAGCTGCTCGATGCGGTCGGCAAGTCGCGCGTGCCGTGCATGTCCATCATGAACATGCCGCCGCTGCCCTATCTGAAGCGCATCCCCGGCCTCGATTACAAGGCGCTCGAGCCGGCCTATACCGATCCGCGCGTCTGGGATTCGATCGCGCCCGAGAAGATCACGCTCAACAGCCCCGACCCCCAGGCGATCCGCCCGCCCGACGGCGAGGCGAACGAGCTCCTCGTCACCCTGCCGACCAATTTCAAATGCGCGCGCTTTGCGAGCGATGCCGATACGCAGATCGTCCGCACGCTCGAAAAGGATGTCGACGCCGCGCGCTTCGACGCGCCCGAAGGCAAGATCGAGATGCCGGTGAAGCTCAAGACCTATGAGTCGGTGTTCGTGCCGCTCGCCAAATGGGCGATGCTGCTCGCCGGCAATTATCGCTGCGTCACCAAGGACGGCATGCGCACCGCGCAAGAGGCGGTCAACGCCAATCCCGCGGAAGCGCGCGCGGTCTACAACTTCGTTTTCGATCTCTGCGTCGAGCTCGGCGCCAAGCCCGCGGATCTCGTGCCGTTCGAGAAATACGCGGCGGCGGCGCAAAGCCTCACGCGCCCGGCCTCGGCGGCGCGCGCGCTGCAAAACGGTGCGGCTTATATCGAGCGCGCCGACAAGCTGGTGCAGCTCACCGCGCGCCAGAAAGGCAAGAGCAACGCGGCGATCGACGCGCAGGTCGCACTGGTCGATGCCCGGCTCGACGCCAACCGCAAGAAAACCGCCGGCTAACGGACGGCTTCGCCGGCGATTTTGTTTAGGGCCCCCTCCCAACCCTGTAGAAAATCCCTCCCCCTTGAGGGGGGCCGACCGCGGAGAGCGGTCGGCGGGAGGGGGGTGGCAGCACCGACTCGATACTGGCATCATCGCTCATGGCCTCAACCTTCGCCCGCAAACTGCGCGCGACGCCGACCGACGCCGAGATTCGCCTGTGGTCGCGCCTGCGCCGCAAGCAGCTCGACGGCTTCCGCTTCCGCCGCCAGCAACCGATCGGCCGCTACGTCGTCGATTTCTTCTGTCCCGAGGCCAAGCTCATCATCGAGATCGACGGCGGCCAGCACGCCGACGAAGATCCGGCGCGGACGGACTGGCTTGGAAGCCGCGGCTATCGGTTGATCCGGTTCTGGAACAATGAGGTGCTGGCGAATACGGAGGGCGTGTTGTTGATGATCCTCAATGCGTTGCGAGAGCCCCCCTCCCAACCCTCCCCCTCAAGGGGGGAGGGCTCTCTCATTGATTGAATAAATCCCCTCCCCCTTGAGGGGGAGGGTTGGGAGGGGGGACGGCGCCAGCAAGGCCCGCTAAAATAACCCCCATGGACACCGCCTCCCCCCGCACCACCCGCACCGCCGATCCCGTCGTCACCGAGATCGTGCGCAATGCCGTCATCGCCATTACCGGCGAGATGAAGACCAATCTCATGCGCACGGCCTACAACGTCATCATATATGAGGCGCTGGATTTCACCACCGGGCTCTTCACGGCGCAGGGCGAGACCGTCTCGATCGGGCTGGGCCTGCCGATGTTCATTCGCGGCATGGCCGAGACGGTGCGCACCAAGATCAAGCATTTCGGGCTCGACAAGATGGCGCCGGGCGACATCCTCATCACCAACGACGCCTACACCACCGGCTCGCATCTCAACCACGTCACCCTCACCCTGCCGGTCTTTCACCAGGGCGTGCTGGCGGGCTTTGCCTGCTGCATGGCGCATTGGCTCGACATCGGCGGCGCGCTGCGCGGCGCGGGCAGCGACATCTATTCCGAGGGGCTGCAGATCCCGCTCTTGAAATACCAGGACGCGGGCGTGGTCAATCAGGACCTGGTCGACATCATCCGCATGAATGTGCGCATCCCGCATCGCGCGATGGGCGATCTGCGCGCGCAGGTCGCGGCGGTGAAGACCGGCGAGCGGCGCTTCATCCAATTGCTCGACCGCTATGGCCGCGACAACGTGCTGGATGCGATCCAGGCGGTGATGGATCATTCCGAAGTGAAGGCGCGCGCCCGCACGCAGAGCATTCCCGACGGCAGCTACGAAGCCGAATCCTATATGGACGACGACGGCGTCGACATCGGCAAGAAAGTGCCGATCAAGGTGAAGGTGTCGGTCGCCGGCGACGAGATGACGATCGATCTCTCGGAGGTCTCGAGCCAAGTGCGCGGCTTTTACAATTCCGGCCAGACCACCGGCTTCGGCTGCACCCAGGTCGCGTATAAATGCATCACCTCGCCGACCGATTATCCGGTCAATGACGGCTCGTTCCGCAGCCTCAAATCGATCGTGCCGGCGGGCAAGGTGGTGAGTGCCGTCAGGCCCGCGCCGATGCGCAAATGGATGACCTATCCCATGACCGTGATCGACACCGTGTTCAAGGCGCTGCAGCCGGCGATCCCGGATCGCGTCATCGCCGGCCATCACGCCGATCTGCTTTCGGTCAATGTCCACGGCATCAATGCCAAGACCCGCGAGTTCTTCATCGGCGGCACCTCCCTGCCGGGCGGCGGCTGGGGCGCCAAGCGCAGCGAGGACGGCGTTTCGGCGACGGTGTGCATCAATGACGGCGACACCCATAACAGCCCCAACGAGCAGACCGAGGCGAAATACCCGATCGTCGTCGAGAACTACGCGCTGATCCCCGACAGCGGCGGCGCCGGCAAATACCGCGGCGGCCTCGGCGTCGAGCGGCTGTCGCGCGCGCGCGGGGCCATCACCGTCAACAGCCAGATCGACCGCGTGCATTGCAAGCCCTGGGGCTTAGAGGGCGGGTTCGAGGGCACCGGCAACGAGCTCGCCGTGCGCACCGACGGCAAGTGGAACGCGAAATTCAACAACGCGAAATTCATCTTCGATCTGAAGAATGACGGCGACGCCTTCCGCATCCGCTCGGGCGGCGGCGGCGGCTACGGCCACCCGTGGGAGCGCGCGATCGCGAGCGTGCGCGAAGACGTGCGGCAAGGCTATGTGTCGGTGACGGCGGCGGCGGAGCTTTATGGGGTGGCGATCGACGCGGTGACGTTCGTGGTCGATGTGGAGAAGACGGAGAGGAAGAGGGCGGAGATGGTAAAAAGCGCACAGCGCATTTGACGTCTATTGCATCAGCTTAATTGCGCCCAGAACAGCCCCAATCGAAAACAAAACTATTGAGCCAAAGAGAGAAATAAACGCGGCTTTCTCCCATCGCTTCGTATTGTGATCTTGTTTAGCCCGAATAGCTTCTTGAGCCTTGTGTGCAGCTTCAGCCGCTTCGGGCGTCACTCTCTTATGTTGGAGATTTATATTTATCTTCTGGAGCTCCACCTTAGCGTCGCGATTCTGCGCAGCCGCAGACGTTGTGAAAAACGTGAAGAGATGGGCCAAGACACACGCCACCAAGCCGGCAACAAAGCAGCCGATCGACGCACCGAGTAATGCGGCGATACTCTTTGTGCCCGCACGGAAGATGGCTGAAAAGGTTGGCAGAGCTATCAATGCGCCTCCGTTCAGCAAGAACGCCGTTCGCAAAGCGCCCTGCGCGAACCCAATCGCGGCTCTAGCCATCTCGACAGCGTGCTCGTGCATGGGACGAGTGGAACTGTCCCACTGTTCGAGATAAACGCGCGGCTTTTCGATCACGAGACGTTCATTCTCCAATTTTAAACGCTCGGTCTCCAGCGCAAGTCGGGCCAACTCGACTTGGTTCGTGGTTCCGTTGGCTGGATTGATTGGCTGATCTGGCATTTGAATCTCGTCCCGCGCGCGAGAGATCATCTTAGTGCTTGATTCATGCGCATTGCGATCTCTTCAGCACCGAATTCGTGGCAGTCCTCTCTGCGTTCACGCGGCCATCATATCGCGACTCGGCCCAACTAGAATCACTTGACCTTAGGTCGATTCGCGGTGTCGGCTCTAACTCTACCTTATCTTACCTCGCCTTGATTTCGCGAGCTATCGCCGCCGCCATTTCTTTACCCGCCCGACGAAAGCCTGCGATGCCAATTTTCCCCCGCCGCCAATTGCAATTAATGCTCGACGAGTTGGGGCCTTGGCTTACTAAAGGAAAGGCCAAGGACCTTTTGAAACGAATCGAAATGGAGGACCCGGATCAATCGATCCCTGGCGAATATGAACTTGGCATAGGCTGGGGTCTTTCGAAGCTTACCGATCTTGAGATCGGTCACGTCTACGGGCGCTCTGAACCCGATTTTGTCTCGATAGGCCTATTCCCCGAGCAGCCCGCCGTAATCGAAGTGACGGCGCTATCGGACGCGGCACTGTCTGGCGAAGCTTCCATGGAGCGAACCGCAAATATTATCAACCAGTTCGCCGACACTATCCGCAAAGGGGCGAATACGCATCTCCACTACACATTCGGCGAAACGTCAGGGCACCACCGCGTGAAGATGAAAAAAGCGTGGGGACCGTTTACGCATAGAGACCAATATTTCCGAAGGCGCCTGACCTCACTGAAGTTCACACTTACCCATCTACATAAATCGGAATTGAGGCATTGGTTAGCGACGTGGCCACCATCTCAGCCACTTCGAATCGAGGGCGAGGGAACCGCCGTAACGATAGTTTGGAAAGAATATGTCCACCCAAGCATAAAGACATTCTCCTCGATGCCAAGCGAAGTGCACGACCTCAAGGATAATCCGGTCTATGAGAGATTGAAGGAAAAAGAGAAAAAACAGCTTAGAGCGGTACCGGATGATCATCTGAAGTGCATTTTTTTGGGAGACGCCGGATGCACGCTCCTTCGCGATCCTTTTGCTTCGGACGCCACCCGCAGACGCGTTAACGGGCGGGATATCATTCAATACTTCTTACAAAATTCGTGCGTGGATATGGTCGTAATCTTCAGTCCGCGCCGCGAGAACGAACACTCATCGTCGGTGTTCAATAATCCTCGTGCCTGGAAGATCGATATCTTTGACAAATGGAAAAGAGCCGAAAGCTTTTATGCTGGATTGAGAGAACTTTGTGACCGGCTTCCGAAGCCATATCTCCACGGGTACCAAGCACGATCTTGGAAACAACAAGGGATGCTCGATCCACAAGCCCGAGGACAATATTTGCCTGCAATTATGGGACACACTTTTATGAAACTCTCCGCTCGTGCATTGCTTGAATTACTCGCCGGACGAATGGCCAACGACGATATTAAGAAATGGATCACTGGTGATCACAATCCTTTCGAGCATTGGCTCGCCAAAGGATATGCCATTTCGGACATCGAGCTTGAGGCACAAGGTGCTAATGAGGACGACGATTATGTCGTGATCAAAGTTGCTCCCGATCCGAACGGTTCGCGATTGCGGTTGCCACCGCAACTTTTGAGTGGGCAGCCCGACAAGGAATAGGCCCTAAGGCTTCGTCGTCTTGCGACTAGGAACGCCGGCCCTCTGGACCGGCCGCGCAGATGAAGCGAATTGTGGTAAGAGGATTGAGGTCGGCGTGGATTAATCGCCATGTCGGCAACTGAGGCGATAGGAGCCATAATCATAGCGGAGCAGAAGGAGGGAAACTATGGCCGATGACAGAGTGATGTATGACTGCTTTCTTTGCAAAAGGCCGTTTCAATTCGGCCCTCATATATACCAAGGAAAGCCGGTGAAGGCCTGGGGCGGCATCATGGTTTGCGAAAGCTGCCTAGAAGGAAATAGGGATGGAATCGTCCCCGGTACGTACCCTCATCTAACCGAACATTTGAAAGCGCGAGGCACCCCAATCGCGTTCAATACGAAGGGCTGGATCGAGTGGCCTAAATCAAAATAAGACACTCCCGAGCATGAGTTCGCTATCTACCCCTCTAACAGCCGCATCACCACGCGCGGGTTGCGGTCGATTGCCTGCAACAGCACGAGCGCCGGGCCTTCGGGCATGCGGCGGCCTTGCTCCCAATTGCGCCGCGTGTGCGGCGAAATCCGGAACGTCCGGGCGAAGCGTTCTTGCGAGAGGCCGGTCTTGGCGCGGATCGCCACCACATCGACCGGCAACACTTGGTGCCAGCGGCGCAGCTCCGCGCGCGTGGTCGAGGAACGGTCCGCGCGCGCGTGGCCGGCGACAGCCGCTTCGGTGGTCGCTGCCCGCACCTTCGGCCGCGTGCGGCCTTTCCGGCGCTGAAGCTGCTGAGCCGTATATCGCGCGATAGGCATTGCGTTCCTTCGGGGCGATCGGGGCGTGCCTCAGGATGACCGCTCGATCAACATCACTTCAAAGGTCGAGCCGATATTCGGGTACTGCGCGCCGCTTCCGGGTGTGAAGCGCGTCTGCACCGAGCCGAGCGCGGTCGATACCGTGGTCGATTTCACCTGCGCGATAGCCTGCACAACATCATTCGGCACGGGGCCGGCGTTCGAGGCGGCAAAGACGGCCGCGAGACGATCGAGGACCGCCGTTTTGATCCGGTCGTTCCAAAGCGTCGCGGAATAAATATGGAGATCGAGATAGAATTGAGTCGCCCGCGCCTTGGTGAGGCCTTCCACGCTGTAATCGATCATCCAGACATCGCCATCGCCTTGCCGGACTTGATCGAGGGTTGCAAACAGGTGGGTTGTGCCGCCGCACATCCAGTGCTTGTCGCTCGCCGCGGTTTTCTGCCACGCTTGGTCGCCCCCATTCTTTTCGCCGATCAGCGGGCAGAGCTTGGCCGGAAGCGGTAGCGATGCGGCGTTTGCGGGGACGAAAGCCTCCGCCAGAACGACAATGAAACCCGCGAACAATCCGGCGAAAATTCTAGACATGGCTTTCCTCACATCGCTGCGCCAAAGGCGAGTATAGGCTCATGGTCAGTCGGCCATGAGGTTTTCCCATCGGCGCCCGCGATACGGGAATCATTCGACGATAATGCCGTTCAATGATTACCGCGACGCCGCTGCTTTACCCCTCCAACAGCCGCATCACCACGCGCGGGTTGCGGTCGATTGCCTGCAACAGCACGAGCGCCGGGCCTTCGGGCATGCGGCGGCCTTGCTCCCAATTGCGCAGCGTGTGCGGCGAAATCCGGAATGTCCGGGCAAAGCGCTCTTGCGAGAGGCCGGTCTTGGCGCGGATCGCCACCATTTCGACCGGCGACACGTTGTGCCAGCGGCGCAATTCTTCGCGCGCGGTCGAGGAACGGTCCGCGCGCGCGTGGCCGGCGATAGCCGCCAAGGGGGTCGCCGCCAACGCCTTGGGCCGCGTGCGGCCTTTCCGGCGCTGAAGCTGCTGAGCCGTATATCGGGCGATCGGCATTCTCGTTCCTTTCGGCTGGCGAGGCGCGCCGAGATGATGCGGCGCACGGCGCCGGCGACCGAAGAGAAGAAGGAAGTAGAAGCGACCGTCACCTCGGCGAAAGCCGGGGTCCATTCGTCCACCACGTGATTGAAGCATGGACCCCGGATCGCGCTTCGCTTGTCCGGGGCGACGACTAAATGATGGGCCTCCCCGCGCTCCGCGCTCGCCGTCACCCGCGGGCGGCAAAATCCGCCGCGCGATAAGCGCCGGGATGGCGAACCGGCACGCTGCGCAGATCGCTCACCGTCGGACAGCCGAGCTGGCCGAGCGTCGCGCGCAGCTCGTCGATGAAGAGGCCGAGCATATGCGCCGGGCCCTGCTCGCCCAACGCGCCAAGGCTCCAGAGGAATGCCTTGCCGGCAAGGCACCCATCGGCGCCGAGGGCGATCGCGCGCGCGACATCGACGCCGCTGCGCACGCCGCTGTCATAGAGGACGGTCGCTCTTTTGCCGACCGCCGCGGCGATCGCCGGCAAGGTGTCGATGGGCGCGGGCAGCGCGTCGATCTGGCGGCCGCCGTGATTGGAAACGACGATGCCGTCGAGGCCGAGCGCGACGGCTTTTTCCGCGTCCTCGGGGTGAAGCACGCCCTTCACCACCAGCGGCTTCTGCCATTTGTCGCGATAGCGCGCGACCTCGTCCCAGGTAAAGGCGCCGCCGCCTTCGCGCTGCATGAAGGCCGCGCCCGCCGCGACGCCGGTATCCGCGCCCATATAGGGGCGCAGATTGACAAATTTCGGGATGCCGTTGCGCATCAGCGCGCGCGTCCAATGCGGCGAGGTCAGGGCATCGAGCTTCATGCGGCTGGTGAGGCGGAACGGCGTGACGATGCCGCTTTTGACCTCGCGCGGCCGCGTGGTGCGGATCGGCGTGTCGATCGTCAACATCAACACGTGAACGCCGGCGGCGGCGCGTTTCACGAGATCGAAGCCGATGGCGTGCTCGTTGCGGGCAAAGCGATAGAGCTGGAACCACAACACGTCCGGCGCCAGTCTGGCCGCTTCTTCGACGCCGATGCCGGAAAGCAAGCCGAGCGTGTAGGGCACGCCGGCCGCCTGGCAGGCCTTGGCCAGATAGGTCTCCGCGCCGGGGTACACCGTCCCCGGCCCACCAACAGGCGCGACGCCGATCGGCGCCGCGTAATGCCGACCGAACAAGCTGCAATCGGCCGGCGGCGGCGACACCACCTTGCCATAGCGGGGGATCATCTCGATCGCGTCGAAGGCGTGGTTGTTGCGCGCGATGCCGGTATCCGCGCCGCCGGCGCCGCCATCGCCATACTCGTAAGCGAAATTCGGCAGCCTGTGCTTCGCCCGCGCCCGCAGATCCGCCGCGGTCGGAAAGCGGCGCTTCAACGCCAAACGCGCCGCCGCCTCGGCCGCGCTGGGCTCGGCAACGCGCGGGCCGGGTGCGGTGACGGGCGTTGAATCGGGCATGCAAGCCTCCCCCTCGATCGAGACCGTTGGCCCTCAGCTTAGCCGGTCATTGGCTGACCCGCGAACTCCCTTCGGGCGGCGGTCTTGCTCCCCCATGCGCGGCGGCGGCGAAGCCCCCCGCGACGCGACGAAAGACAACGCGGCGCTGCGCATCGCATTCGTTTTCGCCGCAAAGCTACGCTAGACTGAGCGCGCCGCGAGCACGGCGTTGCTCGCTTTTTCGAGGATTTCATGCCATCCAAATTCTGGCGCGGCGCGGTCGCCTATACCGCGAACGGCCGCAGCTACACCGTCGAGGCGGTCGAGGACGGCACGGTCTATTGCACCGCCGATAGCGGCGCCGAGACCGAGTTTGCGGAAAGCGCCATGCTGACCGAGGCGGAATGGGCGGCGCGCGCGAGCAAGCACAGCCTCCAGGTCTACGATCGCCTGAAGCAATCGCGGCTTTATGCGGCGCCGGCGGCCAAGCTCGATCGCGCGGCCGCGGTCGCGCTCCTCGCCAAGATCGAGCGGCTGACGCCCGGTATCCTCGATTTCGCCGCCTTCAGCATCGCCGCGCGCATCCTCGAGGAAAGCGGCGAGGCCGAGCTTGCGGCCCGCCTCTCGATTGCGAAATGCCGCGCGGTGTTCGAGGGCGCGAGCGCGGAAACGCGCGCCAGCCTCCTCGCCGCGATCCTCGGCACGCCGGCGGAGATGCTGGTCAACGCCGCGCGGCTCGGCGACAATCTCATGCGCGCGCTGGTGGAGAAGGGCCTCGCCGCCCGCGCCGAGGAGTTCGAGGCCTTCGGCGACCGGCCGCGCTCTTAATTTTTTTATCGTCACCCCGGTCAAGCGAAGCGCGAGCCCGCGACCCGCGCGGCCGCTGTTCGCGGCCGTGCCCTCGGGTTCGCTCGCGAAGAGCGAGCGAACGGGTCGTGCCAGGGTCACCGCACAGCAGGTTGTCCTGGGTCCCCGCTTTCGCGGGGACGATGAAAACTATAGAGTTGGCGGCAATCGATAACGGAAGGATCGCCCCATGCCTTTCGCCCTCAACCTCTATCACGACCAGATCGGCGCGGAAGGCGCGACCAGCGCGGCGCTGCCGGCAGCGCCGCGGCTGCTTTACGTGCGCCACGGCCGCGTCGCGATCAACGGCCAGGCACTGGGCGCCGACGAGGCGATCTATTGCGACGCGCCGGTGGCGCTGCAATCGACCGGTGCGTGGAGCCAGGTGTGGCGCTGGGACCTCGCGCTGCCCAACGCCGCGCCGCTCTTGCATCGGGGCGAGGGCGTGCTGTCGCAGCACCGCATGGCACGCATCATCTCGACGCTGCACATGCCGGCGGCCAGCCGCTGGCTGCTGCGGCTCGACCAGATCAACGCGCCCGCGGGCCGGATCGCCGACCGGCACCAGCACCCGGGCCCCGGCATCCGCTGCCTGCTCGAAGGCAGCTTCAACGTGCAGCAGGACGCCGAATCGGTGCGCGACGTGGCGCCGGGCGAGGCGTGGTGGGAGACCGGATCGGACACCGTCGTTGCCTGGGGCTCGGCGCAGATGGCGACGCGCTTCATGCGCGGCATGATCCTGCCCGTCGAATGCGCGGGAAAGCCGACCGGCACCTGGCTGTCGGGCGAAGCGGCGAGCGCCAGCGCACGCGGCAATTGGAAGCTTTATGTCGATAGGATTGTTACCGTCTAAGCAGCGGCAAGGAGGCAGCGATGACGATCGAGCTCAATCACACGATTGTCCCGGCCCATGACAAGGAAGCCTCGGCGAAGTGGCTCGCCGAGATACTGGGCGCGCGCTACGAAGGCGCGCATTCTCACTTTGCGGTGGTTCGCATCAACGAGCGGCTGACGCTCGACTACGATCATTTCGATCATTTCAACTGGCACCATTACGCCTTCAAGGTCGAAGGCGACGAATTCGACCGCATCTTCGAGCGCATCGGCGCGAAGAAAATCGCCTATGGCAGCCAGCCCGACGCGCTCGACGACATGACGATCAATCACCGCCGCGGCGGCCGCGGCTTCTATTTCCTCGATCCGAACGGCCACATCATGGAAGTGTTCACGGGCTAGCGATTTGCGGCTGGGCGCGGAAGGCGATCGCCATGCGGTTCCAACCGTTGATCGCGATCACCGCCATCGTCAGATTGACCAGCTCGGTCTCGCTGAATTCCCGGCGCGCCTCGGCAAAGATCGAATCGGGCACATGGCCATTGGCGACCAGCGTCACCGCCTCGGTCCAGGCGAGCGCCGCGCGCTCGCGCGCGCTGTAAAGCGGCGCCTCGCGCCAGGCATCGAGCAGATAGAGCCGCTGCTCGCTCTCGCCGGCCTTGCGCGCATCGCGCGTGTGCATCGCGAGGCAAAAGGCGCAGCCATTGATCTGCGAGGCGCGGGTCTTCACCAGCTCCATCAGCGCGGGCTCGAGCCCGCATTCGCCGACATATTTCTGCATCGCGCTGAGCGCCTGATAGGCGCCGGGCGCCAGCTTGTAGGGGTTGAGCCTCGCTTCCATGAATGACCTCCTCGGCGCGTCCTTGAATCGGCGGCGGCGCGGGACGACACTATGACGCAATCGGAGGAAACCCGTCCATGAAAGACGAGACGCCGGACGCCATCGACTATCGCGCGCGCGCCCGCGACCTCGCGCCGCTGCTGGAAGAAGCCGCGCCGCGGATCGAGCGCGAGCGGCAATTGCCGGCCGAGGTGCTGGCGGCGCTGCATCGCACCGGCCTCTTTCGCCTCTGCCTGCCGCGCTCGCTTGGCGGCGCCGAGATTGCGCTGCCGGGTTTCGTCGCGACCATCGAGGCGCTCGCTACCGCCGATGCCAGTACCGCCTGGTGCGTCGCGCAAGGCGGCGGCTGCGCCACGGCCGCGGCCTATCTCGCGCCCGAGATCGCGCGCGCGATATTCGGCAATCCGCAATCGGTCATGTCCTGGGGACCGCCGCTCGGCGCCGGATCGAAGACGCTGGCGGTCGAAGGCGGCTACCGCCTCACCGGCACCTGGCAATTCGCCAGCGGCAGCCCGCATTGCAACTGGCTCGGCGCGACCCATTGCCAGATCGCCGAGGCCGACGGCACGCCGCGGCTCGACGCCCAGGGCGCGCCGGTGCCGCGGCGCGTGATGCTATTCCCGAAAACCAGCGCCAAAATCGCCGATGCCTGGTACGTGATCGGCCTCAAAGGCACCGGCAGCGACAATTACGCCGTCCACGATCTGTTCGTGCCCGAGGCCTATAGCTTCGTGCTGGACAGCCCCGCCGAGCGCCGCGAGCCGGGGCCGCTTTATCGCTTCTCGACCTTGAGCCTTTACGGTTATGCCTTCGCCGGCGCGGCGCTCGGCATCGCCCGCGCCGCGCTCGACGCCTTCATCCGCCTTGCGAGCGCGAAAGTGCCGTACCGCTTCACCGCGACCTTGCGCGAGAATCCGACCGTGCAGTCGCAGATGGCGATCGCCGACGCGCGGCTGCGCTCGGCGCGGCTGTTCCTCATGTCCTCGCTCGACGAGAGCTGGGCTTCGGTCCTGCTCTCGGGCGAGCCCACGCTCGAGCAGCGCCTCACCTTGAGGCTGGCCTCGACGCATGTCGTCCGCGAGGCCAAGGACGTGGTCGCGACGGTCTATGAATTCGCCGGCTCGACCGCGATTTTCGAGGGCAATCCGTTCGAGCGCCGCTTCCGCGACATCCACACGGTGACCCAGCACATGCAGGCGCGGTTCACGAATTACGAGATCGTCGGTCAGGCGCTGCTCGGTATGACGCCGCCGCCGTTCATTTAGGCGCCGGCCGCCCTTGGCATAGCGCCTGAACGCGCTACCCTGTGGCGCAACGAAGACATGGGGGGAGGATCGCGATGATGCGGATATGGGCACGCTGTCTGTTGGCGGCGATCATGGCGGCGCCGCTGGCGCTCGGCGGCACGGCTCGGGCCGAGAAGGCAACGGACACGCTGCGGCTCGCCGTGGACCAGCCGATCCGCCTGATCGACGGGACATTGAATCCCAACCCGGAAGCGAACCTCATCGACCGCGCGGTGCTCGACACGCTGATCTCCTACGACGTCGCGACCAAGACCTATCGCGGCCAGCTTGCCGAGAGCTGGAAGCAGATCGACGACAAGACGCTGGAGATAAAGCTTCGTCGCGGGGTCAAATTCTCGGACGGCGTCGAAATGACCGCCGACGATGTGATCTACTCCTTCCAATTCGCGATGGACCCCAAGGTCAATTTCCTGTTCAAGGATTCGCGCTTCGGCTGGATCGATCACGTCGCGAAAATCGATCCCGACACGGTGCGGGTCTATTCCAAGCAGCCGACCGCGATCATGCTGGCGCGGCTCTGGTCGGGCCCGCAGATCGTGCCCGCGCATTATCATTCGCAGCTCGCCGACAAGACGACTTTCGGCCAGAAGCCGATCGGCACCGGGCCTTACAAGGTCGCATCCTTCGATCCCGCGACCGGCAAGATCGTGCTGGTGAAGAACCCTTACTACAACTGGGGCGGCTACGAGCCGGCGGCAAAGATCGGCCGCATCGAGGTGACGACCATTCCCGACGAGCAGACCCGGCTCGCCAAGATTCTGGTCGGCGATCTCGACCTCGTCTTCCATGTCGATTACGACGAGGCCAAGGATATCGTCGCACGCAATCCCGCTTACAAGGTGTTCGTCGCGCCGACGATCTCGTTCTCCTACATCTTCTTCGACTCGGCCGACCGCTCGGGCATTCATGTCTTCAAGGACAAGCGGGTGCGCGAGGCGCTGCTGCGCTCGATCGACGTCGCCACGATGCGCAAGGCGCTGCTGCCGCCGGAATTCGCCGCCCAGCCGCGGATGCAGGCGATGTGCCACCCGGCGCATGTCGGCTGCAACTGGTCGGAGCCGCCGGTGAGCTACGACCCGGCGAAGGCCAAGCAGTTGCTCGCGGCGGCAGGCCTCGGCGGCGGCTTCGATCTCGAGCTCCTCACCTGGGGCCAGGGCCGGGAGATCGCCGAGGCGGTGGCGGGCGATTTCCGCAAGATCGGCGTGCGCGCAACCGTCAACGCGGCGACCGTCAACGTGTTCCAGACCGCGCGCGGCGAAGGCAAGGCGCAGACGCAAGTGACGCTGTGGGACAATGGCGGCGGCGCGCCCGACATCGATACCACGACGCAGTTCTTCTACGCGCCGAGCTCGCGCAACTACACCGGCGATGCCGAGCTCGCGCAATGGACCAATGATGCCGCGCGCGAGCTCGACCCCGCGAAGCGCGACGCCATCTACAAGAAGCTCTTCGACAAGGTAACGGCCGAGCGCTACGGCATGCCGCTGGTCGAGCTGCCGGCGATCCTCGTCGTCAGCAAGGACATCGCCGTCGACAGCAACCACATGAAGCCCGAAGGCTTCCTGCTCAACCGGCTGAGCTGGGTGAAGTGACGTCGCCGCGCGCCGCCATCCCCGCGCAAGCGGGGATCCAGGGCAAACGGCGGGATTCCTGCTCTCGGCCTCTTCAAGAGCGCGCTTGCCGGGCGCGCTCTAATCGAAGACGATTTTGGCCGCATCGACGGGCTGCGGCAGCAGCTTCAGCCGCGTCAGAATATCGATCCAATATTGGAAGTCCGCCGGCGCGATCTTGGTCGCGAAATTCGGTAGGGTCGGTTCGGCGAATTTCAGATATTTCTTCTCGATCGTCTTCGCGTCGTCGGGATGGGCGACGATAGAGGCGATCGCTTGGTCGAGCGCGGCGCGGAAGGCGGCAACGGCCGGCTTATTGGCGTTGGCCCAGGCGCCCCCCGCTTCCCAGAGCGAGCCGAGCTCGTCGGGATTGTTGATCGAGGTGATATCGACCGACTTCGTGCCGTCGCCTTGGGCCAGCGCACGGCCGAGCACCGGCTCGACGAGCGGCGCGGCGTCGATCTGACCGGCCTTCAACATATCCGGAAGCTGCGGCAACGGCGCTTCGACGAGCGTGTAGCGATCGAGGCCGATGCCGTGATCGAGCATCCATTTTTTGATGTTCAGGTCGAGCGCCTGGTTCAGCCCGGGCACGCCGACGCGCTTGCCGATCAAGTCCTGGGGCTTCGTCACGGTGACGCCCGGCCGCGTCACCAGCGCGGTGCGAGGATTGCTCGCAAGGAGACGGGCGGCGCCGGCGACGGCAACCTGGTCGAGGCCGCCGGCAACCGCCAGGACCAAAATCGAGGGCGTCGTATAGGCAATCTGGACACTGCCGGATTCAACGGCGCTCGGCGACATCGACCCGTTGGGAATGGGAATAAGCTTCGCATCGAGACCGTGCTGCGCGAGAAAGCCTTTGTCTTTCGCAACCAGCAGCGGCAGGAAATCGCCGGCAGTCCCGTATCCCACGGTTAGCGTCGTCGCGGCTTCGCTCGGCGCGGCAAAGACGATTGCAGCGGCGGCAAACCCGACAAACAGGCGTGCTGCAACTCGTGTAAACGTCATCGTCGTATCCCCCGCCGTGAAACTGCCAGCGCGCCCCGCGCGGGCGGCGCTCGATAAGCCTTCTGGGTCCTTCTCTATCGCGCCGGATCGATCTCAATCAAGTCCCCCGCCTGAGCAGCCCTGGGTTGTGCGTCGTTGAAGGGCTTTGCCCCGCGACGCTCGCCGGGCGTAGTCTGGCGGAGAGCGGGGCCGCTCCATCGCCATGAGGGAAACAATGACCGATATCTCTTACACGCCGCCGAAGGTTTGGACCTGGGACAAGCCCGATGGCGGGCGCTACGCCGACACCAACCGGCCGATTGCCGGGCCGACCCACGAGAAGGAGCTGCCGGTCGGGCGCCACCCGTTGCAGCTTTACTCGCTGGCGACACCCAATGGCGTGAAGGTCACCATCATGCTGGAAGAGCTTCTTGCGCTCGGCCACCAAGGCGCCGAATACGATGCGTGGCCGATCAAGATCGGCGACGGCGATCAATTCGGCAGCGGCTTCGTCGCCGTCAATCCGAATTCCAAAATCCCTGCTTTGCTCGACCGCTCCGAGCCCAAGCCGGTTCGCGTTTTCGAATCGGGCGCGATCCTCGTCTATCTTGCCGAAAAGTTCGGCGCCTTGCTGCCGACCGAGCGCGCCGCGCGCGCCGAATGCCTATCGTGGCTCTTCTGGCAGATGGGCAGCACGCCTTATGTCGGCGGCGGCTTCGGCCATTTCTACGCCTATGCGCAGACCAAGATCGAATATGCCATCAACCGCTTCACGATGGAGACGAAGCGCCAGCTCGACGTGCTCGACCGGCGTTTGGCGGAAAGCGACTATGTCGCCGGGAGCAGTTATACCATCGCCGACATCGCGGTCTGGCCGTGGTATGGCGGTCTGGTCCAGTACAACCAATATGGCGGCGGCGAATTCTTGTCGGTGCAGGATTACAAGAATCTGCAGCGCTGGACGACGCTGATCGGTGGGCGCCCGGCGGTGAAGCGCGGCCGCAAGGTCAACCGCCTGAGCGGCGATCCCGCGGATCAATTGCACGAACGGCATGACGCCAGCGACTTCGACACGAAGACGCAGGACAAGCTGACCGCCGCCAAAAGCTGAGGATCGCCGCCCCAACCCCTCGGCATGCCCGAGGGGCCAAAGCGGGCGCGGTCGAAATTCGACAGACGCGGTCTCGCCCGGCTCAATCGCGATGCGGCAGAAAACGCGTCGTCACGAATTTCGTCATGTCGGGCTTGGTCTTCAGCATGTGCAGATCGACCATCGAGCGGGCGGTGGCGGCCAAGGCGTCGGGCGGGAAGGTGCCGTCGCGCGACAGCGACGGCATCACCGCGTCATATTGCTTCTGGTTGACGGCGTCCGCAAAATTGTCGATCGATTTTTCGAATTGAACGGTTTCGGCGCGGTGCGTTGCCATGAAGTTCACCGTCTCGTACCAGCCTTTGAGGAACCCGCGCACCGCGTCCGGATGCTGCTTCATGAAGTCGT
>DATLUE010000172.1:0-8027 GCA_035533255.1 Allostellaceae bacterium | reverse complement strand
AAACCGGTGTTGACGTCATAGAAAAAATCGTAAATGTCCTGCATCGCGATCTCGAAATCCTTCGATCGCAACTCATAAGGCAAATTCGAGCCGGCGTTGAATGCTTCAGGACAAACAATATTTCTCTCGATCGACACCCGTACCCCCTGCTCCGATCTCGAGCCGATCTGCCCCGACACTCGCTCTATCACATAACATGTGACCGGATATAGCCATATTCCGCTTCGCCTCTACCCTCGCTGGTCCTAAATTCCTTCCATGCGCAACATGTCGGCGTTTCGTCGCATTGTCCTCTCGCTGACCGGCCTGGTGCTCGTGGCACTGATCGCCTACGCCGCCTATTGGCAGTACATGGCCGGCGTGCTGCGCGATCAGCTCGTGCCTTGGGCGCAGGCGCGCGCGACCGAGGGGTATCTCGTGCGCTGGGACAATGCCGATATCGGCGGCTTTCCCGGCACGTTTCGCTTCGACTTCACCAATCTCAGCTTCGGCACCTTGCGCCCGCTGCCGGTCGCCGTGAATGCCGCCGCAGCCTCAGTCTGGGCGATGCCGTGGAATTTGAAGCATTGGACCTTCGCCGCGCCCGACGGCGCGCGCCTCGTCGAGCCGAGCGGAACCGCGGGTTTCGACGTCCGGCGCCTCGATGGCGCGGTCGATGTCGGCGGCGTCGATGGCGCGGCGCTCGATGTCACCGCGCTCGATCTCGCGGGCATCGGTCTCGCGCAAGGCATCCGCGTCAACGACGCCGAGGCGCATATCGAGCTGCCGCCCGCCCCGCCGCAAAGTCACACCGACACCGCGCTCGCGCTCGCGCTTCAGGTCAGCCAGACGACGCTGCCGATCGCGGTGCCCGGCTTCGGCAACACGCTATCGGGCTTTTCCTTTGCGGCACAGATCAAAGGCGCGCTGCCGCCCGGGCCGTTCGCCCAAGCCCTGGGCCGCTGGCGCGACGATGGCGGCACGATCGAGCTGCAATCGCTGCGCCTGCGCTGGGGCTCGCTGCTGCTCGATGCGTCGGGAACGCTGGCGCTCGACGGCACGCTGCAGCCCGAGGGCGCGCTTACGGCGATGATCACCGGCCAGGACGCGGCGGTCGATGTCGCGGTGATGACGGGGACGCTGAAGCCCGATCAGGCGGGCGCCGCCAAGGCCGTGCTGGGGCTTTTGGCGAAACCCAACGCCGAAGGCCAGAAGGCGATCACCCTGCCGCTGACGATGCAGAATCGGCAAGTGTTTCTCGGCCCGGCCAAGATCGCCGAAATTCCGCCGATCCCCTGGAATTGAGGATCATGCGCGACCCGGCGCTTACGCCAATTGCTGCGGCGCCTGGGCGCGATCGAACATGCCGTATTGGCGCTCGACCTCGGCGACCGTGATGCGATAGTCGGCGAAGATCTGGTCGCGGCCCGATAGCTGCGCCAGATGATGGCGATTGTGCTCGCGCCAGCGCTTCACCGCCGCATCGTCCTGCCAATAGGAGATTGACACCAGCCGTCCCGGCCGTGCCAGGCTCTCGAACCGCTCGACCGAGATGAAGCCCTCGATCTGCTCCACGTCGGGGCGGAGGCTGGCGGCGAGATCGAGATAATCCTGCGCGCGCCCTTCCTTGGGCTGGACCTCGAACACGACCACGAACATGGCGGGTCTCCTTTTGTCTTGGCGGGACGAGATTCAACACGGAGACACAGAGCACACGGAATGAGAAGTGATTATCCCAAAACGATGCGCCTGAGGCCGTTTTTTAACACGACGCTGTTGAAATTCATAAGCAACCCAACGCGGTGCCCACTTAAGCGTAGGTAGGTCAACATTTGAGCATCGTGAATCGGCATCAGACGCTCGATAGCCTTTACCTCGATAATCAATTCGTTGGCGACAACAATATCCATCCGATAGCCGCACTCCAGACGAACACCTTTATAAAACACCGGTAACGGTTCTTGCCGATTATAGGAAACTTGGTTCTGCCTCAGCTCATGGCACAAACATTCTTCATAAGCCGATTCGAGAAGTCCAGGACCGAGCTGGCGGTGCACGTCGATAGCCAGACCGATCACCTGTTCACTCAGCATACTTCCGTGAGAAAAGGCCATTTTCTCCCCCTCCTCTGTGCCTCCGTGGTTATTCGCGAGGTTAGCGCGAATACCCCGCTTCTGCCGAGTTGCCGCCCGCGGAATGCCATAAATTGTTGATGTAATGACACTGAGGATATCGGTTGGTCACCCCATCATGAGCACCGCCATGAGCGACCGCGTCGCGTGTTTGCTGATCTTCACCCTGATCGGAGGCGCGTGCTTCGTCGTCGCAGCCTTGCCGCATATGACCGCCTATTCGGCGGCAGTCTCCTGGGCGACCAAGCTCTTTACCTGAAGCAACCCACGCCCCGGCGCTAAGCCTGCTTCGCCTCGACGATCGAGCGGCGGATGGCGCGCGTGCGGGTGAACAGCTCTTCCAGCTTGTCGCCCTCGCCCCAGCGGATGGCGCGCTGCAGGGCGGTCAAATCCTCGTTGAAGCGCTGCAGCACCTCGAGCACCGCCTCCCGGTTGTTGAGGAAAATGTCGCGCCACATCACCGGGTCGGAGGCGGCGATGCGGGTGAAATCGCGAAAGCCGCTCGCCGAGAATTTGATCACCTCGGATTTGAGCGTCTCTTCGAGATCGGTCGCGGTGCCGACGATCGTATAGGCGATGAGATGCGGCACATGCGAGGTGATCGCCAGCACCCGGTCGTGATGCGCGGCGTCCATCGCGACGACCTGCATGCTGCCGGATTGCCAGAGCCGCGTGATCTTATCGAGCGCCGCGGGATCGCCGCCCGGAACCGGCGTCAGGATGCACCAGCGATTGGCGAACACCTCGGCAAAGCCCGATTCGGGCCCGGAATTCTCGGTGCCGGCGACCGGATGGCCGGGCACGAGATGAACGCCCGGCGGCAGCAACGGCCGAAGATCGCGCACCACCAGCTCTTTCACTG
Organism: Allostellaceae bacterium; assembly: GCA_035533255.1. GTDB lineage: Bacteria > Pseudomonadota > Alphaproteobacteria > ATCC43930 > CGMCC-115725 > CAIKMD01. The sequence goes on along the minus strand of DATLUE010000172.1, from coordinate 5,054 downwards.
AGCCGACATCGGTGACGATGGCGCCGACTTTAAGCGCCGGCGCGATCGCCTTGCCGATCTCGACATAGGTCGAGAGCGGCGTCGCGATGACGACCAGATCGGCGCCCGCGACCGCGACCGCGGGTTCGTCGGTCACTTTCTCGGCAAGCTTGAGGCGCAGCACGGCGTCGAGCGTCTCCTGGCGGCGGGCGCAGGCGACGATCGTGCCGGCAAGCTTCTCGCGGCGCATCAGCCGCGCCAGCGACGAGCCGATATGGCCGATGCCGATGAAGGCGACGCGCTCGAAATAAAGCTCGCTCATGCTGGCCTCAAGAATTCCGTCAGCGCCGCGACCACCGCGCGCATCTCGTCTTCTTTGCCGATGGTGATGCGCAGATGCGCGGGTAAATGATAGACCCCGACCTTGCGCACCAGGATGCCGCGCTGGCGGAGGAATTCCCAGGCCGCATCGGCTTGTCCCGCGCCACCCGGAAACCGCGCCAGCACGAAATTCGCGACCGCGGGCGTCAACGTCAGACCGAGCTTTTGAAGCTCCTGCGCCAGCCACGGCCGCCAGATGTCGTTGTGCTGGCGCGCGCGATCGACCGCCGCCACATCCGCGACCGCGGCAACGCCCGCTGCCTGCGCCGCCGAGCTGACGTTGAACGGATTGCGGATGCGGTTCAGCACCTCGGCAATCGCGGCGCTGCTATAGCACCAGCCGATCCTCAAGCCGCCGAGCGCATAGATTTTCGAGAAGGTGCGCGTCATCGCCACATTGGGCTCGCGCCCGGCCAGCTCGATTCCCGGCTCGTAATCGTTGCGGGTGACGAACTCGGCATAAGCCGCATCGATCACCAGCAGCACCGATTTCGGCAAGCCCGCGTGCAGCCGCTTCATCGCGTCGCGCGGGATGAAGGTCCCGGTCGGATTGTTGGGATTGGCGATGAACACCAGTCTGGTCTTCGGCGTGACCCGCGCCAGGGTCGCATCGACATCGAAGGTCAGGTCTTTCTCGGGCACCGCGATCGGCGTGGCGCCGGCGGTGCGCGCCGCAATCGGATAGAGCGAGAAGCCGTGCCGGCCATAGAGCACCTCGTCGTCCGGCCCGGCATAGGCGCTGGTCAGCAAGTTGATGATGTCGTCGGACCCGCCGCCGCAGACGATGCGCGCCGGATCGATGCCGTGCAGCTTGCCCAGCGCCTGGCGCAGCGCCGTCGAATTTCCGTCGGGATAGCGGAAAATATTCTCGGCATGGGCGCGATAGGCGGCGAGCACCTTGGCGCTGGGGCCGAGCGCGCTTTCGTTGGAAGCCAGCCGGATCGGCTTCTCGAAGCCGGGGGCCTTCGCCTCGCCGCCGACATAGGGCGCGATGTCGAGGATGCCCGGCTGCGGGACGAGCGGCGCGCCGGTCATCCGCCCGAATCCGCAATCGCCAGATCGGCAGCGGCGAGCGGCCGCGCGTAAGAGCCGAGCCAGACGACGCGCAGCATCTTGCCGCCGAGCGCGGCGAGCGTTTCCTTGAGCCGCGCATCGCCGGCGTCGAGCCAGCCGTCGAACTCGACGAGCTGCGCCGCAACGCCGCTTTCGGCCGCGGTCGCCGCGAGCACGGAGGCCGGCAGCCCGGCGCTACCCAGCGCCGCCAGCAGCCGCGCGCGGCTCAGATCGTCGCCGGTCTCGATCAGGAAAAGGCTGCGGTCGATGCCCGATTCCTCGGGCTCGATCGGCGCCACGACGAACGCATCGCCGCCGTCGCTGCGCGCATTGCCGCGCGCGCCGAATGGCAGCCGCGCGATGATGCGCAACACCGGCGCTTCGCCGCCGGCCAGGAAGCGCCACCACGCCTCGGTCTCGCCCTGGCCGGGCACCGGCAGGACGCCCAGCATCGCGCGCCCGTCGCCCAGCGCGCGCAACACCTCGCCCGGCGAGCGGAAGCTGCTCATCGCGGTATGGCTGCCGTAATGATCGCGCGCCAAATCCCAGAGGCCGGTCGCTTTCTCGGGCGCATAGACCGCGATCGTCAGCTCGACCTGCATGGCGATCGTGCCCGCCAGCAGCTCGCGCCACAGACGCACCAGCATCGGCTTCGGAAACGCGCCGCGATGGCGCTCCAGCAGCCGTCGCAATATCTGCGCCTCGCGGCCGGGACGCAGCGGCGGAGTCGCCGCGCGCTGCTTCAAGCGCGCCACCGCCTCGACCACGCCGGCGCGCGCGATCAGGACGTCGTGAAGCGCGTCGTCGAGTTCATCGATGCGGCGGCGCAGATCGGCGAGCGTGGGCGAGGCGGTCGACATCGGAACCAATACCGGAAAATCGCGGGCGACACTGATACTTCGCCACCGCCGTTAAAGCAAAGAAATCGTTGACAGGCTAGGCCCCCGCTTCCTAGCTATGCCGCGCCTCACGGGCTTATTTCCGCCACTTTGAGCAGCATGACCACCTTTGCGACCCCGCCTTTGCCCCTCGCCGGGCTGCCTGTTTCCGAGCGCGATCGGCCCGGCTTCCGGCTGATCGTGGCGGATCCGCTGGCGCTCGATTCGGGGCAGAGCCTCGCGCCCTATGCCATCGCTTATACCACCTATGGCACGCTCAACGCCGAGCGCTCGAACGCGATCCTCATCTGCCACGCGCTGACCGGCGACCAATATGTCGCCGAGCCGCATCCGATCACGGGAAAGCCCGGCTGGTGGGACATCTTGGCCGGGCCCGGCAAGGTGCTCGACACCGAGCGCTATTTCCTGATCTGCGCCAATGTGCTGGGCGGCTGCATGGGCTCGACCGGGCCGGCCGACCTCAACCCCGCGACCGGCGCCCCGTGGAATCTGAGCTTTCCGGTCATCACCATCGCCGACATGGTGCGCGCGCAAAAGCAGCTCATCGACCAGCTCGGCATCGCGCAGCTCTTTGCCGTGATCGGCGGCTCGATGGGCGGGATGCAGGTGCTGCAATGGGCGGCCTCCTATCCCGACCGCGTCTTCGCCGCCGTGCCGATCGCGACCGCGGCGCGGCATTCGGCGCAGAACATTGCCTTTCACGAGGTCGGCCGCCAGGCGATCATGGCCGACGCCAATTGGTGCGACGGCGATTATCTCGCGCGCGGCGTCCGGCCGCAGCGCGGCCTCGCGGTCGCACGCATGGCGGCGCACGTCACCTATCTGTCGGAGCAGGCGCTGCACCGCAAATTCGGCCGCAATTTGCAGAACCGCGAGGCGCTGACCTTCGGCTTCGATGCCGACTTCCAAGTCGAGAACTACCTGCGCCATCAAGGCATGAGTTTCGTCGACCGGTTCGACGCGAACTCCTATCTCTACATCACCCGCGCCTGCGATTATTTCGATCTCGCGGCCGAGCATGGCGGCGTGCTCGCCAACGCCTTCGCCGACACCAAGACGCGCTTCTGCTCGATCTCGTTCACCAGCGATTGGCTCTATCCGACCGCGGAGAATCGCGAGATCGTCCACGCGCTCAACGCCGCCGCCGCCAATGTCAGCTTCGTCGAGGTCGCGACCGACAAGGGCCACGACGCCTTCCTGCTCGACGAGCCGGAATTCCACGCGACTCTTCGAGGCTTCCTCGACGGCTGCGCCGAGCATCGCGGCCTGATCCGGCGATAGATTGGCGGCGATGAGTCCCGACGCGACAAGGCTGACGCCGGCAACCGCGCCGCTGCGCGAGGATCTGCGCCTCGTCGCCGACATGATCGATCCCGGCTCGCGTGTCCTCGATGTCGGCTGCGGCAATGGCGAGCTCTTGTCCTATCTTGTCCATGCGCGCTCGGTCGACGGGCGCGGCATGGAGCTGAGCCAGGGCGGCGTCAATTCCTGCGTGCGCAACGGGCTGTCGGTGATCCAGGGCGACGCCGACAACGACCTGCACGATTATCCTTCGCATGCGTTCGACTACATCGTCCTCAGCCAGACCTTGCAGGCGACGCGCAACCCGCGCGAGGTGCTGCATCATCTCGTGCGCATCGGCCGGCATGCGATCGTGTCGATCCCGAATTTCGGCCATTGGCGCATGCGCATGCGGATTCTCATCGAAGGCCGCATGCCGCGCACGCCGGTGCTGCCGCATCATTGGTACGACACGCCGAACATCCATCTCTGCACGCTGCTCGATTTCGTCGATCTGTGCGACGAAGAGAGCATCGCGGTCGAGCGCAGCGTCACCCTCGACGATCTCGGCCGCCCCTATCGCCTCAACCCGCGCGGCCGCCTCGCGAATCTGCTGGCGGCGCAGGGGTTATTTTTGCTGCGGGGGCGGAGCTGACGCTTGGAATACGCTGCGTTCCAGCCGGATTGCATGTTTTGACAAATTAGACGCGCAGCGGAATATTGGAAAAGCCAACCTTAGCTGCTGCGTTCTCCACGCCGGCCTGGCTCAACTCTTCAACAAGCGCGGCATAAATTGGACCCGGAAACTGCGCGGGACCAATGATTATGTGATCTATCAATTCAGCCAACGAAATACCTGCTATCTCGTCCGCAGGCTTGTTCTCAAATTTGATTCGATAAACAATCTGAGGAATACCACCGATCACTTCCGTCTGTTTCGTGACGTGCCGCGACGGGTCTTCAAAAGGAAGATGGACGAGACGCCATTCTCGTTCCTCTTTGAAGACTGGCTGTTTCAGAGAGACGGTCAACAGCAGGAGCATCCGATAGGCCGCGAAGACCAGTTGGTCACGCGGTATTGTTTGAAGCGACGCAAAGTTGTCCTCGCCGTTCTTGACAATGCGATCAAGTTCTTCCCAAAGCTGCTCCTCTTCCATGTAAATGACAGGAGTGGCAAATGTCCTTAGAGTCCGTTTGAGAAAGGTCATGGATGAGTTATCCGGCGGAGGAGCAGGTTTCCCATGGCCATGAAGATCATGGCTTCGGAGACGTCGAGGCGCTCTTCGTAATCGCGGACGAGGCGGCGATATCGCGTCAACCAGCCGAAGCTGCGCTCGACCACCCAGCGGCGGGGAATGACCTTGAACCCTGGATCGATGTCGGTTCGGCGCACGACCTCGACCACGAAGTCGAGGAAAGCTGCCTTGTCGAGGAGCGTGCGGCGATCGTAGGCGCCATCGG
>DATLUE010000171.1:0-3762 GCA_035533255.1 Allostellaceae bacterium | reverse complement strand
GCGACGAGGCGGCGCTCCGGGCATCGTGGTCGGTTTCGACCGTGTCGTGGAAGCGCCGATAATCGATGCTGCGGCGGCCGTCCTCGGTGCGCCCCAGGATGTCGGCAAAGCGCCGGTTCCAGTGGATTTCGGATGCCTCGTAGGTATGGCGCGCGTGGATGGTCTGCGAGAACGTCTCGTCGATGCCGACGATGCTGATCACGATCTGCGCATGCGAGAGCAACAGGCTCTCGCGACTCTCGCCGCGAAGCGGGCTCGCCGCATCGATCGGATGGATGACGGTCCAGGTCAGCGCGAACATCGGCGTGCGCGGTCGCGCGACCGCCATGTCGTGAAAGCGCCGCATCTCGACGCCCTCGCCGCTGATCTCGTCGCGCAGCAGCATGACCGTGACCTGGGCTTCGAGGATCTGGTTACGGCGCTGGTTGGCCGCGCGGAACATGAGGCTCGGCATGCCGTCATGCGTGACGATCACCGCGACCTTGCTGAACATCACCCGCGCGGTCGGCCGCGAGAACCGGGCGAACAGCAAGCCCGACGATACCGCGAGCCCGGTCATGCCGAGCAGCACCTCGACCGTCACCAGGAGGTTGGCGTAGAGCGTCGCCGGCCGCATCTCGCCATAGCCGATGGTCGCCATCGTCTGGACGCTGAAGAAGAACGCGTCGAGGAAGGAATGCGGCCGGGCATCGGCGATGCTGCCGTCTTGCAGCAGATAGAGCCCGGCGAACACCAGGTTGAATGCGAGGTAGCCGACCGCGAGCAGCGCGAACAGCACCCACCACGGCACGGTCAGCAGCCGATGGTAGAAATCGAGCCGCCGCTCGCCGCGATCGACGATCCGCTCGATCCCGGGGAAGGCCGGCGGCTTGCGCCGCGCCGCGCGCTTGACCCTCGGGGCGCGCTGCGTCGGCATCACGCCGCCTCGCGGCGATGACGGGCGAAACGCGCGGCGGGATCGGCGAACCGGCTCACTGCAGATGGGCGCGGTTATAGTCGAGCTGGCTCCGATTGAGCTGGAAGCCGACCACCAAGGTATAGATGTTGCCGAGCTGCTCGTTGCGCAGTGGCAGATGCACGGTGACATCGTCGGTCGACTTGGCGACCGGCGTCTGAAGCGCGAAATCGACCCGGACGACGAATAGCCGCTTGCCGAGAATATTGCCGGCGCTATCGGCGAGGGCGACGAAATACGGCAGGTCGAGATGGGTGATGGCGGGCGTGGTGCGCAGCGCCGTGAATTCGATCGCGAGACGGCTGACGACGCCCTTGTCGCCATCGGGATCGCAGGTCGCGGTCACCGCATTGACCCGTCCGGCCGAGATTATGGACCGGGCGTTGCCGCCGGGCGGAAGTAGCGCCAGAGTCTGCAGCTCCGGCACCGTCGTGGTAGCCGGGCAGGTGTAGGTGTTCACGCGGCCGCCGAAATCCTCGCAGCCCGCGAGCACGATCGCGGCCAGAGCGGCCAGGCTCGACACGGCGACGCTCCGGCCCCGGGAGGCGCGCTTTGCCTGTGTCGATCCCGTCATCTCCTGTTCCTTGCGTGTGGGGTTCGGTATTCGCTTGCTCGCTCGCGGCGGCGGTCGGATGATGCGGCCCGCACTTTATTCGACGCGTGCCGACCGCACAAGCACCGGCCGCACCGCACACACCGCAATCGGCGAGCGCTCGCGCATGGCTGTCTACACCGACGTTCCCGACGACGAGCTTCGGGCTTTCTTGGCCGATTACGCGCTCGGCGAGCCGATCTCGTGCAAGGGCATTGCCGAAGGCGTCGAGAACTCGAACTATCTGCTGCGCACCGAGCGCGGCATCTTCATCCTGACCCTTTACGAAAAGCGGGTCGCTCCGGCCGACCTGCCGTTCTTCCTCGCGCTGCTCGACCATCTCGCGGGGAAGGGCGTCGCCTGCCCGACCCCGGTCCACGCGCGCGACGGCACGGCGCTGCGCCGGCTGTGCGGGCGGCCGGCCGCGATCATGAGCTTTCTCGACGGCATGTGGCCGCGCCGCATCGAGGCCCATCATTGCGGCGCGATCGGCGCGGCGCTCGCCCAGCTTCACCGCGCCGCCGCCGATTTCCAGCCGCGGCGCGACAACGCGCTGTCGCTCGCGGGCTGGCGCAAGCTCTACCTATCGTGCGCGGCGCGCGCCGACGAGATCGCCCCCGGCCTCGCCGCTGAGATCGGCGACGAGCTCGACGAGCTGGGCCGGCTCTGGCCTCACGGCCTGCCGCAAGGCGTGATCCATGCCGATTTGTTCCCCGACAATGTCTTTTTTCGCGGCCAGGACGTCTCGGGGCTGATCGACTTCTATTTCGCCTGCAACGATTTCCTCGCCTATGATTTGGCGATCTGCCTCAATGCCTGGTGCTTCGAGGCCGATGGCAGCTTCAACGTCACCAAGGCAAAGCTGCTGCTGCGCCGCTATAGCGCGGCGCGCGCCCTGACGCCGGAAGAGCTCGCGGCGCTGCCGGTCCTCGCACGCGGCAGTGCGCTGCGTTTCCTCCTGACGCGGCTCTACGACCGGCTCAATCATCCGCCGGGCGCGCTGGTGAAGCCCAAGGACCCGCTCGAATATCGGCAAAAGCTGCGCTTCCATCGCGGCATCACGCGCTGCAGCGCCTATGGGCTCGACCCGTGAGCGAGGCACCGCCAAGTACGGCGCCGCTGACGCGGGTCGACATCTACACCGATGGCGCGTGCAGCGGCAATCCGGGACCCGGCGGCTGGGGCGCGATCCTGATCGCCAAGGGCCAGGAGAAAGAGCTGATCGGCTCGGCCAATCCCACCACCAACAACCGCATGGAGCTGATGGCGGCGATCGCCGCGCTCGAGGCGCTGACCCGGCCGAGCGAGGCGCATCTCCATACTGACAGCATGTATGTGCGCGACGGCATCACCCGCTACATCCACAAATGGAAGCGCAATGGCTGGAAAACCGCCGACAAGAAGCCGGTCAAGAATGTCGATCTATGGCAGCGGCTCGAGGCGTCGCTGGCGCAGCACAAAGTCGAATTTCACTGGGTGAAGGGCCATGCCGGCCATGTCGAGAACGAGCGCGCCGACGCGCTTGCCCGACAGGGTGTCGAGCAAGCGCGGGGCCGTGCGAGCGAAGATTAAAGCGCTTTCAGGATCGCGTCGGCGCTGGAGACCTCGAACGCGCCCGGCGCCTCGACGTTGAGCGCCTTCACAACGCCGTTGTCGACGATCATGGCATAGCGCTTCGAGCGCACGCCCATGCCGGGGCCGGTGAGATCGAGCTCGAGCCCCAATTGCTTGGTGAAAGCAGCGGCGCCGTCGGCGAGCATCAGCACCTTGCCGTCAGTGCTCTGCGCCTTGCCCCAGGCACCCATCACGAACGCGTCGTTGACCGCGAGGCAGGCGACCGTGTCGACGCCCTTGCCCTTGATCTCGGCGGCCTTCTCGACGAAGCCCGGCAAATGCTTGGCCGAGCAGGTCGGGGTGAAAGCGCCCGGCACCGCGAACAGCACGACTTTCTTGCCGTTGAAAATCTCGTCGGTGGAGATGTCCTTGGGACCTTCCGCCGTCATGGTCTTGAGCTTCGCCGAGGGAATTTTGTCGCCTACCGCAATCGCCATGAACGCCTCCTGTTTTTTTCGGATGACCAAGCTTAGCGAGCGTCCCGCCGCCTCGGCAAGCGTCTCGTCGAAGGCGGAGTGGTCGCGCCAGGACCACGGGGCGCGTCCTTGCCAGCCGTCGCTCCCGCCCCTATCTCAAGCCGACAAAGGATCGTTCATGACCT
>DATLUE010000170.1:0-8831 GCA_035533255.1 Allostellaceae bacterium | reverse complement strand
GATGGCGGCGCGCGCCCGGCGCACCGGCATCACCCGCGAGCGCGTGCTGGCGGAATACGCCCGCATTGCCTTCGCCGATCTGCGCCAGCTCGCCGATTGGGGGCCGCACGGCGCCGCGATCGCCGATGCCGCCGCGCTGTCGGACGAGGCCGCTGCCGCCATTGCCCTGATCGATGAGGCGACGGACGGCGACGGCGCGACCCTCCACCTCAAGACGTTCGACAAGCTGAAGGCGCTCGAGGCACTCGCGCGCCTGCTCGATCCGCGCCGCCGATCCGATGACGGCAAGGCGCCGCCGCCGCGCGACGCCGAGCGCGAACCGGCGCCATGAATGAGCGCCAGCGTCTCTTCGCCAAAGAGTATCTGATCGATCTCAACGGCAAGGAGGCCGCGCGCCGCGCGGGCTACTCGCTGGGCACGGCCGCCAACACCGCCAGCCGCTTGCTGGCGGAGCCCGAGATCGCGGCGCTGGTCGCGAAAGGCAAAGAGCAGATTGCCGCCAAGCGCCGGCTTTCGGCCGATCGTGTGCTGGAAGAGCTCGGCCGCATGGCGTTTTCCAACATGCGCGATTACGTCGATTGGGGTCCCGAGGGCATGACGCTGCGCGACAAATCGCTGCTCGATGCCGACGAGACCGCGGCGGTCGCCGATATCCAGCGCAAGGGCAACGGCCAGGTCGTGCGGCTGAAGCTCTACGACAAGCTCGCCGCGCTCAACGCGCTGGCGCGCCATCTCGGCATGATCGGCGGCAAGACCGCGCTCGCCCCGCCGGACAATGACGACCGCGACCGCAGAGCCGCGAACGCCGAGCTGCGCGAGCGGCTCTTACGCATCGCGCGCGGGGAAGACGAAGGATAGGGAGCCATGACTCATAACCACCTCACCCTGAGCGAAGTCGAAGGGCGCAGGCTAGTCATGCAATGTTGCAAAACCATTGTGCGCCCTTCGACTACGCTTCGCTCCGCTCAGGGTGAGGAGAAAGTGAATCGCGGCACCAACCACCGATTTCTGACCGCCGATAGCCGATAGCATGATCACTCCCACCCAAGCCGCGCGCCTTGCGGCGCATCTCGAGCAGGCGCCGCTGCTCACAGAAAACGCGCGCAGCATGCTGGGTGACTGGCGCGTTTGGGCGCGGCCCGAGCAGCTTGCGCCCGCCAAATTGGCGGATGGGCGCGATTGGCGCGTGTGGCTGCTCTTGGCCGGCCGCGGCTTCGGCAAGACGCGCAGCGGCGCCGAATGGGTGCGGGCGCAGGCCGAAAACGGCGCGGCGAAACGCATCGCGCTGGTCGCGCCCACGGCGCGCGACGCGCGGCTGGTGATGGTCGAGGGCGAGAGCGGGCTGTTATCGATTGCGTCGGCCGAGGTTCGGCCGGCATTCGCGCCGACGACGCGCCAGCTCACCTGGCCGAACGGCGCGGTGGCGACCTTGTTCTCGGCCGACGAGCCCGACCGGCTGCGCGGCCCGCAATTCGATGCCGCCTGGTGCGACGAGCTGGCGGCGTGGCGCTATCCCGCCGCCTGGGACATGCTGATGATGGGATTGCGCCTCGGCGAGAACCCGCGCGCGGTCGTCACCACCACGCCCAAGCCGGTGAAGCTCATTCGCGCGCTGCTCGCGTCGCCCGATTGCGTCGTGACGCGCGGCACCACGCGCGACAATGTCGCCAATCTGGCGCCGGGATTTCTGACCGCGATCTTGCAGCAATATGAGGGCACGCGGCTCGGCCGCCAGGAGCTCGATGCCGAGCTCTTGGACGATATGCCGGGCGCGCTGTGGTCGCGCGACGCGATCGAGCGCGATCGGGTCGAGGCGTGGCGCGAGGGTGGAGGGCCGGCGCTGCGCCGCATCGTCGTCGCGATCGATCCCGCGGCCAGTGCGAGCGCGGATGCCGACGAGACCGGCATCGTCGTTGCCGCGCTCGGCCAGGACGGGGCGGGCTATGTGCTCGACGATCTCTCGGGGCGGCTCTCGCCGCATGATTGGGCGGCACGCGCGATCGACGCCTATCGCGCGCATCGCGCCGATCGCATCGTTGCCGAGGTCAACAATGGCGGGGCGATGGTCGAGGCGACGTTGCGGGTGCTCGATGCCGGAATTTCCTACCGGCCGGTTCATGCCTCGCGCGGCAAGCTCGCCCGCGCCGAGCCGGTCGCCGCGCTTTACCAGCAGGGCCGCATCCATCACGTCGGTTCCTTCCCGGCGCTCGAGGATCAGATGTGCGCCTTCACCGGCGGGCCGTTGTCGCACAGCGCCTCGCCCGATCGCGTCGACGCGCTGGTCTGGGCGCTGAGCGAGCTGATGCTCGGCAATGCCGAGCCGGGATTGCTGTCGTATTACCGAACGCTGAGCGCGAAGTAGCTGTCAGCTATCAGCTATCAGCTTTCAGCTCTTAGCTTTTCCCGTCGTCCCCGCGAAAGCGGGGACCCAGGGCAACACCACGCTGTCTTCCTAGATTCCCGCTTGCGCGGGAATGACGAATGGAAAGACCGATTTTGATAGCTGACGGCTGATAGCTGACAGCTCTTCTCGGACGTCGCGTCCACTCGGAGTTCCCCATGCCCGAACGCTTCCTCGCGCGCCTCGCGCGCGGCGCCGGCTATGTGCTGACCGGCAACGCGCCCGCCGCTTGGTTCGGCCCGCAGCACCCGCTGCCGCCGCAAGCGCCGCCCGAGGTCGCGGGTCGGCAATTCGATTACCCCTTCGGCTTCAACCTCGCGGCGACGCCGCGAAGCTGGGAGCCGACCGGCTTTGCCGAGCTGCGCGCGCTGGCGGATGCGTTCGACCTGATGCGCCTCGTGATCGAGACGCGCAAAGACCAGATGGAGCGCCAGACCTGGCGCATTCGCCCGCGCAGCCTCGCAGCGAATTCGGACGTCGCGGATGCCGACCCGCGCGTCGCCGCGCTGACCGCGTTTTTTCGCTGCCCCGACCGGCAGCATGGCTGGGCGACCTGGCTGCGGATGCTCTTGGAGGATTTGCTCGTCATCGACGCGCCGACGCTTTACAAGCGCCGCACGCGCGGCGGCGCGCTCTGGGCGCTCGAGCTGCTCGACGGCGCGACCGTCAAGCGGCTGATCGACGATTGGGGCCGGACGCCGGCGCCGCCGATGCCGGCCTATCAGCAAATCCTCAAAGGCATGCCGGCGGTCGATTATACGGCGGACGAGCTGATCTACGCGCCGCGCAATCCGCGCGTTCACAAGGCTTACGGCTTCTCGCCGGTCGAGCAGGTGCAGATGAGCGTCAACATCGCGCTGCGCCGGCAGATCTATCAGCTTCAATATTACACCGAGGGCAATATTCCCGAGGCGCTGATCGGCGTGCCCGAGACTTGGAACCCCGATCAGATCCGGCAATTCCAGGCCTATTGGGATTCGCTCAATTCCGGCGACACGGCCGAGCGCCGGCACGCGAAATTCGTGCCCGGCGGCGTCGCCAAAACCTTCGTTCCGGTGCGCGAGCCGGCACTGAAAGACGCGTTCGACGAATGGCTGGCGCGGGTCGTGTGCTACGCCTTCTCGGTGCCGCCGAGCGCGTTCGTGCCGCAGGTCAATCGCGCGACCGCGGAGAACGCGCAGGATGTGGCGCTCGCCGAAGGCCTCGCGCCGCTGCTGCACTGGGTGAAGCATCTGATCGATCGGGTGATCGCCGAGGAATTCGGCGCCAGCGATCTGGAATTCGCCTGGGACCAGGACCGCGACGCCGATCCCTCGGCGACCGCGACCATCGCGGCCGATTACGTCAAGACCGGCATCAAGAGCATCAACGAGGTGCGCGCCGAGCTGGGCTTGCCGCCCGTCGCGGGCGGCGAGCAGCCGAAAATCCAAACCGCGCACGGCCTGATGCCGCTGACGGGCGCGGGCGCGGCGCCGAATAGCAGCGACAAGCTGCAGCGCTTCAACCCGAACCACTACGGCCCCGGCCCGAATGGCGGCCAGTTCGCCCCGAGCGGCGATGGTGGCAGCGGTGACGATACCGCACCTAGGCAGGTTGCGCAGGAAGAAAATAAGGATCGAGACGATAGAGACTCCGATTCCAATGCGCCACTCCGAGCGGCGCTCTACAGCGCCGCGCGCAGCAAGCTGAGCGCGATCGATCCGTCAAACGCGGTATTGACCCCGTTCGTCACGGCCCCGGGTTGGAGCCCGAGCGGCATTGACGTCAACAACATGCAAGACGCGCTCGATCGCGCGATCGAGAATCATGCCGAAGCGGCGGCGTCATATGCTTATGATAAACACGTTGACGCACAGGCGGAATTTCCGGAAATTGGAAGTCAGGTCGAGCTGCAACTCCTTGCCCAGCAGGTGATCAGTACTTCCCCGGCGGTACCTGTTGCTAGGGGCCGAGTGATCTTCTATCAATCTTCGTCCAACACTTTGGTCATCGTTAATCTCCGATACCCATCCGAGGACAACATATTTAGGCCTGAGGATCGTCAGGCGTACGTCAACCAACTCGTTAGACAGAAGTAAGGTGATCCGATGCAGGTTCAAAATGAATCAGGTAAAATCTCCATCGCTATTACCGATGATGAGCGATATCTCATTAAACAGTGTCTCAATGAATGTTGCCACGGCTTTCGTATCGTCGATTTCGTGGGAACAATCGGGGCTCCCAAAGCACTCGTCTCGGGTCTCTTGGATCAACTCGGTGATGCGACGACAAAAACGAGCGGAGAAACTGATGTTTTGCAGATCGCGCGTCTCAACGACGACAAAGTTCGCGTCGATCTGACAACTGAACAGGCCCGTATATTCGTGAACTGCATGAACGAAACCGAGCGTGTTCTCGGTCCACGAGAGTTTCCTTCTCGGTTCGGCGCAAAAATCGAAGAGGTAAAAGGTCTCTTCTCGCAGATTGAGGCGCGGCTGACCTAGGACCTGTCGCCAACGCATTTGGCGCAGAACACGGCTACCGCAAGAGGAAGACAAGGAACGAGACAAGGAAGAATCCGATCCCAACGCGCCACTCCGAGCGGCGCTCTACAACGCCGCGCGCAGCAAGCTGAGCGCGATCGATCCGTCAAACGCGGTATTGACCCCGTTCGTCACGGCCCCGGGTTGGAGCCCGAGCGGCATTGACGTCAACAACATGCAAGACGCGCTCGATCGCGCGATCGAGGATAATGCTGCTGCAGCGGCTGAGCATGCCTACGACAAGCACGTCATCGAGCAAGGCGAATTTCCCGAGATCGGCAGTCAGGTGGAATTGCAGACGCTGGCGCAGCGTGTTACGGAGACGGAACGCGCTCAAATAGCCCCAAATGGGCAGGCCGTATTCTATCAGCCCTCGTCGAACACCCTTGTCATTATCAATCCGGCCTCGCCGGAGTAATCGACTATATTCCGGCCGACGCGGAAGCACGGCTACGTCGATGATCGACATTGACCCAATGGTGAAATAATGCGTATCACAAAACTTGATGATAGAAATCTCGAAATTGCCATGACCACCGAAGAATTTGGATGGTTCGGCCAAACGCTCAACGAGTGTTGCGCGGGCTTCGGTGTCAAAGACTTCAAAGGGACCATCGGCGTCGATCAAGAGATCGTTGAACGCCTGTTGGATCAGATCCGGCCCATGTACCACGCAACGGTTGGTTACCTCAGCACGGAACCGCCAGATACGCCGCCTGCATCCCGAATGATTCCGGGCCAGCGGTATGTCGACGATCTCCTGCGTAAGCCATAGGTGCGATTATGAAGATTCAACGGATCGCAGAAGACGGATATCGGATGACGCTGGCGGCGGCAGAAGCGCGTGTCTTCATCAATTGCATGAAAGCGACGTTTGATGGGATCGGCGATTGGGAGTATCCGACGCGGATGAGCGCGAACCCGCAACAGATCAAAGACCTCGTTGCGTCGCTGGAGGCCGCGCTCAAGTAGACGGGCCGCCGCTGCCGGCCTATCAGCAAATCCTCAAAGGCCTGCCGGCGGTCGACTACACGGCGGACGAGCTGATCTACGCGCCGCGCAATCCGCGGGTTCACAAGGCCTACGGCTTCTCGCCGGTCGAGCAAGTGCAGATGAGCGTCAACATCGCGCTGCGCCGGCAGATCTATCAGCTTCAATATTACACCGAGGGCAATATTCCCGAGGCGCTGATCGGCGTGCCCGGACGACCGTTCAATCGCTCTTCGCGATTGAACCCTAAAGGGGCCGAGCGCGAAGAGCGGTCGGCCGATCGTCGGAACCCCGATCAGATACGGCAATTCCAGGCCTATTGGGACAGCCTCAATTCCGGCGACACGGCCGAGCGGCGGCACGCCAAATTCGTGCCGGGCGGCGTCGCCAAAACCTTCGTTCCGGTGCGCGGACGACCCGTTCAATCGCTCTTCGCGATTGAACCCTAGAGGGGCCGAGCGCGAAGAGCGGTCGGCCGGGTTGTCGCGTTGAAAGACGCGTTCGACGAATGGCTGGCGCGGGTGGTGTGCTACGCCTTCTCGGTGCCGCCCTCGGCATTCGTGCCGCAGGTCAATCGCGCGACCGCGGAGAACGCCCAGGATGTGGCGCTCGCCGAAGGCCTGGCGCCGCTGCTGCACTGGGTGATTGAAAATGGACCTGAAGCGAGTCCAACGCCTCCACGATGCCGCCGTCGGACTAGGTGCATGCTGCGACTGTCCCCGTCGATCTCCGGTGTCCTTCGACAAATACAATTTCAACCCCGACGAGCCGCGTGACGACCACGGACGATGGACCGGCGACGGGGGCGGCAGCGATCACGGGCAAAAGCCAGTCCGGATCGGGAGCACCAATCAGGTCCCGACGGGCGGTGCTGCTACTCAGGTCGCACAGGAAGACCGCCGTTTATTTCCGACGAGCCGTTGGCGGGCATTCGGCCGCCGCTTCCCGAATACCCGACCGATCCCACGAAATCGCCCGGACCAGGCTACGAATGGAGAGGCAACAATCCGCAGCCTGGAAGTCGCGAGGGTAGCTGGTACAATAAGAGTACGAAGGAAACTCTTCGACCTGACGAGGATCATGGCCCGCCTGAAGGTCCCCATTGGGATTACCAGCCGGGCGGCAGTCATGATTGGTATCGCTGGTTTCCCGATGGTCGCTTAGAGCCTAAGGCATAATGCAGGTATCCCGATGACGACGACGACACCCGCCACAATCGCGAAGCTCGTCGAACTGCCTTTGGGCCAAGTCGGGCTCAATTACGTCCGCTCGAGTCTGGAAAGCGAAACCAGTTTCTGCAGAGAAATGTTACCGTTCGTCATGAAACGCGGCACTGTCTTCGCAGTAATACCGGAAGGAACTAGCGCGTCGCGCGCCATGCAATTCGATACCGGCGGCCTCGTGCGAACGCGTTTCACCGACCGCTGGCTTGTGGAGCGGATGCTTTCGGCCTGTCGCGCTCATCCTGAAGGCGTACTCGTCTTCGATCAGCCTTGGGGTCGACGCAAACGCGACCGGGTTGTTACGGCGCAGAAAGCTCCAGAATTCTTTCACGACGATTTCGTTTATCATTTCGTGGAAGCAAAGGATGCGGATGAAGCGCGCATCGACACCGCGATGTCGTCCATTGGCGGATTCCTTTTCGTTGCGGCGTTCTCGCTTTACCCGTTCGTCGCGAGCAAGCTTCCGGCCGATTTGACCGTTCAAGACGATCAGGCGATCCGCAACATCGTTGCGCAGACGCAGGAGGTCTATATCTCTGCGTACGATCACGAAAGCTACGTCGTCTGGCGTAAGTGACGATCTAAGCTCCATCGGTCGCGACGACGCGCTGGCCGGCAAAGGCGCCAGGACGTAGGTCTGCATTTATAGATAAACGATAGCGGCGCAGCCGCGTTCGTCGTCGCCAAAAGGCGCCTTTGGGGGCGCCTTTTTCTTTGCCTAAATTTTCAACCGGAGAGGAACCGCACATGCAAATCTTTTTGCCGCTCGAAAAACTCGACCGCGAGCAGCGTCTCGTCTACGGCTACGCCACCACCGAGGCGCGCGATAGCCAAGGCGAGGTCGTGACGCGCGCCGCGATCGAGGCGGCGCTGCCCGCCTATATGCAATTCGCCAACATTCGCGAGATGCACCAGCTTTCGGCGGTCGGTGTCGTCAAGAGCGCCGATCTCGACGACAAGGGGCTGCGGCTATCGGCCAAGGTGGTCGACGACGACGCCTGGGCGAAGGTGAAGGAAGGCGTCTACAAGGGCCTCTCGATCGGCGGCCGCGTGACGCAGCGCGATGCGCTCAACAAATCGCTCATCACCGGCGTCGACCTCACCGAGATCAGCCTGGTCGATCGCCCCGCCAATCCCGAAGCGCTGATCGATGCTTATAAGGCCGCGGGCGGCGCGGTCGGCAAAGTCGGGGCGCGCAATTCCGAGGCCGATCTCGCGCGCATCCAAAGCATGCACGATACCGCCGTCGCGCTCGGCGCGAGCTGCCCCGGCCACGCCGCCGTTGGTGACGATGCCGGCGACCAAGCGAGCGACGGCGCCGATGCCGGCAATGACGCCGTCGACGACGGTGCCGCCGGCGAGGAAATGCTCGCGGTTGCTGGCGGGCGCGGCGACCTGCTGGCGAAGCTCGATCGGCTCGGTACCCGCATCGCGGCGCTATCGAAACGCGTCGAAAAGCAAGCCGGGCTCCTGCAGAAGATCGCCGACGAGCCGGCGCCGCCGAAATATCTGACCGCCCGCGGGATCGAGAAAGCTGCCGACGGCGCGGCCGCATCCGCCGAGGACGCGATCAAGACCCCGCTCGACGCGATCAAGAAATCGCATCGCAACCCCATCCGCCTCAGCCTCGGCTGAGGGGTTCCTGCGGGTAAAAGTCCCCCTCACCCCAACCCTCTCCCCAGCGGGGAGAGGGAG
>DATLUE010000169.1:0-7044 GCA_035533255.1 Allostellaceae bacterium | reverse complement strand
CATGCGGCACTGTTCCCGACGGGTCACAGCGGCATGCACAATATCGCGGTTGGGGCATGGCGTCCGCCCGAAGCCGATCCGATGCAGGTCGTCTCGCAGAAAGGGCCCATCGAGCGCGTGCATTTTGAGGCCCCGGAAGGGAAGCGGATCGAGCACGAGATGAAAGAGTTTCTGGCCTGGTACAACCAAGCGGACAAGACACTTGACCCCGTCCTGAAAGCCGGTATCGCTCACTTTTGGTTCGTGACCATTCATCCGTTCGAGGATGGAAATGGCCGCATGGGTCGAGCCATCGCCGATATGGCCTTAGCCCGCTCGGAGGGAAGCGCGCAGCGCTTTTACAGTATGGCCGCCCAAATTTGGCGCGAACGAAATGACTATTACGACTATCTCGAAGAAGCGCAGAAAGGCGATCTGGACATCACGCCGCACCTCGGATGGTTCATCGGCTGTCTTGATCGCGCCTTGGCAAATGCGGACATACTTCTGTCCGGCGCACTTGGGAAAGCCCGTTTTTGGGAACGGCATGCTTCTGCCACCTTAAACGGGCGGCAGCGTTCGATGCTGAACCGACTCCTCGATGGATTCGATGGCAAGCTGACGTCGACCAAGTGGGCGGCGATCACGAAATGCTCGCCCGACACGGCATTGCGCGACATCGAAGCGCTGATCAAGCTGGATATCCTCGTTAAGGATCCCGCCGGCGGGCGTAGCACGAGCTATTCGCTCGCCGAGGCATAATGCCGTTCACGGCAAATACTTGTCCGTGTAGAGCCCGTCATAGGATTTAAGCTGGTCCTTGGGGTCGAGCAGCTTCGCCTCGACATTCATCCGGTCGCCTTTGGCGAGCAGCGCCGGGGTCACGCGCAGATCGCTGGCATGCGCCTGCGACACGGTCGTCCACGCCGTCTCCAGCACCTTGGGATCCATCCGGTTGAAGCGCTTGCTGAGAATGCCGAGCGCCTTTTCCGGCTGGTCGCGGATCATCTTGGTCGCCGCGGCGAGCGCGCGCATCACGCGCCGGCACTTGTCGGGGTCGCGCTGGCAGGTCTGGGGCTCGGTCATGACCAGCCCGTAGGGAAACGGGATCATGTCGGGCGCGATGCCTTGCGGCGCGCTGGCGAGCATCATCGCGCTCCCGTTCAGAACGGCCTGGGTCGTGAACGGCGGCGACGTCGCAAAGCCGTCGACCGCCTTGGTCTGCAGCGCGCCCAGCATCGCCGGCGGGTCCATCGGCGCGATGCGGACGTCGGTCTCGGGATCGAGCCCGCCGCGCGCGGCGACGAAGCGCTCCCAGGCATGGATGATGCTGCCGACGCCCTGGATCGCGATGGTCTTGCCTTTGAGCAACGCACCGCGCTGCGCCAGCGACATGCCGTCAGTGACATGCAGCGCGTCGTAGACATCCTTGCGCAGCACCAGCTCGACCAGCGGCCGGTCGATCAGATTGGCGATCGCCAGCAGCCTTTGCCCCTTGGCGGCCGCGCGCAGGAAAACCGGCCCCGTGCTGATGGTGAAATCGGCGCTGCCCGCGATGACGGCGTTCACCGCCTCGACGCCGACCAGCATGCGATGCGAGACGTTGAGGCCTTCCTTTTTATAGAGCCCGGCGTCTTCGGCGAGGAACGGCGCGCTGAAGGTCAGGGTCGGCGCCGGCAGGGCGATGATGACGTCGATCGGCTTTTGCTGCGCCACGGCGCCGATCGGCACCATGCCGGTCGCCATCATCACGGCCGCAGCCGCCACGCGTTGCCAGAAAGCCATCGCGCCCTCCCCCTCTTGTTGGCGGACAGGATGAACCGGATGGCGGTCGGTATCAAGTTACGACACCTCGGCGAACGACCATTGCAGCACGTTGCCGGCGGCGTTGGCGAAAATGTCGAAATCCAATTCGGGGATCACGAAATCCTCGACCTTGCTGGCGAAAGCGAGCTTCGAGGAAACGCAGTTGAAGAGCTTCACATTGCAAGGCTTGCCTTGGAAGCTGGTATAAAGCTGCGCCTGGAAGGTCGGCGTCGTGCCCATCAGCGGATTGGCGAGCGTCAATTGCTGGCCGCTGCCGGCGACCGTGTAGGTATAAGAAATCAGCACCGCCTTGCCGGCATCGGCGGCGTTGAAGGTGTAGACGCCCGCAGCGGCGCTGTATTGCCCGGCGCCGGGCGCGCTCGCCGCCTTGCTCAGCGGCAAGCCGGTTGCGGCATAGACGACGCCGCAATCGTCCTGCCAGGTGCCCGAGTTTACGACCGTCACCGTATAGGCCGACGACGACGGCACGGTGCCGGCCTCGCCGAACGAGGTCGCGAGCTGGCCGCCGGCGAGGCTGGCGCCGAAGAACAGATTGTTGAAGGCAAGGCCCGAGACCTGCGCCATCTTCGCCTTGCCGCTGGCCTTGCCCTGGCCGCGCGCGATCGCGACCGGGAATTGGTATTGGCCATAGAGCTCTTTCGCAGTGAATTGCAGATCGAGCTGCACCTCCTGGACGAGGCCGAAATTCACCGGCGTCGCGTTGGCGATGTCGGTGCGAGTCCCGAGCAAAACGCCCGAGCCGAATGCAAACATGGGAACCTCCTATGGGGTGGAAATGACAAAGCCGCGCTGCACCGAAGCTGTCAGCTATTAGCTGTCAGCTTTCCCCCTCACCCTCCCGCTACGCGGGTCCCTCCCTCTCCCCAGCGGGGAGAGGGTTGGGGTGAGGGGGCTGAGAGCTGAGAGCTGAGAGCTGAGAGCTGAGAGCTGAAAAGCTGAGAGCTAACTACCGCGTGAACACCAATCCGGCGTCGCCTTCGTCGCGGTCGTACATGAGGCGCAGCACGCGCTTGATGTCGTCGCCCGCGACCGCGAGATTCTTCGACGGGATGAACAGCGTGCCGAAGCCCGGGCCGATCGCGTCGACGAAGTCTTCCGGCTCGACGCCGGCGACGTTGCGCAGATGATGCGGCAGAAATTCGACCATCAGCGCCCGCGCGCCGCCAAGAATGCGCTGCATCCCCTTGAGCGTGTAATATTCCGAGCCCTCGCAATCCATGAACACGAGGGCGAAATCGGTTCCGGCCAGCACGGTGTCGAGCGGCTGCGCCGGCACGCGCACCACATTCGGCCGGTCGCGGAAATACATGGGCGCCCTGATCTTGGGCATGCGCTTGGCGCCGCCCGAATTATTGCGGTTGGCGACGAATTCGATCTCCTCGTCGCGGTCGCTCGCCGCGAGATTCAGCGTGCGCATATTGTCGGCGCGGTTGAGCGCGACGCTGTAGTTCAACAGCTCGAAGGTGCGCGGATTGGCCTCGACCGCCCAGAGCCCGCGCGCGAGCCGCGCCAATGGGATGGCGATGGTGCCGACATGCGCGCCGACCACCAGGACATTGGATTCCCGATCGATGAATTTCGCCGCGCGCGCGATCTCGTCCTCGCCATGCGTGCGATGGCCGCCGCTTCGCGGCCGCACCGCATCATCCTCGACATCGATCGCGTAGAGCCCGGTGCCGGTGCGCATGATCGTGGCGGCGATATGCTCGCCCAGCATGCGCTTGCGGTGCTGCCCCTGATAGCGCCGCTGCACCGCGCGCAACCGGCGGCGGAGATTCTTGATCGACCCTTTGAGCTGCATCACCCGCCACGCATCGCGATTATATCGACGACCGCCAGAATGCCGCGAAGGGGACGCTCACAGCAAGCAGCGAGGCGTCTCACCCGCTCACCATTATCTCCACCGGCACGATCGCGACCGCCTGGCCGCCGAGCACGCCTTCGTCGGTCGCGATCTTGCCGGCGATCCAGCAATGCTGCACCAACCCGCCCAGCGATTGCACGTTGGTGAAGGGATCGGGCGCCAGCGCCGCCTCGACCGCATCGAGCAGCGGGTTCATCACGGTGGCCGGCGCGGTCAGCTCGTCGGGCGCCTGGGCATAGACATAAAGATCGACCGAGGCGCGCCATTTCACCGGCAGCGGCCGGCGCTGCTCGGCGGCCTCGCTTTTCTGGATGACGAACAGCGCCGGCTGCTCGACGGCGCCGACATCGCTCCAATGCCGGAGACGGCGGCTGGCGGTAACGAAATCCGCCGCGGTCGCGATCAGCGCGAACAGCGCGGCATAGATCGGCTCGCGCGTCACGATGCCACCGCCGCGGCGACCGCGCCGTCGAGCATCGCCAGGATATCGGGCGCGAGATCGGCGAGCGCCGCGCGCAGGAAAGAGTGCGGCGGGAGCACAAAGGCCGGGTGCATCACATGCTTGGCGAAGACCTGGCTCCCGCCGACAACGAAGGCCAAGGCCTTCGCATTCTTGACCGCGATGAGCTGCGCCGGGATCGAGGCGCCGAATTCCAGCGCCGCGCCGTAAGGCGCCGCATCGCTGTCGAGCCCAACAGTCGCCGAAGAATCATCGGCGCCCTGGGTGATCGCGGCCTGAAGCCGGCCACTGGCACGCTTCACCACCGCGCCCGAGAGATTGTCGATGACGCGCGCATAAAGCGCTTGCGCGATCCCGGCGAAAGCGAGGCCGAGCTGCGCCTCGAGCGCGGCGGGCACACCCGCGAGCCGTGCCACCAGCGCGTCGCCGCCCGCGACATTCACCGTGATCGTCATACCGGCACCACGTTGCGATATTGGTCGAGCAGGGTCGCGACGTCGGCCGGCATGTCCTTTTGCTGGAACGACACGGTCTCGCCGGCGAGGTTCTTCGACGCCTGGCCGATGCGGTCGCGCTCCTTGTAACGCAAGGCGACGAGCGCGATGCAGGCCTGCTCGATCTCGGGCGGGGTCGCCGCATAGCCCGCCGTGTAGGCGACGACGACATTCTGCGCGCCCTTGGTGAAGCACGAGCCGACGAGATAGACCGCGCTGTCGTCGAAGAGATAGCCGGCGCCGGTCGGCGGCGGGGCCGAGGGCGCGATCGAAACGCCGTCGACCGTCACCGCGCTCACCGCCGTAACCGGGCGATTGCGCAGGAACAGCCGCGTGCCGCCGGTGCCGTTGCGCGTGTCGTTATAGGCGGCGCTCGCGATGCTGCGGTTTAGCCAGGTCTGAATGAACTGACTCGCCGCAGTGACGAGCCGCGACAGCAGCGCATCGTCCGCCGTCGTCGCCAGCGGCGGCGACAGATATGCCTTCACATTCGCAAGCGTGGTGAGATCGCCGAGGGCCATGAGCTTGCTCCTGTTCTTTGGAAAGCAACGAGCTGATAGCGATCAGCTCTCAGCTTCCTTTTTCGTCATGCCCGGACTTGTTCCGGGCATCCACGTCTTCGCGAGTGACTCATGGATGGCCGGGACAAGCCCGGCCATGACGAAGAGAGGAAATACGAGATTGGCTGGGAGCTGAAAGCTAAGCGCTGACAGCCCCAAGCCTCACCCATTCCCGATATTCGTGATCGCGCCGAAGGCGAAGGGCGCGTAGTTCTGCAACACCTCGTCGGCATAGACGCCGTATTCGTAGCGCCGCGCGCGCAGCGGCCATTCGATCTGGTAATACTCGCTGCGGGTGCGGATTTGCACCGTGTTCGGCACGTTGGAGAGCGGATAGGGCAAGGTCTTGGTAAAGAACAGCACCGTGCCCGCCGGCATGTTGGGATGCAGCTTGATCGGGATTTCCACCGCGCCGTTCATGCTGAACTTGTTGAGGTAGCTGCGCACCATCACGCCGCCCAGCACCGCGCCCTGATCGGCCGAGAACACGAAGCGCGCCGCGGTCGCCGTGCCGCCTTGCAGGATCTTCTTGTGGATGTTTAGCATCTCTTGGCTCGAGACATAGATCGCGGTCGGCGACAGGCGGTAATTGTCCCAGAAGGATTTGAGCGCCGCGTCGAACTCGACGATGCCGCCTTCGGTGTCGGCGGTCAGCGGCGTGCCGGTACCGGCGGTGCCGGTCGCCTGGGCCGCGAAATAGGCATTGAGGCTCGGGTTGAACGCCTGGGTCAGGAGGCCGTCATAGACCAGCGCGTTCTGGCTGTAATCGGTCGCGGGCAGCGCGGATGCGGCCTGCGTGCCGGCGGCGTTCGCTGCGATCGAGACGCTGTTGATGGTCGTGATCGCGCCCAGGACTTCGGCGCCGGCCGCGCCCCAGAACCAGGCATAGCCGATCGCGCCGCGGAGCTGCGCGATGGTCGCCGCGACCGAGCCGGTCGGGCCGGTGACCGCGACCGTGGCGTTCGCCGATTTGCGCGCCGAGCCGCCGCCGAAATTGTCGGTCGAGCCGTCGGCATTGGTGCGGTTGATCTGTGCCGGGATGCCGGCGACGATCGTCGAATTGATGAAGCCGTCGAGGGTCAGACCGACACAGATGACGCTAAGCGTCTGCGTCGCGAGCGAGCCGCCGGTGGTCGAGGCGGTGAGCGCGGGGGTCGGCGTCGTGCCGAGCGCCAAGCCCGAATTGCCGCCGAGGATGATCTGCTCTTCCTGCAGCATCAGCGATTCGAGCAAGGTCTGCGCCGCGACCGCGCGCAGATCGTCGAAGCCCTGACCGGCATAGACCGCCTCGAAATCGACATTGGCCTCGAGGCCGATGCCCTTATAGACGGCGACGTAATCCTGCGTCGTCACCGCGATCACGCCGCCGCGATTGCCGGCGGAGATGCCGGCGCGCACCGACGAGGTGTTGATGCCCGTCACCGCGCGCCAATTCGCCTGAATGCCGCCGCGGCCCGAGACGCGCGGGATGTCGTTGCGAAGCGGCGTCAGCACCGGGAACAGCATTTTCGCGCCGGGCTCGAGATCGTAGAAATTGAGGCCCGAAATCGGCGAGCCCGGCTGCTGGAACGTGCTCTTCGCCAACAGCGCGGCGAACAGCGGATCGGCGACCGGCGATTTTTGCGCTTGGCGGAATGCGTCGAGGGTTTGTGCGGTTTGCGTGGTCATGAGAGCTCCTTTTGAAGTGGCTTCGCACGACGGCTCGGCGCTAGAGATTCGCGCCTCGCCTGTGCTACGCGGGTGGGTGGAAGTGGAATGCTTGGACACACCCCTCACCCTCCCGCTACGCGAACAACCCGGCTGGGCGCTTTGCGCCCGCCCCGCCGGGTTCGATCGCAAAGCGATCGAACGGGTTGTTCT
>DATLUE010000168.1:0-10265 GCA_035533255.1 Allostellaceae bacterium | reverse complement strand
ACCGCGATCGGGTACGAGGTCGTCAAGGCAAAGCTGCCCAAGGCGCAGCACCAGATCATCACCAGGATGAACGGCGTCAGGAGGCGCGGCTGCAGCCAGCCGCTGCTTTCGAGCACGATGCCGGCGGTCAAGGCGCCGCAGGCATCGGCACCGAGTAGCATCGCGTAGAACACCCCGGCATTGCCGTGGCCGAGATCATGCGCAAAGCTCGGCATCTGCGCCTGATAGCCGTTGGCGACGAAGAACGACGCCGCGCCGGCGAGCAGGATCATCGAGGTGATGATGCGGTTGTCGCGGATCGCCGCGATGGTCATGACGACGTCGGCGAAGCCGCGCACCGGCCGCGGCGGCGGGCGGTTCTTCTGGAATTTCGGCCCGTACGGTGCTTTCCACAACCATAGCAGCAGCGGCGTATAGAACAGCATGTTGAGCAGGATGCCGTGCGCCGGGCCGAGCGCGAGGAGGATCGCGCCGCCGACCGCGGGGCCGGCCAGCAAGCCGAGATAGCGCGAGGTCGCACTGAGCCGCACCGCGCTCGGCAGCCGCTCGCGGCCGACGATATCGTGCAGGATCACTTGGCCGGGCGTGCCCCAGAACACGCTGGCGATGCCGTGAATGGTCAGGATCACCACCGCATGCCACCATTCGAGCCAGCCGGTGATGAACAGCACGCCCCAGGTCAGCGAGCATGTCATGAACAACAGCATGCCGATCTGGATGAGGCGCCGCGAATCGTATTTGTCGGCGAGCGCGCCGGCGAACACGCCGAACAGCAGCGTCGGCAGCCAATGCGAGGTAACCGCGAAGCCGGCCAGCGCCGGCGAATGGAATTTCTGGAAGATCATCCAGTAGCTGATGACGTGCTCGATGCTGTCGGCCATCATCGCCAACGCCGAATAGATGAAATACTTGCGGAAGCCGGCTTCTTGCAGGGCAACAAAGGATGCCCGCGGCGGCTTCGCGCCGGCCGGCTGCTGCGGCGGAGTGTCGGTCACAACGGTTCTTTCACGCAAGAATAACGCCCATCGCACCAGCGCGATGCGGGGCAATTTAGCAGGTTTCGGGACTTTGCCGCGCGGCAAACGCCACGACACGCCCATGCGCGGGCGTCATAGCGGCGGCGATGCGGTCGTCGTGCTTAGTGCGGGCGGATATCGTTATTAACGCGGTGGTCGCCGCCGAGCCAGCGGGTTAGCTCGGCGTGAGCGTCGGCGCGGCGAATGGCATTGATCTGCTCGACCTCAGGCGCATCGACCGTGAATTCGACCTTGAGGCCATCGGGGCTGGTCAGGTAGAGCGATACGCAATAGCCGTGATCGGTCACGCGATGCGGCACGCCCTGCGCCTTCACCCGCGCCAGCAACTCGTCGAAGCAGCGTTGCGAGGCCTTTAACGCGACATGCCACCAGCCGCCGCCCGGCGGCAGGATCGCCTTGGCTGTTTCGTAGGCATCCGCGTCGGCGAACTGGAAGAACGCCAGTGCGCCGCCGTCGGCGAGCGCGAAGAACGTGTGGCAGTAATCGATCTCGCGGCCGAAATCGGGGTGGAAGCTGCGCTCGCACCAGGTCGCAACCAAGGGCATGCCGAGGATGTCCTCGAAGAAGCGCCGGTTGACCTCCTGGTCCTTCACGACGAAAGCATGATGATGCAACCGCAGCGGCAACTCGGCGAGGATGGCGGGCGTCGGCTTCGAATCGGGCTGGTCGCGCATCGGCGTCCTCCTGCTCTCGCGGGGCATGATATAACGCCGCCACTGCCGCGCCAAAGAGGAGAAACGACGATGGCTTACGAGCTTTATTACTGGCCTTCGACGCCGGGTCGGGGCGAATTCGTGCGGCTCGCGCTCGAAGAAGGCGGTGCCGATTATGTCGATGTCGCGCGCCGCAAAGATGGCATGCCCAAGATGATGAAGCTGTTGAACGGCCCGCGCGTCGCCGAGCCGCCCTTCGCGCCGCCATTCTTGCGATCGGGCAAGCTGCTGATCGCCCAGACGGCGAACATCCTGCTGTATCTCGGCGATGAGCTGGGGCTGGCGCCGGCGAATGAGGCGGGACGGCTCTGGACGCACCAGCTTCAGCTCACTATCGCCGATCTCGTCGCGGAGGCGCATGATGCGCATCATCCGGTCGGGTCGAGCCTCTATTACGAGGACCAGAAGCGCGAGGCCAAGCGCCGCGCCGAGGATTTTCACCGGAACCGGATTCCGAAATATCTCGGCTATTTCGAGAAGGTGCTGTCGCGCAACCCGCGCGGCGAGCGCTATCTCGTCGGGTCGCGCATCACCTATGCCGATCTATCGCTGTTCGAGATCGTCGCCGGGCTCGGCTACGCTTTCCCCCAAGCGATGAAGCGTCAGGCGCGGCGCTATCCGCTGGCGATGGCGCTCCACGACCGCGTCGCCGCGCGGCCGCGCATCGCCGTCTATCTCGGCTCGAAGCGCCGCCTGCCCTACGACCAGGTCGGCATCTTCCGGCATTACAAAGAGCTCGACGGGTAACGCCTGGTATCGATCGCTCGGGCGGCGCTATGCTTGCAGTAACCAGAACCTATTGGAGGCAAGCATGGGCGTGTTGATCGACGGCCAGTGGCGCGATGAAGAGCTGCCGCAGGAAACCGCGCAGACCGGCGCGTTTCAGCGCACCGACAGCATCTTCCGCCAACACATCACCGCCGACGGCGCGTCGAGCTTCAAGGCCGAGGCCGGGCGCTATCACCTCTACGTCGCGCATGGCTGTCCCTGGGCGCATCGCACGCTGATCTTCCGCGCGCTCAAAAAGCTCGACGGTGCGATCAGCGTCGCCTATGCGATTCCCGGTCTCAAGGCGCAGGGCTGGACCTATGAGGACAACCCGGCCTTTCCGGAATGCGAGCCCGACCGCGTCAACGGCTTCCACTATCTCCACGAGGCCTATAGCGCGAGCGAGCCGCGCTACACCGGCAAGGTGACGGTGCCGACCTTGTGGGACAAGAAGACGAGGCGCATCGTCAACAACGAATCATCCGAAATCATCCGCATGCTCAATAGCGAATTTCGCGGCATCGCCGGCGACGACACGGATTATTATCCGGCGCCGCTGCGCGAAGAGATCGACCGCTGGAACGATCTGATCTACAAGACCGTCAACAACGGCGTCTATCGCTGCGGCTTCGCGCGCTCGCAAGCGGCGTATGAGGCATCCTACGACGCGCTGTTCGCGACGCTGGACAAATTAGAGGCGCATCTCGGTCGCCACCGCTACCTCGTCGGCCGCCAGCTCACCGAGGCGGATTGGCGATTGTTCCCGACCCTGGTGCGCTTCGACGTCGCCTATAATTCGATCTTCAAATGCAACCGCCAGCGCATCGCCGATTATCCCAACCTGCTCGATTACATGCGCGAGCTCTATCAGGTACCAGGCATCGCCGCGACCGTGAAGCCGCGCCATTACGTCATCAATTACTGGTCGATCGCGCGGGTCAATCCGACCGGCATCATCCCGAAAGGCACGCCGGTCGATTATGCCACGCCGCACACCCGCGCGCGGCTTGCGGCTTGAGCGCGATGTGACGGCGGCGGGGCAATCCGCCGCATGTCGGCAGCCGCGCAAAGCCGCCAGGCTTGCGCTATCCTTGCTCGTCTTGTTCGTTCTTCCCCTCTTGGTGAGTGCTTGCGTGTTCGGTCGTGACGGCAGCGTTCCCTGGTACGACGCGCGGCGTGATGCGACCGGCCTCGCGCCCGATCCGACGAAAACCCCCGAAGCTGTGATCCAGATTTATGCTGCGCGCGCGGTGTCGTGGCGCGGCGTGTTCGCGGTCCATACCTGGATCGCGGTGAAGCCCAGCAACGCGCCGCAATTCACGCGCTACGAGGTGGTAGGCTTCGGCGTTTCCGACACCGTGCCGGCGATCCGTATCGATCGCACCGGACCCGACAATTACTGGTTCGGTGCGAAGCCCGCGCTGATCCTCGACCAGCGCGGGCCCGGCGTCGATGCGCTGATCGCCAAAGTGCGCCAGGCGATCGCGCGCTATCCCTATCCCCACAAATATATCGCGTGGCCCGGCCCCAACAGCAACACCTTTACCGCCTATGTCGCCCGCCAAGTTCCCGAGCTCGGCCTCGCCCTGCCCTCCAACGCGATCGGCAAGGATTATCTGCCCGGCGGCGCGCTGTTCGCCGCGGCGCCCAGCGCCACCGGCTATCAATTCTCGCTGTTCGGGGTGGTGGGGCTGATGGTGGCGCGCGACGAAGGCATCGAGCTCAACCTCCTCGGCATGGATATCGGCATCGGCTTCAAATCGCCGGGGCTGAAGTTGCCGGGCGTCGGATTGCTCGGCTGGCCCGCGGCACCGGGCGCGCCGGCTTGACAAGCGGCGCGCGCCAAGCGCCCATTTGAGCGGGGAGGAACGGTCGCTCATGGAATTCGGCATACAGTTCTTTCCGGATGTCGGTCCGGAAGAAAAATCGGCGCAGGATTATTGGAACGAGAGCCTCTACCTCGCCGAGCTCGGCGATCGGCTCGGTTACGGCCATGTGCGCACGGTCGAGCATTATTTCCACCGCTATGGCGGCTACAGCACCAACCCGATCGTGTTCCTCGCCGCCGCGGCGCAGCGCACCACGAAGATGCGGCTCATCACCGGCGCGGTGCTGCCGGTCTTCAACCACCCCTTAAAGCTCGCCGGCGAGATCGGCATGCTCGACGCGATCAGCAACGGCCGCGCCGAAATCGGTTTCGCGCGCGCCTTCATGCCGCATGAGTTCCAGGTCTTCGGCCGCTCGATGGACGAGAGCCGCGCGCGCTTCAATGAGGGCATCGAGCAAATCCGCCGCCTGCTGGAAGAGGAAAACGTCACCAGCCACGGCGACTTTCACAGCTTCGAGAACGTCACCTCGCTGCCGCGGCCGACGCAAAAGCCGCGCCCGCCGTTCTGGATCGCGACCACGGCGAGCGCCGAATCGCAGATCGCCGCGGCCAAGGGCGGCCACTCGATCATGACGGTGCCGATCGGCGGCCCACAGCAAGCGCGCAAGGTGATCGACACCTATAGAGAAGCCTGGGCGGCGGAGGGCCGCCCAGGACGTGGCAAGGTGATGATCGGACTCCATATGTATTGCGCGCCCACGCAAGAAGAGGCCGAGCGCCGCGCCAAGCCGCGGGTCGAGAATTATTTCACCTCGCTGCTCGATGCCCATCTCAAGACGAAAGGACCGCCCTCGAAGGACTATCCCGCCGCCAACGACAAGATGATCGACAGCATGCGCAAGGCGACGTTCGAGGATCGCATGAAAGCCGGCGTCGTGTTCATCGGCAGTCCGGCCAATCTGCGCGAGCAGATCGCCGGCTATGACGCGTTGTGCGGCGGGCTCGACAAGATCAGCCTGCAGGTGAATTTCCACGACATGCCGGTCGACGAGGCCGAAGCCTCGATCCGGCTGTTTGCCGAAGAGGTCATGCCGCATTTCAACCGGGAAAAGGCGAGCACATGACTTTTCCGGCAATCACGGACAAATGTGGTTCGCATCTTCACTATCGGCATTTTGTCGAGTGCGGAAAGACTTGGCACGATTCACACATCGACGGATCGGGCATCGACAATCTGCCAAAGCAGTTCGAAACTTACGCAGCGATGCGCGCTCTTTGCGTCAATGTTCTCGATCCCGTGATCGATCATTTTGGGCCAATCGAACTCACCTACGCTTTTGCATCGGCCAAGCTGAATAAGTTAGTTCATCAAAACAATTCCCGCCCGAATGTAACCTTCAGCGGAGATCAGCATGCCGGTTGCGAACTGAACAGGAATGGAAAGCCTTTCTGTCCTCGGCGAGGTCAAAGCGTGGACTTCCGCGTTCCAAATAGTGGGGCGCATGGGGAGGTCGCTCGTTGGATCGTCGCGAACACCCCCTTCGATCGGCTATATTTTTATGCTGATGATCGACCCCTCCATGTCAGTTTCGGTCCGGAGCATTCGCGAACGACTTGGCATCTACCGAAGCCTGGTATTCCCGGCTACCGAGCCGGCGTGATGGAAGCGCTCAATCCCACGGATTGAGCACGGCGACGCCCATCGGCTGAAAATCCGCGACGTTGCGCGTGACCAGCGTCAGGCGATGCACCAGCGCCGTCGCCGCAATCAAAGCATCGCGCTCCGCGCGCGGGTCTGGCACATGCAAGCGCGCACAGCGTTGGGCGACGTCCGTGTCCACCGGAAGAATGCGCTCGGCGAAGGTTGGCAAAACTTTGCCGTCGAGCCATGTGCGTAACACCGCGCCCTGCGCCGGATCCCGGCGTTCGATCATCAGCACGCCGGCTTCGATTTCGAGAATGGAGATCGCCGACAGAAAAAGATCGGCCGGCGCAACGGCGTCGGCCCATGCAGCAACATTTGGATGGGTGCGGTCGCGTCGCCCCAGCTCTGACACGACATTGGTGTCGAGCAGATACATCAGTCGAGATCGACGGGGCGCAAGATACCGCCCAGCCGCGGCGGATCGAAATCGATATCCTCGGTGCCCGGCATGTCCAGCAACGCGCGAATGCCGGGGCCATTGCCGGCGAGCCGACGATAAGCATCATGACGCAACAGCACATAGGCGGGCTCGCCGCGGTCGGTGATGATGACCGGCCCGCGCTCAGCCGCGCGCTTGGCGCGGCTGACGTCTTGGTTGAATTCGCGGCTCGATATCGTGGTGACGGGCATGGAAACCTCGCGAGACAATATGTAGCAACGATACTATATTTTACCAGGTGTCGCCGGAAGAACTTTATAGGCAATGCCCTGCTTGACCTTAGGGCGCAGACGGTATTCCCATGGCGTTTGGTGTCTCGTGCGGTAAAGAAGAAAGATCGGGAGGAAGACAAAATGGACGACGGGCGGAATATCGAAATGATCGGGCCGAGCCTGCGGCAAGAGCTCGACAAGCTTGCCAAGGCCGGGCGCATTCTGGAGTTGAACGGTCACGGCGATCGCATCTTCGGCCATGTCGCGCTGCGCGATCCCGAGGGGCGCGGCTTCTGGCTGAAGCGTCATCACATCTCGCTGGGCGAGCTTTATGACTCGCGCGATTTCATCCTCGTCGATTTCGACGGCAAGCAGCTCTACGGCGCCGGCCGCCGCCACAGCGAATGGCCGATCCACGCCGAGATATTCCGCGCGCGGCCCGATCTTAACGCGAGCGCGCACACGCATCCCTTCTACTCGGTGATCTATAGCGCGACCACAAAACCGCTGGGCTCGGTCTCGGGCATGGGCAAGGCGCCGCCGCGTTTCGACGGCACGTCGGAATTCATCGATACGCCCGAGCTCGGCCAGCGCCTTGCCAAAGCCCTCGGCAAGGATGCGAAAATGGCGCTGATGCGGCATCACGGCGTGATTTTCGCTGGCCGCACGGTCGAGGAGATGGTGCTGGCCGGCATCGATATGGAGCATCGCTGCCATCAGATGCTGACGGTCGCGAATGCCGATCTGCCGTTCGAGTGGCCGGACGCCGATGAGCTGGCGCGCAAATTCGGCTCCAACACGATGCGCGTCGGGGGCAGCAACGCGCAGTGGGATTATTATTGCCGCGTGCTCGCGCGCGCCGAGGCGCAAGGCGATCCGCGCCTTTCGCATAAATGCCTGCTGTGAGGGGATGATGAGCGACGCATTCAAGCTGGCGACAGTCTCCAGCGCGGGCAGTCCGCGTTTCGTTGCCTTGGTGCTCGACGATCAGGCGGCGGCGATCGACGCGGTTCTGCCGCATGTCGCGGCGGCGCAGAAAGCGCCGCTGGCCTCGGCGAGCGTGCTCGGCCTTTTGGGTCAGTGGGACCGCAGCTTCGACATGCTGAGCGCGGCGGCGGCGCTGCTGCGCAAGGCGGGGTTGCAGGACCAGCGCTGGAGCCACGCGGTCGCACCGGTGACGGCGCTCAAGCTCCACGCGCCGATCGCCCGCCCGCCCAAGATGTTCTACGCGGCAATCAATTACCCGCGGCCCGATCGCCCGCCCAAGAAAGACGACGGCATCGTCCGCCGGCCTTATATGTTCGAGAAGACGGCGAGCTGCGTCACCGGGCCTTGCGACGATGTCGCGAAGCCCGAAGGCTATGACGATATCGACGGCGAGGTCGAAATGGGCGTCGTCATCGGCCGGGCCGGCAAAAGCATTCCGGTCGCGCGGGCGATGGAGCACGTCGCCGGCTTCATGATCTGCAACGATCTGACGGTGCGCAATTTCCGCGTGCCCGGCGAGCTGCCGGTGCCGGGTCCCGATTGGCTCAGCAGCAAATGCTTCGACGGGTTTGCGCCGCAGGGGCCCTATCTGGTGCCGCGCCAATTCGTGCCCGATTGCCGCAATTTGCGTCTCACCTTGAAGGTGAACGGCGAGACGCGCCAGGACGGCAACACGCGCGACATGATCCATTCGCCCGAGACGCAGGTCGCTTTCATGTCGAGCCAGCTCGCGCTCGAGCCCGGCGACGTGATCTCGACCGGCACGCCCAACGGCATCGGGATCTATACCGGCGTCTTCATCAAGGCCGGCGATCTCATCGAATGCGCGATCGATCTGCTGGGGGTGCAGCGCAATCGGCTGGTCGCGGGCTGAGGCGTCTGGCGCCTCTCTCGAACAGAGAGCGGGCGCGCCATGCCGGAAAGGGGTGGCATGAACGGCGCGGAAGATTGGGTCGATATCGGCGCGGCGGACGAATTTGCCCGGCTCTCCGTGCAACGCGTCCTCGCACGCCGGATACCGCTCGCGCTCTCCTATCGGGACGGCGTCTTCGGCGCGATCTCCAATGTTTGCAATCATGCCGGCGGCCCGCTCGGCGAAGGCGCGCTCGACGGCGACTATCTCGTCTGCCCCTGGCATCACTGGAAATTCCATCGCTGCACCGGCCTTGGCGAGCCCGGCTTCGAGGAAGACCGCGTGCCGTCCTGGCCGGTGAAAATCGAAGCCGGCCGCGTACTGGTCGATCTTGCCGCCGCGACGATCCGCAATCGCAAGCCGCACCCGCCGCATCCGTTGGAGCGCGAGCCCGAGCGTGCGCCGGGGCCGTTGCGCCTTGCCGGCATCGCGACCACGGCGATGGACGATGCTTACCCGCGTTTTTCCGGCTCCGATCATCTGCTGAGCCACGCGCTCGAAGCGGCCGTCGCCCAAGGCGCCGAGACGCGGCTGATCGCGCTCAACGCGCTGAAGTTCCGCGCCTGCGAGGGCTATTATTCGAAATCGGCGCAGGCCTGCACCTGGCCATGCTCAATCACCCAGATGGACGAGAGCGACGAGATGGACCGCGTCTACGAGGCGCTGGTGCATTGGGCCGATGCGGTGATCGTCGCGACGCCGATCCGCTGGGGCGCGGCGTCATCGCTCTATTTCAAGATGGCCGAGCGCCTCAACTGCGTGCAGAACGCGATCACCACGCGCAACCGGGTGCTGATCCGCAATAAGGTCGCCGGCTTCATCATCGTCGGCGGCCAGGACAATATTCAGTCGGTCGCCGGTCAGATGCTGGGCTTCTTCGCCGAGCTCGGCTTTCTGTTTCCGCAATTCCCCTATATCGCGCATTCGCGCGGTTGGAGCCACGAGGACATGGAGCGCAATGTCGCGGTCGTCCGCGATAGCGCGGAGCTGAAAGAGGGCGCGGCCGAGCTCGCCCAGCGTTGCCTCGATTTCGCGCGGCGCCTGATCGCTTCGCATGAGATGACGCCCGAGCACATCATGCGCGGCGGCCGCAAGGCGCATCCGCTCGATATGGAGTGAGGATCGAGAACGAGTAGTTCACGGACACAAAATGGCAGAGGACTTTGAAGAATTCTTTGATCGGGACGATGAAGCCGAGCGGCCGCGCGATCGTAAAATTGACGAGGCGAAGATTAAATTGTTGGTTCGGTTTTTTCGAGATGACGGGGTCGATGTTTATTACGGGCGACAGCTAGAGATCGCGCTTGAGAATGACTTTTTCCATTGGATTACAAAAAAGGCCCTTAACGAGCTGGCCGGAGAAGGAAAGGTAGGCTTCTGTGTAGAGGAGCGCGATGAAATCGTTGCTCACTTCTATTGGCCGAAACGACACCGCTATCCGAGGCGCCAAATTCGCGAGATCATTGGTCTTATAAAAGAGTTTGCGGATCCGAGCTTCACGCGCGCGCTTGGGAAACACGGCGAGCTGCTATTTGATGCCGGTATTGCGCGCACAGGCTTTCGAATCGTCCAAACCAAAGTGAGGAGTGTTGATGATCGAAAATGGACGAATACGAACCACGATCTTGACCGCCTGATTGAGCGGGACGGCGTCAGGTATGGA
>DATLUE010000167.1:0-4071 GCA_035533255.1 Allostellaceae bacterium | reverse complement strand
GCTGCCGATGCGCTCGGCGCGCATCACGAAGCTGCCGTGGAGGTTGAGCGTGGCGCCGGTGACCTTGTCGCCCGCGCGCTTTTCGACCGGCATCGCCTCGCCGGTCAGCATCGCCTCGTCGACCGCGCTCTCGCCCTCGATCACCGCGCCGTCGACCGGCACCTTCTCGCCCGGCCGCACGCGCAAGCGGTCGCCGCGGGCGATCGCCTCGACCGGCACGTCGCGCTCGCTGCCGTCGTCGCCGATGCGGCGCGCGGTCTTGGGCGCAAGATCGATCAGCGCGCGGATCGCGTCGCCGGTGCGGGCGCGGGCCTTGAGCTCCAGCATCTGGCCGAGCAGCACCAGCGCCGTGATCACCGCCGCCGCTTCGAAATAGATCGGCGCGCCGCCTTGGGGATCGCGGAACGAGGCGGGGAAGGCGCCGGGAAAGACCAGAGCGACGACGCTATCGCAATAGGCGATGCCGGTGCCAAGCGCGATCAGTGTGAACATGTTGGGGTGGCGATGCGTGACCGACGCCCAGCCGCGCGCCAGCAGCGGCCAGCCCGCGCCCCAAACGACCACCGTCGCCAGCGCGGCTTGCAGCCAGGGCCAGCGCTCGCCGCTCATCGCGAGGCCGAGCACCGGCGCCGCCAGCACCAGCGCGATCCAGAACCGGCGCGTCATATCGGCCAGCTCGGGATTGGGCCCGGCGGCGGCGGCCGGCGCCAGCGGCTCGAGCGCCATGCCGCAGATCGGGCAGGGGCCCGGCCGATCGCTCTTCACCTCGGGATGCATCGGGCAGGTCCAGAGCGCGGCTCTTTCCCCCGCGCCCGCACCCTCTCCCCGTTGGGGAGAGGGTGCGGGCGCGGCGAGCGGGTGAGGGGCCGGTGCAGCATGCGGCTTTTGAAGATACTTCTCGGGATCGGCGACGAATTTCTCGCGGCAGCCTTTGCCGCAGAAGAAATAATCCGCGCCGTCCAGCGTCGCGCGATGCGGCGTTCTCGCCGGATCGACCGTCATGCCGCACACCGGATCGATCGCCGTCATCGCTGATTCCGTCATCGCCCTTGCCCTCCAATACCCTACAGGGGTATAGTACCGTCCCATGCGCGACACCGTCAAGAAAGCAGCGAGCGCGCGGCTCGCCCGGATCGAGGGACAGGTGCGCGGCATCGCGCGCATGATCGCCGAGGACCGCTATTGCATCGATGTGATGAACCAGGTCGAGGCGGTGAAGGCGGCGCTGAAGAAGCTCGAGGACGAGATCCTCAAGGATCACATCGCGCATTGCGTCGAGCAGTCGATCGCCTCGGGCGATGCCAAGGATCAGCGCCGCAAGGTCGCCGAGCTGGTCGAGATCTTGGGCCGGATCACGTCGTAGCCGGCTTCGATCGCGGCCGGCTTGCTCGCCGCGTTTATCGACTGTGCCAAAGAAAAAGGGCCGCGGTTTCCCGCGGCCCTGAAAGTGCGTACCGAATTTTCGTGCTTAGAAGCCCATGCCTTCCATGCCGCCGCCGTGATCGTGCGGCATCGCGGCAGGCTTGCGGTCCGGCTTCTCGGCGACCATCGCCTCGGTGGTGATGAGCAGGCCCGCGACCGAGGCCGCATCCTGCAAAGCAAGGCGTACGACCTTGGTCGGGTCGATGATGCCGGCCTTCACCATGTCCACGAACTCGCCGGTTTGGGCGTCGTAGCCCCAATTGGCGTTGTCCTTGTCCATCAGCTTGCCGACCACGATCGAGCCGTCCATGCCGGCGTTCTCGGCGATGATGCGCGCCGGGATCTGAAGCGCACGGCGGACGATGTCGATGCCGGTCTTCTGATCGTCATTGGCCGCGCGCAGCTTCGCGAGCGACTTGGTCGCGTAGAGCAGGGCGGTGCCGCCGCCGGCGACAATGCCTTCCTCGACCGCCGCGCGGGTCGCGTGCATCGCGTCGTCAACGCGATCCTTGCGCTCCTTCACCTCGACTTCGGTCGCGCCGCCGACCCGGAGAACCGCAACGCCGCCGGCGAGCTTCGCCAGCCGCTCTTGCAGCTTTTCCTTGTCGTAGTCGGAGGTGGTCTCCTCGATCTGCTGACGGATCTGGCTGACGCGGGCCTGGATGTCGGCCTTCTTGCCGGAGCCGTCGATGATCGTGGTGTTCTCTTTCTCGATCCGGACCCGCTTGGCCTTGCCGAGCATGTCGAGCGTGACATTCTCGAGCTTGATGCCGAGGTCTTCCGAGATGAGCTGGCCGTTGGTGAGGATCGCGATGTCCTCGAGCATCGCCTTGCGGCGATCGCCGAAGCCCGGTGCCTTCACCGCCGCGACCTTCAAGCCGCCGCGCAGGCGGTTGACGACGAGCGTCGCAAGCGCCTCGCCCTCGACATCCTCGGCGACGATCAGCAGCGGCTTGCCCGACTGCACCACCGCCTCGAGGACGGGAAGCATTGCCTGCAATCCGCTGAGCTTTTTCTCGAACAGCAGGATGTAGGGCTCGTCGAGCTCGGCCACCATCTTGTCCGCGTTGGTGACGAAGTAAGGGGAGATATAGCCGCGGTCGAACTGCATGCCCTCGACGACGTCGAGCTCGGTCTCGAGCGACTTCGACTCTTCGACCGTGATGACGCCCTCGTTGCCGACCTTCTTCATCGCCTCGGCGATCTTCTTGCCGATGTCCCGCTCGCCATTGGCCGAAATCGTGCCGACCTGCTCGATCTCGTCATTGGTCGAGACTTTCTTCGAGCGCTTCTTGATGTCCTCGACCACCGCATCGACGGCGATGTCGATGCCGCGCTTCAGGTCCATCGGGTTGAGGCCCGCGGCCACCGCCTTGACGCCTTCGCGCACGATCGCCTGGGCGAGGATGGTCGCCGTGGTCGTGCCGTCGCCGGCGAGGTCGTTGGTCTTCTGGGCGACTTCGCGGATCATCTGCGCGCCCATGTTTTCGAATTTGTCGGCGAGCTCGATCTCCTTGGCGACGGTGACGCCGTCCTTGGTGATGCGCGGCGCGCCGAACGATTTATCGAGGACGACGTTGCGGCCCTTCGGGCCCAACGTCACCTTCACCGCGTTGGCGAGAATATCGACGCCGCGCAGCAAACGATCGCGCGCGTCGACGTTGAATTTGACTTCCTTGGCTGCCATTGCTTTGCCTCTTCAGTTTGATCGGAAAAACGGGACCGGGATCAGGCGACCTTGCGGGCCTTCGCCGGGGTTCCCTCGATGATTCCCATGATGTCGCTTTCTTTCATGATCATGAGATCTTCGCCATCGATCTTGACCTCGGTGCCGGACCACTTGCCGAACAGCACGCGGTCGCCGACCTTGACGTCGAGCGCGACGAGCTGGCCGGCCTCGTTGCGGGCGCCGGGGCCGGCGGCAATGATCTCGCCTTCCATCGGCTTCTCTTTGGCGGTGTCGGGGATGATGATCCCGCCGGGGGTCTTGTCGTCTTGCTCGAGGCGTCGGACGACGACGCGGTCATGCAAAGGACGGAACTTCATGAAACTCCTCCTGAATATGGTAGTTCGAGACGGCTCTGCTGGCTCGAATGGGGTGGTTACTAGCACTCGCTATTAACGAGTGCCAGTGAAATCGTGGCGGATTTAGGCGATTTCAAGAGCAATCCAGCCGGCCGACGCCGGAAAAGATGCGACTCGGGCGGAATTTGCACAGACTTAGCTGTGGGACGCGGTGGTGGGCGCTGTAGGGATTGAACCTACGACCCCACCCGTGTGAAGGGTGTGCTCTCCCGCTGAGCTAAGCGCCCTGAGAGCGAGGCATAAGGCCCGGTCCGCGTGGCGTCAAGATGGATGCCGACAAGGCGACCGGCGGCCCGCGCGTGGCGACTCGGCATTGACATCGCGAATCCGGCGTGATTCTCTGGCCGGATGCAGGTCTTAGACGCCATCAGGCAGCGCGCGCGGGTCATCATCGGTCCCATTCTCGGGATCAGCCTGGTGGTCTATTTCGCTTATCACCTCGTCCAGGGCGATCGCGGCCTTATCGCCTGGCTGCGGCTGACCCACGAAATCGACGCGGCACGCGCCACCTTCGCGGCGGTCGAGGCCGAGCGTCAGCCCTTGGAGCATCGCGTCACCCTCATG
>DATLUE010000166.1:0-22086 GCA_035533255.1 Allostellaceae bacterium | reverse complement strand
TCTAACTCCAGTCGGGCTACGCCCTCCCTCCGTTACAAGCCCAACGGCCTCTTCTCATCTTGATTGACGCGCCCCTTCCATCCTGATTGCCGCGCCGCACGGTGCTTGCTGCCGCCGATCTCGACCCCTGCGGGACGCGTGAGGCCTGCATAGGAGGTGATGCCGTCGAGAGCCGTGCGCTGCAATCCCACGATCAGCGACGGCCTAAGCTTGAAAGGCCGCTTGGTATCGCGATGATCCTCGATGATCGCGTTGACTTGGTCGAATTGCTTGAGGCCGTTCTCAGCCTCGCGCCGGGCGAGCGCAAGAGGCTCTTCAATCAGAACCGGAGAAGCCGCCTTGCTTTTGCGATCTCCTCCAGCCTCGTCAGCCATTCCCGCGCTTCTTCAGAGCCTCAGCCTGTTCGTTCACCATCTCACGGGTGATGAGGTCGTTTTCGATCTTGGTATTCCCGTAGGCGAAGCTGCGGCGCTGTTCCTCGCGCTCCTCGGCCGTCATTTTGACGCTACGGGCGCGTTCGATCAGAGCGTTCAATTTTTCGGTCACAGCCGGTCCCTTGCCAGTGTCAGACGAGCTCATACGCGTGAG
This sequence comes from Allostellaceae bacterium, assembly GCA_035533255.1. Taxonomy (GTDB): domain Bacteria; phylum Pseudomonadota; class Alphaproteobacteria; order ATCC43930; family CGMCC-115725; genus CAIKMD01. The sequence goes on along the minus strand of DATLUE010000166.1, from coordinate 21,498 downwards.
CTGTATATGATGGAACGTCGAATCATAACGAGAGGCTTCGGCGCTGGCTAGAGGCTACTTCCCCCAGCGCCAGCGCGGGCGCTCGCCTTTCAGGCGGCAGATGACGAGGAGGATCAAGGTCAGCGCAAAGATCGGCAGTCCGAGGGCGAAAGCGAAGCCGATGATGTCGACCGGCACGCGCCAATGCGCGAGATAGGCGACCCAGCCGCCAACGAGCACGATATAGGCCAGCATCACCGCCCAGCCTTCCCAGGTTGCGGGCGTCCAGCCCCAGCCATAGGTCTTGGCGCGGAACCAGAGTCTTTCGCTCATCGCGCGATAATAGCCGAACGGCGCGTGTCGGGGGATCGTGCGTCCTTCGTCCTTCGAGACGGCGGCTTCGCAGCCTCCTCAGGATGAGGTTCGCTCGGAATGAGGTAGAGCGTGAGCCCCTCACCCTCCCGCGCTTTGCGCGGGCCCCTCCCTCTCCCGCAAGGGGAGAGGGGCAGGTTGGCGCGGATGTTAAACCAACCTACTCTGCCCGACCGCTGCCTTGACAAGGTAGCTTCCAGAAGCTACATTCAACTCATGCGCGCCGTGGGGCTTAAAACCCTCAAGAACAAGCTCAGCGAATATGTCCGGCTCGCCGCGAGCGGCGAGACCGTGCTGGTGACGGACCGCGACCGCGTGGTCGCCGAGCTGACGCCGCCGCGCGCCGGCCGCGCCGCGCGGCTCGACGACGCCGCGCTTGCCGAAGCGGTGCGTCAGGGCTGGCTCACGCCGCCGACGATGCGGACCAAGGAGCCGCCGCCGTCGATTCCCGTCGCGCCGCTCGAAGAGCTGTTGCGCGAGCTCGACGAGAGCCGCGAGGACCGGTGATCTATCTCGACACCTCGGTCGCGCTCGCGCAATTGCTGGCCGAGGATCGGCGGCCGAGCGCCGCGTTCTGGCGCGAAGACCTTGTCGCCAGCCGGCTCTTGGAATACGAGCTCTGGGTGGCGATCAATGGCCGCGGTCTCGCGTCATCGCATGGCGAGGCGGCACGCGCGCTTCTCGGTCGGATCGCCTTCATCGAGCTTTCGTCCACCGTGCTCGCCCGCGCGCTCGACCCGTTCCCGACGGCGCTCCGCACGCTCGATGCGCTCCATCTCGCATCGCTCGAGTTTCTGCGCGGCCAACGGCAAGCGATCGCGCTGGCGAGCTATGACCGGCGCATGATCGCCGCCGCGCAAGCGCTGAAGATCCCGCTCGCGACGCTGTAAGCCGCGAAACCCTGCCGGCGCGGTGGCCGATCGGCGGGCGAAACGCGGCGGCTTGCAGCATGCGACAGGCTTTCGTACCCTTCCCGCTTATGAGCCAATTGCACCGCGTCACCTTCAACCCCAATCAGTGCGGCGGTCGGCCGTGCATTCGGGGCATGCGCATCCGCGTCAAGGACATTTTGGATATGCTCGCGGCGGGCGCGACCACGGCGGAAATTCTCGCAAGTTATCCCGACCTCCAGCGCGAGGACATCCAGGCGAGCCTTGAATACGCCGCCGCGCAGGTCGACCACGCGGTCATGTCGCCGGCCAAGTGAAATTCTTGATCGATGCCCAACTCCCGCCGCTATTGGCGGTGTGGTTGCAGGAGGCCGGGCATGAGGCGGTCCATGTCCGGGACATCGGCCTTCGTGAGGCCGATGACGGGGCGATCTGGGACCACGCGATGCAGACGGGCGCGGCGATCGTCACGAAGGATGAGGATTTTGTCGCGCGCGCGGCGCATGCCGCGGATTCTGCGCCCCCTGTGATTGTCTGGTTACGCGTCGGCAACACGACAAATCAGGCGCTGCGTACGTGGCTCCAGACGCGGTTGAGCGGCACGCTCGAGCTGGCGGAGAACGGTCATCGGCTTATCGAAGTGATCTGAAAACATTTATGGCGCCCAACGGCAGCGAGCGTCCCATTATTGTTGCTTCGACGCCATCCCGACGCGCCGATCGACGAAGCGCAGGCTATAGGCCTGTTTCACGTCGAGGGTTTTGGGGTAGAGGCCTTCGGCCGACATCACCGCGAAGAAATCGCGCCAGCGCGCATCGCTCATCGCGCCGATGCCCTCTTGCAGGCTATCGCCGCTGTCGACGATGCCGCGCGCTTTCATCATGGCGCGCGCATAGGCCAGAAGATCGTCGCTTTCTTCGGGGTTGTCGCGCTTGATGAGCGCATTCGCCGGCGCCGGATCGCCATAGAGATAGGAATACCAGCCCGCGATGCTGGCATCGACGAAGCGCTGCACCAGATCGGGCTTGGTATCGATCAGCTTCTGCGAGGTCTCGACGATCGAGCCGTAGCTGGTGTAGCCGGAATCGGCCAGGAGGAACACCACCGGCTTCACGCCGCCCGCTTTCTCGATCAGATAGGGCTCGCTGGTGAGATAGCCTTGCTGCACCGCGTTCTTATCGGCGAGGAACGGCGTCATGTTGAAATTGTAGGGCCGGATCTGGCTGTCGCTGTAGCCGAACTTCGCCTTGAGGAACAGCCACCAGCCGACGCGCGTGTCGGCGCCGATCATGATCGGCTTGCCCTTCAAGGCGGCCAGGCTGTCGTTGCCGACGCCGGGATGCGCGATCAGCACCGAGGGGTCCTTTTGGAAGAACGCCGCGACCGCGACCATCGGGATGCTCTCTTTGACGAAGTTGAGGCCGGTGAACGATGCCGGCGCCTCGTCGAAATCGAGCCGCCCGGCGGCGAGCAATTGCTCGTGATTGACCTGCGGCCCGCCTTGGCGGATCGTCACTTGCAGCCCGTATTTCCGATAAAGGCCGGTGGCGAGCGCCTGGTAGTAGCCGCCATGCTCGGCCTCGGCCTGCCAATCGGTGCCGAAGGTCACCGGGTCGAGCGCCTGGGCCGGCGGTACCAGCGCGAGCGCCGCGCCAAGCTGGAGGAGCGCCGCCGCCAATATTCGAGCCATGTCCCGTCCCCGCACCTGGTCGCGCAATGTCGGGGAATTTCTAGAGCAAGTTCGTGCCGAAGGGAAACGGTCGCGCGCCAGGACCGGCCCGAGCTTACCGGCTCTCGGCCGCTTTGCCGGCGCCGGCGCTGTTGGCCTCGAGACCGCCGATGCGCTTGGTCATTTGCAACAGATGCTCGCGCACCTCATCGCTGGGGATCTGGCGGAAATGCCGGACCAGCTCGATCTCTTCGCGGGTGAAGCCCTTGCTCGAGCCGTCCGGAGCTTCGCCGCCCAGCTCCTCGAAGAAGAACGAGACCGGGCGATCCAACAGCCGCGCCGCCTTGTAGAGCCGGCTGGCGCTGAGGCGGTTTTCGCCATGCTCGTATTTCTGCACCGCCTGGAACGACACGCCGATGCCGGCGCCGAGCTCTTCCTGGCTCATGCCAGCCAGAAACCGCGCCTGGCGCAAGCGGCGGCCGACATGCACATCGACCGGATCGGGCCCGTGCTCGCGAATCGTACGACGCCGACGCCCCGCCATATCACCCCCCTTGCCTTGATGATGAATCTCGGGCATGCCGGGTTTCCCCCTCTTTAGTGATCGCGCGATCAATCGTTCCCGGTTTTATAACGCAGGCGGCGATCAAATGCCACCGCCCGGCTTGTCCAAGCTGCGGCATAGTGTCCGTTATTCGGGATCGGGGCGATCGCGGCCTTTGCCGTCGGGCCGGCCGCCGGCGCGCTCGTCGAAGCCGCGACGGTGGCTGATGAACAGCAGCGCCATCAACCCGCCGCCCAACGCCAGGGTTGCGATTGCACCGAAGATCATGGCGAGGATTCCGGCGGTGTCGATCTCGACCTCCGCCATCGACTGCCAGGCCGACCACGCGACCCCCATCGCCGAAAGCGCCAATGCCGCCGCGACCGCGTAGCCGAGCTTGCTCATGCCGTTGATATAGGGCTTTGCCGTGCCGCATGCGAGCGTGCCGCGCCGGCCGATGCAACTGGCCGATGACTTTGCGCTCGCGGTCGAGGTAGGCTGGCGCCCGCGATGAGCACGCCGCGTTATAAGATACCAATCCTCATTGTCGGCGGCGGCCCGATCGGGCTCGCGCTGGCCGCCGAGCTTGGCTGGCAAGGCGTGCGCTGCTTGCTGGTCGAGCAAGGCGACGGCGTCGTGAAGACCCCGAAGATGAACGAGGTCAACACGCGGTCGATGGAGTTCTGTCGCCGCTGGGGCATTGCCGAGCAGGTTCTCGATACGCCGTTTCCGGGCTCGTGGCCCAAGGATGTCGTGTTCGTGACCACCCTCGGCGGCTACGAGCTCGGCCGTGTGAAACGTCCGCCGCGGCAGATGCGCGCCTCCGAGCACAGCCCCGAATCCACCCAGACTTGCTCGCAGCATTGGTTCGATCCAATCCTGCAGCGCTTCGCGCGCTCGTTCCCGGAGGTCGAGCTGCGCTATCGCTGTCGCTTCGAATCCTTGATCGCGAGCGAGACCGGCGTAGCGGCAACCGTGAGCGATACCGCAACCGGTGCGCGCCAGACGATCGATGCCGCGTATGTCATCGGCTGCGACGGCGCCGGCAGCGCGGTGCGGCGCGCGCTCGGCATTTCGCTCGCCGGGCAGGGCCAGCTTGGTCACGCGGTCAACATGTTCTTCCGTGCGCCGCGCCTCCTCGAAATTTGCGGCAAGCAGCCGGGCACGTTCTTCGTCCCGGTCGATCGCGGCGGCGTCTGGGCCAATTTGCGCATCATCGATCCGCACAACGCGCTCTGGCGGCTCATGGTCAACGAGGCCGCCAGCGATACGACGATCGAGACGATCGACAAGGCCGCCTATCTGAGGCGCGGGTTGGGACGCGATCTCGAGGTCGAATGGGTCGACGTCAATGTGTGGCGGCGGCAAAGCGTGGTCGCCGAAAGCTATGGCGGCGGCCGGGTGTTTCTCGCCGGCGACGCGGTGCATCAAGTCTCGCCGACCGGCGCCCTCGGCATGAACACCGGCCTTGGCGACGCCGTCGATCTCGGCTGGAAACTCGCCGCCGTCCTCAAGGGCTGGGGCGGGGAAAACCTGCTGGCAAGCTACGATGCCGAGCGCCGGCCGGTCGGGCAACGCGCGGTCGGCAGCGCCACGCAATTCCATGCGCTGCAATCGGGTTGGGGCGACGGCCTCGATGCGCTCGACGAGGCGGGCGCGGCCGGCGATGCGCTGCGCCGCCGCATCGGCGAGATTCTCGTCGCCCGGATCGGACGCGAGTTTCGCACCTTGGGCTTGCAGCTCGGCTATCGCTACGAGGATTCGCCGATCTGCATCGGCGACGGCACGCCGGCAATGCCGGACGATTCCGAGACCTATCTTCCCTCTACGCGGCCCGGCATGCGCGCGCCCCATGCCTGGCTAAGCGACGGAAGCTCGATGCTGGATCTCTTCGGGCGCGGCTTTACCTTGTTGTGCTTTGGCGCGGCGGCGGAGACTGGCACTTTCGAGGCGGCCGCGAAGCGTCGCGGCATGCCGCTGCGCGTGGTCGCCATCGACGCGCCCGAGATAGCAGCGCTTTATGAGCGGCGACTCGTTCTCGTGCGGCCGGACGGACATGTTGCCTGGCGCAGCGACGCGCCGACGCCGGCTGCGGGCGACATTCTCGATCGCGCGCGGGGCATCTGACCCGCGGCATTTGACCAAGGGGGAAACATGCGCGGCATCGTGACGACCCGGCGCGGATGGCGAAGTGCCGTCGGCCTTGTACTCGCTCTGGCGGCGATCAATGCGGGTATCTCTCAAGCCGGCGCGGGCGCCGCGCGTATTGCGGTGGCTATGCCGACGCCGCGATACGCAATTTCCTTGGGCTATCCGGCCTTGGTCGGAATCCGACACCCTATTGCCATGACGGCGCGCCCCTGGCGCATGAGCCGCGAAATATCGAACCGGCGTATCGTCCGGCCCCACATCATCACGGTGACGCCGGAGGGCGCGCGATCGGAAAGAATCGGCTTCACGATCGCACGCCCGCGCGAGGAGCGCATCGCCTTCGGACCGAATTTTCCCAACGACAGTCAGCGGCGGCAGGGCGTCATCATCGTGCGCGGCACCCGAATGAGCTTCCTGCCCAACGCACCATAAGGAACGTGCACGGCCTTGTCGCCGTTCTTTCCCTATCAGGAACGAGGGCGATATGAAACAGGCTCTCATTCTCGCGATCGCGACAATCGGATTGACCGCTACCGCCTTTGCGCAGGCGCCGGATGCAGGCACCTCGCCGGGCCCTCACGATCCCAATCCGCCGATGAACACGCCCGATCTGCGCCTGCCGCCGCCTTGTGCGCCTCAGCCCAACCTCGCGATGGCCGGCAAGAGCGCGACACCGCTTGGCGATCGAATGATTGCGCCGCCCGAAGGGCGGGTGGTAGCCGCGAACAGCGGCAACGACCAATGCTCGGCGAACGGCGTTACGCAGAGTGCCGGGTTACCGAGCCCGCGAGGCGCTCGGTAACGCCGCCCGGCGGGAGCGGCTTTGCCGCCGACACGCGTCCTGGTCTAAGGTCGCTCCGAGGAACAGGGAGGGGCGTTCCATGAAGCTTGTGGTTTTCGGTCCGGATCAGCGGGTAGGTTATCGGCGCGATACCCAGATCGTCGATGTTTCGGCGGCGTTCGCGAAATTTCTCCGCGAGCGCAACGGCGAGCGCTACCCCTATGGCGAAGCCGACCGGCTGGCGCCGCCCGACCTCGTGCGCTTTATCGAAGCCGGGCCGCTCGCGCTCGAAAACGCGCAGAAGGCGGTCGACTATCTTTTCGACCAGGCGCAAACCAAGCACGGCGAAGGCGGCGAGAAGCTGATCCACGAGTTGAAAGACGTGCAGATCCATGCGCCGCTTCCCAAAGGTGCCCGGGTTGCCTGCGCCGGCGCCAATTTCGCCGACCATGCCTTGGCTATGGCGGTGAAGATGCAGGGCAACAAACCGGGGCCGACCGTGACCGAAGCGCAGGCGCGCGCCCAGCAGCGGACCGAGGGCATTCGGGGCTTCTGGAAAGTCGGCCGTGACCCCGTCGGCCCGGATGGCGAGGTGATCTACCCGTCCTGGTCCGAGCGCTTCGACTACGAAGGCGAGATCGCGATCATCCTGGGCAAGAAGGGAAAGGACATCCGCGCCGGCGACGCCCGCCGCTATATTTGGGGCGTCACGCTGCTGGCCGATTGGAGCATCCGCCGGCCGCTCGAGCCCAACAAGGGCAGCCGTTTCGCCACATCGAAGAATTTCGATACCGGCTTCTCGATAGGACCGTGCATCGCGATCGGCGAACTCGACCCGTTCGACGCCGCGGTCGAAACCTTCGTCAACAACGAGCGTCGCCAGCACTACACGACCAAGGGAATGGTCTACGACTTCGCCGAATACATCGAATATCTCTCGACGGATTTCACCTTCTATCCGGGCGACGTCATCAGCGGCGGCACCGCCGCCGGAACCGCCGCGGATTCGAGCCCTCTCCTCGCCGATCGCAGCTATCCGCCCGATCGCTTCCTGAAGCCCGGCGACACGGTCGAAATCCGTTCGCCCGTGATCGGCTCGCTGCGCGCGCGCATCGTTCCCAAGCCGGCTGCTTAGGATTGCTTGTGAGCCGGGGATCGCGAAACCACCGTCAAAGCATTTGATCCGGCGCTGGTGGGCGCAGTAGGACTCGAACCTACGACCCGCTGATTAAGAGTCAGCTGCTCTACCAACTGAGCTATGCACCCGCCCCGGCGACACGCCTTCGCGTTTCGGCTTCGCATGGCAGCGGCGCGCTTATAACAAGCCCGCGGGTGCTTGTCTATTCCTCGCCGCCGCGGCCGAGCCGCAAGTCGCGATGCACATAGACGCACATCATCAGTCCGAAGCCGAACATCACGGTGAGCATCGCCGTGCCGCCATAAGAAATCAGCGGCAGTGGCACGCCGACCACCGGGATCAATCCCATCACCATCGCGGTATTGATGAATACGTACAGGAACACGTTGACGGTGACGCCGAGCGCCAGCAATCGGCCGAAATGGCTGCGGCTGCGGAAGGCAATGGCGAACCCGTAGACGAAGACCAGGGTATAGAAAGCCAGCAACACCACGCCGCCGACGAGGCCGAATTCCTCGGCCAGCATGGTGAAGATGAAATCGGTCTGCTTCTCGGGCAGGAAGTTCAGATGCGCCTGGCTGCCAAGCATGAAGCCCTTGCCGAACAAGCCGCCCGAGCCGATCGCGATCTTCGATTGCAGGCTGTGATAGCCGGCGCCGAGAGGATCGTTCTCCGGATTGAGGAAGGTATAGATCCGATTCTTCTGGTAATCGCGCAGGAACCGCCAAGTGACCGGCACGGCGCCGCCCGCGCCCGCGAATATCAGCGCGAATTTCCACCACCGCACACCAGCAAGAAAGAACATCGCGCCGCCGCTCAGCACCAGCATCATCGCGGTGCCGAGATCGGGTTGCTTCAACACCAGGACCGCCGGAACCAGAATGAGCAGCGCGGGCACGATCAGGCGCACCGGTCGCCCGATCTCTTCGACCGTCAGCGCGCTGAAATAGCGCGCGAGGGCGAGCACGAGCGCGATCTTCATCACCTCGGAAGGCTGCAACTGGATGATGCCGAGATCGATCCAGCGCTGCGCTCCCATGCCGATCGCGCCGCGCAGCTCGACCGCAACCAGCAGCAGCACCGCCCCGGCATAAATTGCGTAGGCCGAGCGCAGCCAGAAACGGAGATCGATGGTCGCGACCAGGATCATGATCACGACGCTGACCACGAAGCGCACCGCCTGCTTGCTCGCCCAGGGCTCCCAATGGCCGTTCGCCGCCGAATAGAGCATCGCGAAACCGATGCAGGCGATGCAGACCAGAATCAGCAGCAAGCCCCAATTGAGGCCGAGGACCTTGAGCGCGAGGCTGGGGCGCGGTGCGTCCCGATCGAGGAGCGATTGCGTCACAACGCTCAGCCCGCCGCGACGGTCGTTGGCGCACCGAAAGGCTGATCGGGCACGCGATGCAGCGGGTCGCGCTTTTGTGCCTCGAGCAGAACGTCGCGGCAGATCGGCGCCGCCACCGCACCGCCCTCGCCGCCGGTCGCGCCGCCATGCTCGACCACCACGGCGCAGACGTAGCGGGGCGCGTTATATGGCGCAAAGCCGATGAAAAGCGCGTGGTCGCGATCCTTCCACGGGACACTGGCGCCCGTCAGATGGCCGTGCTCGCGCTCGGCCTCGCTGTAATGATGAACCTGCGCCGTGCCGGTCTTGCCCGCCATCGCCATCGCCGGATCCTGGATGCGCGCGTTGTAGGCGGTGCCGTGGAGCGTGTTGACGACGTTGAACATGCCCGCGCGAATGAGATCGAGATGGCTTTCCTGCACACCGATCGGCGCGAACTTCGGATCGATTCCGGCTGGCAACGGGCTCGTCGCAGTCATCATGCCTTCCTTGCGCGCCAACCGCGGCAGCACCGCGTGCCCGGTCGCCAGCCGCGCGGCATAGGTCGCAAGCTGCAGCGGCGTCACCGAGACGAAGCTTTGCCCGATGCCGCAACTGATGGTCTCGCCGCGTTGCCACGGCACGCCGGTGGTGGCCATTTTCCAGGCGCGCGTCGGGATGAGGCCGGTTTTCTCGCCTGGAATGTCGATGTCGAGCTTGACCCCGAGGCCGAAGCGATTGGCCATCGCAGCAATCTTGTCGATGCCGAGCAGATCGGCGGTATGATAGAAGAACACGTCGCAGGATTCGGGAATCGCGCGGTTCAGCGACAGCGTGCCGTGGCCGCTTTTCTTCCAGCAATGGAAGGTCGCGTTGCCGAGCTGGAATGTGCCGGGGCAGAAGAATTCGGTATCGGCCGTCAGCATCCCCGATTCGAGCCCGGCCATCGCGACCAGCAGCTTGAAGGTCGAGCCCGGCGCATAAGCGCCGCTGATCGCCTTGTTGTTGAGCGGGTTGAGCGGATCGCTGATGAGCTTCTGCCACATCGCAGGCGTGAGACCGGCGGAAAAAGCGCCCGGATCGAAGCCCGGCGTCGAGGCCAGCACCAGCACTTCGCCGGTCCAAGCATCCATCAGCACGCAAGACGCGCTGCCCTGCGCGGTACAGCGGGTCACCGCGAGGTCCTGCAACTCCATGTCGATGGCGAGCGCGATGTCCTGGCCGGGCAAGCCATCCTCGCGCGCCAATTCGCGCACCACGCGGCCGAAGGCGTTGACCTCGACCTCGCTGGTGCCGGCGGTACCGCGCAAATCGAGATCGTAGGATTTCTCGATGCCGCTCTTGCCGATGCGGAAATCAGGTAGCTCGAGCAGCGGATCGTCGCTGCTCAAATCCTGCTCGGATACCGCGGCGACATAGCCGACGGTGTGCGAGATCGCGTCGCCGAACGGGTAGTAGCGCGTCAGCGCCTGCTCGATCGACACACCGGGAAGCTCGAGCGTGTTGACCTCGATCCGCGCCATCTCGTCCCAGCTCAAATCCTCGCGCAACACCACCGGCACGAAGCTCAGCTTGCTGCGGACGTCGCGCAGCACGCGGCGGCGATCGACGTCGCTGATCGGCACCAAGGTCGCGACCGCATCGAGCGTCGCCTGCACGTTACCCGCCTGCTCGGCGATCAGGACTGCGCGGAAGGTCGGCTTGTTGGTCGCCAGCGCCACGCCGAAGCGATCGAGCACGCGGCCGCGCGGCGGCGCCAGCAGCCGGATGTTGATGCGATTCTCGTCGGCCTGCATGACGTAGCGATCCGATTGCACGACCTGCAGGTAATAAAGCCGGCCCGCAAGCGTGCCGAGCAGCGCGAGCTGCCCGCCAGCGAGCATGATCGCGCGGCGCGTCAACAGCTTGCTGCGGTCTTTTTCCTTCGCCATCGCTCAGTCTTTGGCCAGAAAGGCGCGCTGCAGACGCGCCAGCGCATAGCTCGCCACCGGATAGAACGCGACCGTCAACACCGCTTGGAAGATGAAGGGGCGCAGATCGAGCATCGCGCCGTGCATGACGCTGACCAGCGCCCAGAACAGCACGAACGCGCCGACCGCCAGCACCAGGAAGCCGAGCCACACGATCGGGAACGCGCGATTGATGAACAGCTTGCGCTGGCCCATCACGGTCGCGCGCGCAAGCAAGAGCACCAAGGCCGAAAGCCCGACATAGGGTGTACCGTTCAAGAGATCGAGCAGCAGCCCGACGACGAACACCGCACTCAGCGGCAGCAGGTCGGGCCGGTAAACCGTCCAGTGGAACACCGCCATCAGCGTGAATGCGGGCATCACCACGGCGAACCCCGGAAGATTGAGGGGCACGACCGAGACGAACGCAAACAGCAGCGCCGTCAGGAATGGAACCAGGCGGCCGGGGTAGCCGATCTCGCGTCGCAGGGCGATGGGCATCGCATCGTTACCCGGTCATCGCAACGCATTGGCGGATTTCGCCGCCTTGGCCGGCGCGCGGGGCGGCGGCACCGCGCTTTGCGGCAGGACGCCCGACAAGCCGAAATCGACGATGCGGAGGATTTCGAGCCGGGCCAGCTCGGCATAAGGCTCGACGCGGATAACGTCGCCGGAAACCGAGGCGATGACCCCCACCGGCAAGCCCGGTGGAAAAACGCCGCCGGCGCCGATGGTCACAATGCGCTCGCCGACGGTCGCCGCGACGGTCGGCGGCAGATAGACCAGCCGCGGCTGCCCGGAATTGTCGCCGTCGAGCACCGCGTGTTGATGGGTATCTTCGAGCTCGACCGGAATATGCGAGTTGAGATCGGTGAGCAGCAACACGCGGGCGGTTCGCGCCCCAACCTCGGCCACGCGTCCGACCAGGCCTTCGCCGGCAAGCGCCGCCTGGCCGCGCGCCACGCCGTCGCTGCTGCCCGCGTCGATGAGGACGTTGCGCGCGAAGGCACCGCCCGAATCCGCGATCACCAGCGCACTCAGCGATTGCACCGTGTTCTGCGGCTGAAGCTTGGTCAGGTCGCGCAGCTCGGCATTCTCGGTCTCGAGCCGGCGCGCGACTTCCTGCCATTGCAGCAGCCGCGCGTTTTCCTGGCGCAGTTGGGCATTCTCGCGGCTGACCTCGACCGCGTTCGCAAGCGTCTGGACCACGCTCGTCGCCGCCGCGACGGGCTGGCTGACCGCTTCGAGGATCGGCGCCACGCGGTCGGCGATGGCGGCACGCAAGCCGTCATAGAGCAGCAGATCGGTTTTTCCGAAAAGCACCATCACCGCCGAGACGAGGACGAGGAAAGGAAGCGCGAGACGTTGCGCTGCTGTTTTTACGGGCGCCGAAATCCGCATCCGAAAATCCGTCTCGTCTTCCTCAATAAGCCGGCATCGCGCGCCGGCCAATCACGTCAGTACATGCTGATCAACACGCTTTTCAGCGTCTTCATCTCCTCGAGCGCACGACCGGTGCCGAGCGCCACGCAGGACAGCGGATCGTCGGCGATCGACACCGGCAGCCCGGTCGCGTGGCGCAGCACATAGTCGAGATTGCCCAAGAGCGCGCCGCCGCCGGTAAGCACGATTCCCTTGTCGACGATGTCGGCGGCAAGCTCAGGCGCGGTGTGCTCGAGCGCCACCTTCACCGCCTCGACGATCGCGCCAACCGGCTCGGCCAAACTCTCGGCGATCTGGCGCTCGCTGATCACGATCTCCTTGGGCACGCCGTTCATCAGGTCGCGGCCCTTGATTTCCATCACCCGGCCCTCGCCCTCTTCGGGCATGCAGGCCGAGCCGATTTCCTTCTTGATGCGCTCGGCCGAGGATTCGCCGACCAGCAGATTATGATTGCGGCGGATATAGGCGATGATCGCCTCGTCCATCTTGTCGCCGCCGACGCGCACCGAGCGCGAATAGACGATGCCGCCGAGCGAGAGCACCGCGACCTCGGTGGTGCCGCCGCCGATATCGACCACCATCGAGCCGGTCGGCTCGGTGACCGGCAGGCCGGCGCCGATCGCCGCCGCCATCGGCTCCTCGATCAGAAACACGCGCCGCGCACCCGCGCTCTCGGCCGATTCCTGAATCGCGCGCCGCTCGACCGCGGTCGAGCCCGATGGCACGCAGACGATGATCTGCGGGTTGGCGAAGCTGCGGCGGTTGTGAACCTTGCGGATGAAATGTTTGATCATCTCCTCCGCAACCTCGAAATCGGCGATCACGCCGTCGCGCAAGGGACGGATCGCCATGATGTTGCCCGGCGTGCGCCCGAGCATCATCTTCGCCTCGTCGCCGACCGCCAGCACTTGCTTGCGGCCTTTGACGCTCGCGATCGCGACAACCGATGGCTCGTTGAGGACGATGCCCCGTCCCTTGACATAGACGAGGGTATTCGCCGTCCCGAGATCGATCGCCATGTCGGCGGAGAGGATACCCAGCAGATTTCCGAACATCAGATCCAATCACCCCGCCGCCAAATGAGCGCGGCCAGCGATCCGGCGGGACCGCGGGCCGCGTGCTTGCCGCATCAAGCAGACATTGCGGCGGGCGCCGTCTTCGCCCGTTTGACCATGAGCTTGTTGAGCGCGTGAATATAGGCACGCGCCGAAGCGACCAGCGTGTCGGGCTCGGCACCCTGCCCGATCACGGTCTTGCCGTCTTCCTCGAGCCGCACTGTTACCTCGGCTTGCGCGTCGGTGCCTTGGGTGACCGCGCTTACCTGGTAGAGCAGCAGCTTCACCTCGTGCGGCACCAATGCCTTGATCGCGTTGAAGGTCGCATCGACCGGGCCATTGCCCTGGGTGGTCGCGGTTAGCACCTTGCCCTCGACCTCGAGCTCCAAAGTCGCGGTCTGAGGCCCGCGCGAGCCGGCGATCACCTGCAGAGAGACGAATTTGATGAGCTCGGCGCCGTGCTGGATCTCGTCGTCGATGAGCGCGACGATATCCTCGTCATAGACGTCCTTCTTGCGGTCGGCGAGGTCCTTGAAGCGCCGAAACACCTCGTTCATCGCATTGTCGCCGAGCTCGAAGCCCAACTCCTTGAGCTTCATCTTGAAGGCGTGACGCCCGGAATGCTTGCCCATGACCAGTGTGGATTTGCCGAGCCCAACCGATTCCGGCGTCATGATCTCGTAGGTTCCGGCGTGCTTCAACATCCCGTCCTGATGAATGCCGCTTTCATGCGCGAAGGCATTGGCGCCAACGATCGCCTTGTTCGGCTGCACCACGAAGCCGGTGATCGCCGAGACGAGGCGCGAGGCGCGGGTGATGTAGTCGGATTTCACGCCGGTCTTGAAAGGCATGCGATCCTGGCGCGTCCTGAGCGCCATGACGATCTCTTCCATCGCCGCATTGCCGGCGCGCTCGCCCAGGCCGTTAACGGTGCATTCGATCTGGCGCGCGCCCGCGCCGACCGCCGCCAGCGAATTGGCGACCGCCAGACCAAGATCGTTGTGGCAATGGACCGAGACCACGGCCCGGTCAATGTTCGGCACGCGATCGAACAGCATGCGGATCAGCGCGGCGAACTCCTCGGGCACGGCATAGCCGACCGTATCCGGGATATTGACCGTGCGTGCGCCGGCCTTGATCGCGGTCTCGACCGTGCGGCACAGGAAATCATGCTCGGTGCGCGAGCCGTCCTCGCAGGACCATTCGACGTCCTCGCACAACTTGCGAGCGAGGGTGACGCTGTCGATGATCGCCTGATGCACCTGCTCGGGCGTCATCTGGAGCTTGAACTTCATGTGCAGCGGCGAGGTCGAGATGAAGGTGTGGATGCGCGGCCGCTTGGCGTATTGCACCGCCTCCCAGCAGCGCTCGATATCGGCGCGGCCGGCACGGGCCAAGCCGCAGACGCTCGATGCGGTCACGCGCTTGGCGATCTCGCGCACCGCCTCGAAATCGCCGTTCGAGGCGATCGGAAAGCCGGCCTCGATGACGTCGACGCCCATTTCCTCGAGCAGCACCGCGATCTTGATTTTCTCCTCGAGATTCATCGAGGCGCCGGGCGATTGCTCGCCATCGCGGAGCGTGGTGTCGAAAATGACGACGCGCGACGACGCGGGTGATTTGGCTTTGGTATCGGCGCCGCCGGTTTCGGCGACGCTGGCTTCATGAGCGCTCATAGGCGCGGTTCCTCTGGACTGGAAACGAAGGGTTGGCCGCCGACGATAACCCCCAAGCGCGAACGAGGCCGCGATCCTCGCGCTCAGGGGCGGCTAAGTCGGAGCGTCCCGCCCTTGCTCCATCGCAGGCTACGCCCCGGCTGCCGGTTCGCCCAGACATTGGCAAAGGCCGCCGGACACTTGCGTGCCAGCGTGCTGCTTTCCCGTGTCAAAACTGCGACCATCCAGCCCTCGTAACCCGCGCCGATGTCCGGCAAGGAAAATTCTTACGCCCCTTACAATTCCTTACTAACCCCTACCGGACGACATATTTAACCATGACAAATATGTCTATCCCGTTTACGGCGCTTGCCGCAAGTTTTCTCTCGCCAACCGGGCAGTTAGGCTGTGCCGGCGATTTCAGTTCCGGTTTTTATCCACAAGCCGGTTCTGGGCAATCCACGGCATCATCGCTCGGAGCTTAGCCCCGACGACCTCGATCGGGTGCTCGGCCCCGCGCCGCCGCATCGCCTTGAAGCTGGCCTGTCCGGCCGCGTTTTCGAGGACCCAATCGCGGGCAAACCGGCCGGACTGAATATCGTCGAGGATACGCTTCATCTCGGCTTTGACCGCCGGACTGATGACCCGGGGACCGCGGGTATAGTCGCCATATTCGGCGGTATTGGAGATCGAGTAGCGCATATTGGCGATGCCGCCCTCATACATGAGGTCGACGATCAGCTTCACCTCATGCATGCACTCGAAATACGCCATCTCGGACGCGTAGCCGGCTTCGACCAGGGTCTCGTAGCCCGCCATGATCAGCGACGAGAGCCCGCCGCACAGCACCGCCTGCTCGCCGAAGAGATCGGTCTCGCATTCCTCCTTGAAAGTGGTCTCGATCACGCCGGCACGGCCGCCGCCGATCGCCGACGCGTAGGACAGCGCGATCTCGAGCGCGTTACCCGATGGGTTCTGCTCGACCGCGACAAGACACGGCACGCCGCCGCCCTTCACATATTCCGAGCGCACGGTGTGGCCGGGACCTTTGGGCGCGATCATGAACACGTCCATATCGGGCCGCGGCTCGACCAGCTTGAAATGAATATTCAAGCCATGCGCGAAGGCGAGCGCCGTGTCCGGCCGCATGTTGGGCTTCAGATCGTCGGCATAGAGCTTCGCCTGCAACTCATCGGGCGTCAGCACCATCACGACATCGGCCCATTTCGCGCCTTCGGCCGGCGCCATTACCTGGAACTTCGCGCCTTCCGCCTTCTGCGCCGTGGCCGAGCCGGAGCGCAGCGCGATGCGGACGTCCTTGACCCCGCTGTCGCGCAGGTTCATCGCATGCGCATGGCCTTGGCTACCATAGCCGACCACCAGCACCTTCTTGCCTTTGATGAGATTGACGTCGGCATCACCATCGTAATAGACGCGCATCGAATTTTCCCTCTTGGCCTCGTTTGTTCAGGTCAGAATTTCGCCGCGCCGCGCGCGATCGCGACGACGCCGGTCCGCGACACGTCGACCAGGCCGAGCGGCTTCATCAGATTGATGAAGGCATTGAGCTTCTCGGCCGAGCCGGTGATCTCGAAAACGAAGCTCTCGATCGTCGAATCGACGACCCGCGCGCGAAAAATATCGGCGAGGCGCAGCGATTCGATGCGCTTATCGCCGGTGCCGCCCATCTTGACCAGCAGCAACTCGCGCTCGACGGCGGGGCCTTCCTCGGTCAGATCGTGGACCGCTCGCACCGGCACCAGGCGCGAGAGTTGTGCCTTGATCTGCTCGATGATCATCGTCGTGCCGGAGGTGACAATCGTGATGCGTGAAAGATTCTCGGTGGCATCGACCTCGGCGACGGTGAGGCTCTCGATATTGTAGCCGCGACCCGCGAACAGGCCGACGACGCGCGCGAGAATACCGGGCTCGTTGTCGACCAGCACCGCAATGGTATGGCGTTCGATATCGCTCACGCTCTGCATCCGTCATGGCCCTCGCTCAGACGAGGACCATGCCCTCTTCGGAGACCGCGCCGCCGGCCTTCTTGTCGGCCGGCCCCAAGATCATCTCGTTATGCGCGGCGCCGGATGGGATCATCGGGAAGCAATTCTCGGCGGGATCGACCGCGACATCGACGATCACCGGCCCGTCGATCGCCAGCATCTCCTCGATGATGCCGTCAAGCTCGGCGGGCTTGGTCGCGCGCAGGCCGCGGGCGCCGAAGGCTTCGGCGAGCTTCACGAAATCGGGCAACGCGGCGGTATAGCTTTCGGAATAGCGGCCGCCATGCATCAGCTCCTGCCACCGACGCACCATGCCCATGTACTGGTTGTTGATGATGAAAATCTTCACCGGCAACCGGTACTGGACGGCGGTCGACATCTCCTGGATGTTCATCAGGATCGAGGCCTCGCCGGCGATGTCGACGACCAGCGCGTCGGGATGGGCGATCTGCACGCCGATCGCCGCCGGCAGGCCGTAGCCCATCGTGCCGAGGCCGCCCGACGTCATCCAATGCATCGGCCGCTCGAATTTGAAGAGCTGCGCCGCCCACATCTGGTGCTGACCGACCTCGGTGGTGATGAAGGTCTCGCGCTCCTTGGTCAGCGCGTAGAGCCGCTCGATCGCGTATTGCGGCTTGATGATCTTGTCGGAGCCCTCGTAATGGAGCGAGTCCCGCTTGCGCCAGGTCTCGATCTGCCTCCACCACTTGCCGAGCGCGGCGTGATCGGGCGCGAAGCGCTTCGTCTTGAGCGCGGCGATCAGCGCCTCGAGCACCTTGGCGCAATCGCCGATCACCGGCACGTCGATGCGGACGTTCTTGTTGATCGAGGACGAATCGATGTCGATGTGGATCTTCTTCGAGTGGGGCGAGAAGGCGGCGATCTTGCCGGTGACGCGATCGTCGAAGCGCGCGCCGACATTGATCATCACGTCGCAATCATGCATCGCGAGGTTGGATTCGTAGGTGCCGTGCATGCCGACGAGACCGAGGAAGCGCTTGTCCGAGGCCGGAAATGCGCCCAGCCCCATCAGGGTCAGGGTGCACGGAAAGCCGGTCAGCTCGATCAGCTCGGCGAACAGCGTGCAGGCGCGCGGTCCCGAATTGATGATGCCGCCGCCGCCATAGAACAGCGGCTTCTTGGCGCCGGCGATCAGCGCGACAGCCTCGGCGATCCGCGCCGGATCGGGCTCGGTGCGCGGACGATAGGATTTGCGATCCTCGATGGTCTCGGGCGCGCGATAGGTGCCGGTCGCGAACAGCACGTCCTTGGGCAGATCGACCACCACCGGGCCGGGGCGGCCGCTGCGCGCGACATAGAACGCCTCGTGCAGGACGCGCGCCAGATCGTCGACGTTCTTCACGAGATAATTGTGCTTGGTGCAAGGCCGCGTGATGCCGGTGGTGTCGGCCTCTTGGAACGCGTCGTTGCCGATGAGATGCGTCGGCACCTGGCCGGTCAGGCACACCAGCGGCACCGAATCCATCAGCGCATCGGTCAGGCCCGTGACCGCGTTGGTGGCGCCCGGCCCGCTCGTCACCAGCACGACCCCCACCTTGCCGGTCGAGCGGGCATAGCCTTCGGCCGCGTGGACCGCGCCCTGCTCGTGCCGGACCAGAATGTGGCGCAACCGGTTTTGCTTAAAAAGCGCATCGTAGATCGGGAGGACGGCGCCGCCCGGATAGCCGAAGACGACATCAATGCCCTGGTCGCCCAGCGCCTTGATGACCATTTCGGCCCCGTTCATCTGCTCCGCCGTCATGATTCGCTCCGAAGTGTCGCGGCAAGCTCAGGATTTCCGCCGCGAAGCCCGCCACCCTAGGGACCTAGCTGCGACTCGTCAACAAGGATTGACGAATAAACGAAAAAACTTTAGGCGATAAACTTTCTGAAAATTGCGATTCGATGGTCAACCTACGCAATATTTCGCCGTTTTTGGGACGATGTCGGAACCAAGTGTATTGTCGCTTGGCGTAGCGGCGCGTCGCTTGCTGCATTGCAGCAACAGCTTGGTCGCGCGCTGTCGACCCCGCGAGCCATGCCCCGAGCTCGCGCATGCCGACCGCCTTCATCGCCGGCAGATGGGGCGACAGGTTGCGGGCCAGCAGCGCTCGGACCTCCTCATCGGCGCCTGCCGCCGTCATCCGCAGCACGCGGGCATCACAGGCGCGATAGAGCGCCGCGCGCTCCGGCAACAACACAATCGCGGCCGCACGCAGGCTGCGATCCGGTTGCTGCTCTTGCTGCCAGGCCGAGAGCGGCCGGCCGGTCACGCGCACGACCTCGAAAGCGCGCATCACGCGCTGCGTATCGCCGGGCGCTAGCCGCGCCGCACCGGCGCGATCGAGCTCGGCGAGCCGCGCATGAAACGCGGCAGCGCCGAGCTGCGCATGCAGCGCGCGTGCTTCCGCGCGTGCGGCCGCCGGGATCGGCGGCAATTCGGCAAGCCCGTTGAGCAAAGCCTCGAGATAGAGTCCGGTGCCACCGACCAGGATCGGCAGCCGGCCGGCGGCGCGCGCGGCGTCGATCTCGGCCTCGGCCAGGACGCGCCAGCGCCCTGCCGAGCAACTCTCGGCAGCGTCGATCACGCCATAGAGCCGATGCGGCACGCGGGCGGTTTCCGCCGCATCCGGCCGCGCGCTCAGCACGGCAAGGTCGCGATAGACCTGCTGGCTGTCGGCGTTGATGATGGTGCCGCCGAATTCCTCGGCAATCGCCAGCGCCAGCGCCGATTTGCCGCTCGCCGTCGGGCCGGCGACGATCGCGGTCGCGCGTGGTTCTGGCTCGCTCATGAGGCGCGTTGTAGCATGCAGGCTTGCCTTTCCGGCGCCCCTCGCGGATAACGCGAGCTATGGCCGAAAGCGTCGTGACGCTCATTGCCGCGCAAGCCTACGATGCCGCGCTCGCCGGCGCCGCCGACATCGCGCGCCACGCGCTCGGCAGGCTGGGCGCGCGGGTGGGCGCCATCGACTGGCTGGCCGCCGAGCATGCCTGCGATATCGGCTTCGACGATCTCTCGCCGGATCAGGCGGATGCCGGCATCCGCGCCGCGCTCGGCGCCGCCGGAAACGGCAGCGCGATCGACGTGCTGGCGCAAGCCGCGGCAGGACGCCGCAAGCAATTGCTGATCGCCGACATGGAAGCGACCATCATCGCCAACGAGATGCTCGACGAGCTTGCCGAGCTGCGCGGCATCCAGCCGCAGATCGCCGCGATTACCGCGCGGGCGATGAATGGCGAGATCGAATTTGCCGGCGCGTTGCGCGAGCGCGTTGGCTTGCTCAAGGACATGCCGGAGAGCGCGCTTGCCGAGGCCGGCGCGCGCATCCGCATCAACCCCGGCGCCGCGGCGCTGGTCGCGACCATGCGCGCGCATGGTGCCTACGCCGCATTGGTATCGGGCGGATTTCGCATCTATGCGGATCGCGTGCGGCGCGAACTCGGCTTCGATGTCGCGGTCGCCAACGAGTTGATCGTCAGCGACGGCAAGCTTGCCGGCACGGTGCGCGAGCCGATCCTCGGCCGCGAGGCGAAGCTCGCGACGCTGACCCTACTCGCGGTCGAGCGCGGCCTGTCCTTCGCGGCAACGGTTGCCGTCGGCGACGGGGCCAACGACCTGCCGATGATCGAGGCGGCGGGAATGGGCGTCGCCTATCACGCAAAGCCGGCGGTCGCGGCGACGGTGCGGCTGCGCGTCGACCACGGCGATCTGACCGCCTTGCTCTATGCCCAGGGCTATCGCCGGGACGAGATCGTCGGCGAAGCCGGCGATTAGCTATTGTCGATCTTGACCGCGACGAAGCGCAGATCGCCCTGGCGATCGACCAGCAGCAGCACCGATTTGCGGCCGGCCTTCTTCGCCGCGTCGACCTTGCTCAAGATCTGATCGGTGGTCTTGACGTCGTCCTGCGCCACTTCGACCACCACGTCGCCGGCGCGCATGCCCTTGTCGGCCGAAGGGCCGGCGGTATCGACGTCGGTGATCACCACGCCGCTGACGTTGTTGGCGAGGCCGTAGCGCTCGCGCAGCGTCGGCGTCAGATTGGCAAGCGACAGGCCGAGCGCCTTCACGGTATCGATCGGCGCGGCGGGCGCATCCGGCTTGGCCGGCGCGGACGCCGTCTGATCGTTCTCTTTGAGCTCGCCGACCTTGACGTCGAGATCGACCTCCTTGCGCTTGCGCCACACCGTGACCTTCACGCTCTTGTCGATCGGGGTCTCGGCGACGATCCGCGGCAGCGCTCGCATATCGTCGATCGGCTTGCCGTCGAAGGTCAGGACCACGTCGCCTGGCTGGATGCCGGCGACTTGCGCCGGCCCGCCCTCATGGACGCTGGCGATGAGCGCGCCCTTGGGCTTGTCGAGGCCGAGGCTTTCGCCGATCTCGTCGGTCACGCCTTGGATGTTGACGCCGAGCCAGCCGCGGCGCGGATGACCGAACTCCTTGATCTGGTCGAGCACCGGCTTGGCGAGATCGGACGGGATCGCGAAGCCGATGCCGATCGAGCCGCCCGAGGGCGAGTAGATCGCGGTATTGAC
>DATLUE010000165.1:0-18473 GCA_035533255.1 Allostellaceae bacterium | reverse complement strand
CGCTGGTCGGCGCCGGCAATTCCGCCGGCCAGGCCGTCGTCTATCTCGCGCCCAAGGTCAAGCGCCTCCATCTCGTGGTGCGCGGCGCGGGTCTCGAAGCCTCGATGTCGCGCTATCTCATCGAGCGCATCGCCGCGCTGCCCAATGTCGAGCTGCATCTCGGCGCCGAGGTGGTGGCGCTCGACGGCGATGCGGCGACCGGTCTTGCCGCGGCGGTGGTGCGCGACCGCGCCAGCGGCATCAGCGTGACGCATCCGCTGCGCCATCTCTTTCTCTTCATCGGCGCCGACCCGAATGCCGGCTGGCTCGAGCGCTGCGTCGCGATGGACGACAAGGGCTTCATCGTTACCGGCGCTACCGTGGCGGGCGCCGCGCGACTGCCGCTCGAGACCAGCCTTTCCGGCGTCTTCGCGATCGGCGATGTGCGCGCCGGCTCGACCAAGCGGGTCGCCGCCGCGGTCGGCGAAGGCGCGGCTGTGGTCGCGCAGATCCACAGCGCGCTGGGCGGGACCGTGTCGAACGCGTGAGCGGATTGCCCCTCTTGCCGCCTTCCGCCGCGTCGATGTAAAGGTGGCGATCGGGCGACAAATAACGGGAGGAAGATCATGGCGATGAGCACGAAGGCCGAGAACCGCGTCCGCCGCTGGCGCGAGCAGCGCTGGCTGCTCGATATGGCGGTCGCCGAGCAAGGCGTCGAGTTCGACCAGGCGCGCATCAATTACACCGCCGGCCCAGCCGGGCTCGAAGCGATGGCCGAGTTCCGCATGACCGCGGCGCGGTGCAAGAAGATCAACGACATTGCACGCGAGTACGCGATCCAGGCCGAGCGCCGCGAGGCCAAGGCGCGCGCGTTCGACGAAGCCGGCCGCATTGTCGCCGCGCGCGAGAGCTACATGATCGCCGCGATGCTGTGGTCGATCGCGCGCTGGCCGATCTTCGAGATGAACGACGAGCTCGAGCATCTCGAGACGAAGATGAACGAGTGCTACGCGAATTACATCCGCTACGCCGCGCATCCGATCGAGCGCATCGAAGTGCCGTTCGGCAAGGGCCAGTCCATGCCGGCCTATCTCCATTTGCCGCACAAGCCGGCGCCGGGCGAGAAATTCCCCTGCGTCGTCGCCATCGGCGGCATGGACGGAACGAAAGAGAATTCCTGCGCGATGTATGGCGACAAGCTGTTGGAGCGCGGCATCGCCGTGTTCGCGGTCGATGGGCCAGGCCAGGGCGAGTGCTTCGCGCGCCGCGTCAACGTGACCTACACCGCGCATATGGAGGCGGCCGAGGCGCATCTGAAATATCTCGCGACCAATCCGGCGATCGACATGCAGAAGATCGTGCTGCGCGGCTCGTCGATGGGCACGTTCTTCTCGACCCAGGCGGCCGCGGTGCTCGGCAACCGCATCATCGCGCTGTCGCAATCGGGCGTCTGCCACGAGCCGGGCCACGACACGATCTTCAACCACGCCGCGCCTTCGTTCAAAATGCGGTTCATGTACATGGCCGGCTTCGAGGACGAGGACGCGTTCGACGAATGGGTGAAGCGGCTCGACCTGCGGCCGATCGCCAAGGACATCAAGGTGCCCTATCAGGTGATCGCGGGCGAGGACGACCAGCTCTCGCCGCTCGAACACACGCGCGAGCTTCTATCGCTGGTGAAGACCCCGCGGCAATTCGTGGTCTATGAGAGCGCCGTCCACGGCGTCTACAACGCGCCCTCGACCGTCGTCGGCGAAAATCCGCAGACCCTGCAGGCGGATTGGATCGCCGACCGCATCGCCGGCAAGCCGATCGCCAAATCCGAGGAGATTTTCATCTCCAACGCCGGCCGCGCGACCGTGAAGCCGCTGGCATAGCGTGCGACGTTGCAAAGCGATCGCACGTCGCTCGGGACGAGGGAGGTTTTTATCCTGGCCCCGGTTCGTAGGAGCCATGCACAATCTCCCTCGTCCCGAGCGACGTCGAGGGACGCAGGTTAGTTCTGCAACGTGCCCGCGACCGTCACGGCAGCAGCTTCTCGGTGTAGAGCTTGGACATATCGGGCGCGCTGGGCAGGATTTTCATCTCGACGAAGGAGCGCGCGAGCACCGCCAGCGCCTTGGGCTCGAACCGGCCCGTGGTGGAGAAATCGCCCATCGTCTGATCGTAATTCGCGGCGACGATGTCGGGCGCCCGATGCATCGCCGGCGCGGCGATCGCGACGGTCGCGTCCTTGTTGGCGCGCATCCAGTTGATGGTCTCGAACCAGCCGGCGAGGAAACGCTTCAGCACATCGGGCCGCTCGGCAATCGCCTGGTTCGTCGCAAAGATCGCGTGAATGATGAAATCGGGCGCGACCGTGCCGAAATGGACGATGGTGCGGCCGATCTTGCTGTTGCCGAGCACGACCGCCGATGCGACGTCGGTGACGACGCCATCGGCGCTGCCGGTGCGCAGCGCGGCAGCGCGCGCCGCGCCCGAGCCGAGCGCCACCGTCGCGATCCCGTCAGGCCCCCAGCCCTGCTGGCGCGACAGCTCGCGCACTAGCCAATCGGTCAGCGAGCCGACGGTCGAGATGCCGACCGTCTTGCCCTTCAGATCTGCCGTGGTGCGGATCGGGCCGTCGGCGCGCACCACCAGCACCTGGCTGTTCGGGCGGCCGGCGAAGGCCGCGATCGCGAGATCGCTGTTGCCCTTGGCGACGAAGGCAAGCTCGGGCCCCGAGCCCAGGCCGACATCGATTGCATCGGCGCCGAGCGCCTGCTGCAGCTTGGCGCTACCGCCGAAATCGACCTCCTCGACATCGATGCCGTGCTGCTTGAAGAAGCCCTTCGCCACGCCGACATCGAGCGGCACGAAATCGAACGGCCCGCCGACCGCCTTGCCGACCCGCAGGTGATCGTCGGCCCGCGCGGCGGCCGAGCCGAGCGCCAGCATCGCGGCCAGCACGACCAGCCCAAAGCGCAGCTTCATTGCAATCGACGGCATAGAGTTCCTCCCCGAGGTTGATCGCCCGAAATTGCGGGCATTATAGCGGCCACCCTTGAGCAATGCCCCCTTCGATTTCCCTCATTCCGAGCGAACCTCATCCCGAGCGAAGTCGAGGGACGAGGGACCCAGGATCGCTTTGCATCGTTGCAAGAGCAGCCTGCGCCCTTCGACCGCTCGCTGCCGCTCGCGCTCAGGGCGAGGAGAGTTTCGGTTGTGGCCCCACCGGCAAAGGGCTGAGAGCCGAGAGCTGAGAGCTCCCTACCCCTTCACCTCGACATCGGCGAAGGCTTCGAAAAATTGTACCAGATGATCGACGTCCTGCGCCGCGGCGGCGTTCCAGATCTCGGCGATATTCGAGCCGACGAAGGACGGCAGGCCCAGCCCATGCGCCGTCTCGGCATAGAGCCTCATGTCTTTGGCGGCGATGCGCATCTGGTTGCCGCCGAATTTGCGCGTCAGCACGGTGCGCGCAAAACGCTCCTCGGTGGTGACGTTGCGGCCGCTGCCGGCGTTGACGACATCGAGCAGCAGCTTGGGGTCGACGCCGGCCTTCACCCCCATCACCATCGCCTCGCACGCGATCGTGAGGCCGGTGATTGCGAGCGCGGCGTTGACGCATTTGCACACTTGCGCAAGGCCGTGCTTCTCGCCGGCATAGAAGACGTTGCAGGTTAGCGCTTTGAGGATCGGCTCGACGCGCGCGAAAGCGGCGCGCGGGCCGGCGGTGATGGTCGCCATCTTGCCCTCGGCGACGCCACTGCCGCCGCCGCCGCCAACCACCGGATTGTCGAGGAATTGGATGTCGCGCGCGGCAAGTCCCGCGGCGATCGTGGCAATCGCCTCCATGCCTAGGGTCGAGGTCTCGACGTAGATCTCGATCGCCGTGCCCGCGGCGACGCCGTCCGGCGCCAGCGCGACCGCGCGGCACACATCGGGCGACGGCAGGCAGGCGAAGACGATCACGGCTTCATCGCCGACCGCGCGCGCCGAGCCCATCACCCGCGCGCCCTGGTCGCTCAACGGCGCCAGCGCCGCGGCATCGGTATCGAAGATCGCGACCGGAAAGCCGGATTTCAGCAGCGCCGCGACGATCGCGCCGCCGAGATTGCCCACGCCGATAAAGCCGAGAACGTCATTCACTTGCCCGCTCCGTCGCCCGCGCCATCCATCGCCGCCGGCGCCTCGATCGCGTAGCGGAAATCGGTGATCGTGCGCGCATCGATATGGGTCTTCATCATGCCCTGCGCGTAATACCAATCGAGCGCGCCTTGAACGTCGGGCATCGAGACCCGTGCTTTGGGGTCGAAATACGGCACGCCGAGCCGGACCACCTCGGGCGACACGCCGAGACCTTTGGCGACGATGCCGATCATCTCGGGCGCGCTGGGCTGATCCGCGCGCTTGCCGTTGGCGTCGAGAAAAGCGGCGTCCCAAGTCGCCTCGCCTTTGCGGAAGGCGGCGAGGAAATGTCGCACCACATCGGGCCGGTCGTTCGCGTCCTTGGCCGAAGTGTAGGTGCCGTCGCCCTGCGCCTCGCCCATCTCGTCGCCGAGCCAGCCGAGCAGATGCGCGTTGCCCTTGTTGATGAGGGTGAAGGCATTGCCCGAGCTCAGCATCGCGGCATCGGCCTGGCCGCCGGTGATCGCCGAGGCGACGTTGGGATTGGATTGCAGCGGCAGCACGCGCACATCCTTGAGATCGACGCCGTCTTTATGCAGCATGAGCGAGAGGTTGTAATGCAGCGCGGTGCCAAGCTGGGTGATCGCGACCGAATGGCCCTTGAGCGCCGCGATCGAGGTGACGCCGGCGGCATAAGCCTGGTTCGAGGCAATGAGGCCGAGGCCGTGAAAGCCTTTGCGCTCCCAGGTTCCAGCGCCGATCAGCTTCAAGATGCCGTTATGGGCGAGGGTGAAGAACGCGCCGGTCAAGCCGGTCGAGCCGAAATCGATGTCGCCCGCGGCGACCGCAACCGCGACCGGCTGTGCCGAATCGAAATGCACCAGCGCGGCGTCGAGCCCTTGGTCCGTGAAATAGCCCTTGGCCTCGGCGACCAGGATCGGCGCGCTGCTCAGCGAGGAGACGACCGCGATCTTGATCTTGTCTGCCGCCGCGGCCGGCGGCGGCGCGACCAGCGCCAGCGCGACCAGCGATGACGCGAGCGCGAGCCCGAGCGCGGCGGTACACCTTGCCATCAATTCCTCCCGAACCCGATGATTGCGCGCAACCTAGAGGAAACCGCGGCGCCGGTGAAGCGGCCGGGCAGCGCAGCTTGCTAAATCGCTTGTCACGGAAGTTTTGTGGCCAGCGCCAAGGCGTTGGGATAAGGTTGCGGCGCGCCAACAAAAAGCGGGCTCACCCACGACCACAGGCGCTGACAGGGAGGACGGCATGGCGAATCTCGCGGAGGCGGAAGAGCGCGGCGACATGCGCCACATCGTGGCGCGGATTGAGCGGTTGCCTTACTGCTCGTGGCACCGCAACATGCGGCTCATTATCTGCACCGCCTGGTTTTTCGACGCGTTCGATTCGGTCGCCATCGCCTATGTGCTGCCGGCGCTGATCGGCCCGTGGCATCTCGCGCCCCAGCAGATCGGCACGCTGATCGGCATCGGCTTTGCCGGGCAACTCTTCGGCGCGCTTGGCTTCGGCTGGGCCGGCGAGCGCTGGGGACGGCGCAACTCGATGCTGTTCACGCTGCTGCTGTTCACCCTCGGCTCGCTCGGCTGCACCTTTGCGACCAGCTACGGCGCGCTGCTGTCGCTGCGCTTTCTCCAGGGCATCGGCCTGGGCGGCGAGGTGCCGCTGATGGCCGCCTATGTCAGCGAATTCGCCAAGGCCAAGGGCCGCGGCCGGTTCTCGGTCAACATCCAGGTGCTGTTTTCGATCGGCCTGCCGGTGGTGGCGCTAACCGGCGTCTATGTCGTGCCCAATTGGGGCTGGCAGTGGATGTTCGTGATCGGCGCGGTGCCGGCGCTGATCGCCATTCCGCTGCGCACCATGCTGCCGGAATCGCCGCGCTGGCTTGCGAGCCAGGGACGCACGGCCGAGGCCGATCGCGCCCTTGCGGGCATCGAGGCGATCGCCGCGCGCGAGGGCAAGGTGCCCGCGCCCTTGCCGGCGAACCTGCCGACGATCGCCGAGGTCAAGCCGCGCATCGCCGATCTTTTCAAAGGCATCTATCTCAAGCGCACGATCTCGGTGTGGTTCATCTGGATCGGCGCCTATTTTGTCTCCTATGGGATCACCGCCTGGGCGCCGTCGGTGTTCCGGACGGTCTATCACCTCAGCGTGCAGACCTCGCTGTCCTACGGCCTCATCACCAGCGCGGTCGGCCTGTGCAGCGCCGGACTGACGATCTATCTGATCGAGGCGATCGGGCGGCGACCGATGCTGATCATGAGCCTCAGCGGCTGCGCCGTGTTCCTGTTGTCTTTCGCTTTCCTGCCGCAATTGTCGGCGGTCGGCACGCTGGTCGTCACCACCGCCGGATTCTTCTTCCTCGGCTTCTCGCTGCTCAGCCTCGCGACCTACACGGCGGAAATCTACCCGACGCATTTGCGCGCGCTTGGCGGCGGCGTTGCCAGCGCTTGGCAGCGCGCCGCCTCGATGGCCGGGACAACGGTGGTAGGCTTCGTCCTGCCGCATTGGGGAATCAACGCGGTGTTCGTGATGTTCGGGCTGTTCGCCCTCATGGGCGCGACCGTGGCGCTGCTGTTCGCGATCGAGACCCGCGCCCAATTGCTGGAGCGACTATCGCCGGCGTAATCGAGCCAGCGTCGCGGGGCTTATTCGCGGAACATCAGCCTGTGGATGGCGGCGGCGTTGTCGGTCTGCACTTGCTGGGCCTCGATCCAGCCGCCGCGATACTGCGCGGCCAAGGCGACCAGCCCGCCGCCGGCGACCAAAGCGAGAAACACGATCGCGGCCGCCGCGATCAACAGCTCGGAGCGCGACGCGGCGGTTTGCGTCAGGGCGACCCGCGGAAAGCGATCGTGCTCGGGCATGGCGGAGCCTATCGGTACTGTCGGGACCTGCAGGGATTCTGCGACGGTTAGCCCTACCGCCCGATTGCGGTCCCGCGATGGCGGCTTCAAGAAGAATTGCGGAGCCGCGGCGATTTCGGCTGATTCGTAGGTCAGCGACAAGGTGAGGGGAGAGCGACCGCCGTATGACGCGTCAGGCCGAAAAGCCGGCCCGGCCGCCCTACTCCGCCGCGGCAGCGCCTTCGCGCAAAGCCGGGCGCAGCGGCACGAAATGGTTGCCCTTCGATATGGGACTCAGCGTCTCGGCGATGCGCGTGAAGCTATCGCCGCCATCCTCGCTGAAATACACGGCGCCGTCGGTGTTGCCGGCAAAGAGGCTGTAGCCGCCGGGCCAGGCCGCGAGACTCATCGCCTCGATGTTGCAAGGCGCGGTTGCGGGAATGCCGTGGCTCAAGAGCTCCCACTGCCGACCGCCGTCGCGGCTGCGCATGATCGCGGTGCCGGCATTGTGCGAGGCGCGCCACGCACCCGGATGATCGGCCGCGCCCGACATGAACAGCGTCTGCTCGTCGGGCGAGAGCGCGATGTGATCCGGATAGGCGAGGCGGAAGTCGCTGCCGGTCATGGGCGCCCAATGCGCGCCGCCATCCTCGCTGCGATAGGAGCCGCAGCCGGTGGTCATGAACATGAGTTGCGGCCGCGACGGCGCGATCAGGACGTTGTGCAGATCCTTGAAGGCGCGATCGTCGGGCCGCGAATAATCCGCGAGCTCGCGCCAGCTTTGCCCGTCGTCGCGCGTCTCCAAAAGCGCGCCCTGCTCGATCGCGGCAAAGAAATGCCGCGCGTCGCGCGGATCGAAGGCGAGCATCTTGGTATGCGCGATATGCGGCGGGCCGGGGAAGGTCCAGTCCTTATTCTTTTGCGCGCTAATCGCCGGCAGCTCGTGCCAGCTCCGGCCGAGATCGAGGCTCTTGAACAGCGAGGCCGGCTCGGTACCGGCATAGACCGCGACTGCGCCATTCTCGGCAATCGCGGCGAGCGTATAGATATCGCGCAGCCGCAAGCCAGCATCGCGCGCTTCCCAGTCGCGACCGTCGGCGCTCCAAAAGACGCCGTCGCCATGCGTGCCGGCAAGCATGCCGGCGCCGCCGGGCAGCAAGGTCATCGTGCTGACGTGATGCCCCTCAAGCGCGGTGGCGGCGAGATGCCAGGGTGCCGCCTGCCAGCGCGCCGGCTGCGAATCGCGCTCCAAAATCGCGACGCCGGTTGCGGTCGCAACGAACAACCGGCTCGGCGGCGCCGCGCCATCAAAACGACTCTGACCGTTCGGCGAGAGAACTGCATCCATACGATGGCCCTCCTGGGGTGGTGGCTATCCTACTCCCGGGCGAGGCGGGACCAAAGGGACGATTCTGTTACCCTCACGGCGCCCTTCACCGCGGGCGCGCGATGTGCCACGACCGCGTGCGTTTCAATCCGGTCCCTGACGCAAGCCGTTAGCGAGCGCGGCAAGATCGACCACACCCTCCGAACGGGCAATCACAATCGTCGCCAAGGCGTTGCCGAGGATGTTGACGGCGACGAAGGCCGAGGCAAGCAGGCGATGAATGCCGAGGATCAGCGCAACCGCCGCCACCGGAATGATGCCGGTGGCAGCCAGCGTCGATACCAGCACGACAATCGCCGATCCGGCCACATTGGCGCCGCCCTTTGAGGTCAGCAGCAAAATGCCGAGCAGCCCGAGTTGCTGGGCGAGCGTCATTTCGATGCCGGTGGCCTGGGCGAGAAACACGGATGCCGCGGCGAAGTAGAGGCAGGTGCCGTCATGGTTGAAGGCATAGCCCGTCGGCAAGACGAGGCCGACGATCGATTCCTCGCAACCGAGGCGGCGCAGCTTCGAGACGAGTTGCGGAAACACCGATTCCGACGAGTTGGTGCCGGCCACGAGCAGGAGCTCGGTTCCGATGTAGCGCGCGAGACGCCACAAGCTCAGCCCGTTCCACCGGGCGATCGGCCACAGGATCAGCAGAATGAACAAAGCGCAGGTGAGATAAAACTCGCCGACCAGCTTGCCGAGCGAGACCAGCGAGCCGAGGCCGAACCTGGCGACCGTGAAACCAATCGCGCCCATCGCCCCGAGGGGCGCCAGCCACATGATGAAGCCAATGACCTTGTAGATCGCCTGTGCCGCGACATCGATCATGTCCACCATCGGCTTGCCGCGATCGCCGGTCGCCAGCAACCCGAATGCGAACAGCACCGACAGGAAGACGACCTGCAGCACATTGCCATCGGTGAAAGCGGATAGCGCAGTTTTCGGAAGGACCTGCAGAAGGAATCCGTGCTCGTTGAGTTTATGCGCGGTATTGAGGTAGCCATTGATCGCGGCGCCAGGCGCTGCCGGAAGCGTGACGTGCATGCCTCGGCCCGGCCCCAGGATATTGATCGTGGCGAGGCCGATGACGAGCGCCCCGGTCGTTACCGCCTCGAAATAGAAGATCGCTTTGACCGCGACCCGGCCGACGCGACGGACCTCGCGCATCGTGGCGATGCCATGCACGAGCGAGCAGAAAATGATGAGGCCGACGAACATGGCAATCAGGCGAATGAACAGGCTGCCGAGCGCGCCCATCGCTTCGGCGGTATCCGGCCACGCCCAGCCGATCAACGCGCCCAGCGCCATGCCGGCTAAAACTTGGATCGACATGTCCTGGTAGAGCGGTTTGCGGCGTCGCCCGCCGGTCTCGACTGTCGTGCTCACCATGATCGTCCCCTCCCCCGTTTCATTAAGACGCGACGTCGATCCCGAAAATGGTCGCGGTTTGGGAAAAAATGTCGTCGAGCGACAGCGCGCGCGGCAACAAACTCTGCTGCGCACAACAGGCGACGATCATATCGAGTGCGCGCCGGTTGGCGGCAACGCCGATCGCCGCTTTGTCGATTCCATCCTTTGCCGCCGGTTTGGCGCGACGGAGGATGCGCCATAATTCGCGCATCGCCCTGGGATGCGCGACCGCGACGTCGCGGCGCACCACCATCATGTGATTGATCGGCACCACGCCGTGCTTGGCATACCAGTCGTGCGCCGCTTGATCCGGATCGGGAATCACCGGCACGAAATCGGGATCGTCGGGCAGGTCGTTGCCCAGGATGGCGGCATCGATCGCGCCTTCGCGCAACAAATCGGGCAGGCTGCGGCCGGGAGGCGCGGGCTCGACCCAGGCGGGGTCGCGATATTCGGCGAGGTGCGCGCCTTCCTGGATCAACCACCGGATCGAATCCGGGCTCACGCCATAGTCGTTTTGCAGAATCCCGCGCAGCCAGACTCCCGTGGTCTGGGTATAGGCGCGAACGCCGACGCGGCGGCCGCGCAGATCGCCGACCATCACCGGCGCGCTGCGACGGGTGATGAGACAGCCGTGCTGAAACCGCGCGGCCAGGGTCACCGGAAGAAGAAGAAGCGGCTTGTCGTAGGCAAGCGCCTGAAGTGCGGTGATGATCGCCATCTCGCTGACGGCGAATTTCTGCTCGCGCGCCATCGGCGCGAAGGCGCGATGGATCGGCTCGACCTCGATGAAGTTGAGCGCGAATTCCTGCTGGTCGCCTTGCACGCGCGCGAGTCCATCGCGCCAGGCGCCGGGGCCGACCACGGTATCGAGGGATAAGGATGTGCTCATCGGGCGGTCCCCGTCAGCGCGCCAGCGCGGGATAGAGCGTCCGCGCCGTGCCGGAAAAGATAGTGGCGCGATCGGCGGCGCTCAGACAGGCGAGCGCGCCCCGCGCCGCATCGACGATGCGCGACATCGGTCCTTCATGAGCCGGAAAATTCGAGCCCCAGGCGATGCGACCGGCGCCATAGGCGGCCACGAGTTTGGGGAAAAACGCTTCCGGTGTCGATGCACCCTCGGCCGACTGTTCGATCGTGCGGCTGGTCAGCTTCAGGTACAGATTCGGATAGGCCGCCAGCTCGAACAGCCAGGATGCGGCGCGGTACGGCGCGCCGTCCGACAGATTGGGGCGCGCCAGATGATCGAGGACGATCGGTACCGTGGGAAAGCGCTTCAACAGAGTCAAAAGGTCGGGCACACCCTCCGGCCGCATCTGCAAACAGACGGGGACACGAGTATCCCGCGCGCGCTCCCAGATCGGAAACGAGCGTGGATCGGCGAGCCATTCCGCCTGGCCCGGATGTGTCGAGCCGGTGGTAAAGAGACGCAAGCCCGTGAGGCCGGCACGCCGCCACCGCTCGAATTGCGCGCCAGCATCCGCGGCGAACATGTCGATCGAGAAGACACCGGTGAAACGGTCGCGATGGGCGGCGACCGAATCCGCGAGGTACGAATTGTCGAAGCCATAAGCCGTCGACGCGTGAACCACCGCGGATTTCGCGACGCCGGCGGCGTCCATTTCGGCAAGCAACCCGGCCGCGTCGACCGGACGGGTTTGCGACCAATCGGACTGCCGTCCATCCAGCGGCGCGAGGGGATAGCGCGCGGGGTCCGGCGAGATCACATGCGTATGAATATCGAAGATTTCGTCCACCGTCGCCTCCCTCATTCTTGCCGGGTTGATGCTCCGGCAAGGCTCCGCCATTTCAAACCCTTTCGGACGCCGAGGTGCTATGAAAAACATAGCCGGTCCCATAAATTTTTGCTAAGTCTGGTCATGGCATCCTGGCTTCAAAAATCGCTGCCGCGCGTCGGCCGATTGCGTGCCTTCGACGCGGTCGCGACCGCGGGAACCATGAGCGCGGCGGCGAATCGTCTCCGCCTGACGCAACCGGCGATCACCCGCGCGGTTCAAATGCTGGAGGGCGAGGTCGGCGTCAGGCTGCTGGCGCGCAGCGTCGGCGGGAGTTTCCTGACCGCCGAAGGCCGCGGCTTCGCGAGACGGACGCAGCGTTTCCTTCAGCATCTCGACGCGGCGCTGGCCGCCACGCTCGACGACGATCCTCGGAGCCGCGCGGCCGAACAGGCGGCGCGCCAGATCAGCAACGTACACATACGCAGCCTCCTCGCGATCTGGGAGGCGCGAAGCTTTCGCCGCGCCGCCAGGGCGCTGGGCGTCGCCGAGCCGACCTTGCACCGGCCGGCACGCGATCTCGAGCATCTGGTGAAGGTACCGCTGTTTCGGCGCATTGGCGAAGGTTGGTCGCTGTCGCCGTCGGGTGCCGAGCTGGCGCGGCGCTTCGCGCTGGCCTGTGTCGAGATCGAGGTCGGCATCGAGGAGATCGGCGCAGCGCGCGGCGCAGCGGCGGCGACGATGACGCTCGGCGTGCTGCCGCTCGCCCCCAAGCCCTTATTGGCGCAAGCGACCCAGGCGCTCCTCGACACGCGCGCGCATGCGCGCACCGTCATTCAGGAAGGCGATTACGACAAACTGGTGATTGCGTTGCGCACCGGCACGATCGATGCGATTTTCGGCGCTTTGCGGCATCCGCCGCCGTTCGCCGACTTGGTCGAAGAAAGCCTCTTCGACGATCCCTACGGCATCGTGTGCCGACGCGGCCATCCGTTGATGGCGCTAAAACACCCGAACGCGGCGGCGCTCAAAGCCTATGACTGGGTCTTTCCGACCGCAAACCTGCCGCGCCGCGCCGTGCTCGATCAGGTGATCGCCGCCTGGAAATTGTCGCCGCGCGTCCGGATCGAAACCAATTCGCTCGGCGCGCTCGTCGCCGACCTGGTGGTCAGCGATCGCATCAGCCTGTTGCCCCGCGCAGCGATCCACAGCCACGACCGGGCCAATCATCTCGCGATTCTCGACATCAGGGTTCCGCATACGCGTCGAACGGTCGGCCTCACCATGCGTTCCGATTGGCTACCGACCGAATTCCAGGACGACTTTCTGAAACTTCTGCGGGAAGCGGTCTCGATCCGAGCCTGACCGACCCGTCACGATCCATCGAGCGTCGTCGAGCGGAGCCGCTAATCTTCGTCCTCGTCCCCACCCGCTGCTGCCGGGCGCGCAGCGATGGCGTCATGCCAGCGGTTGAGGCCCGGATATGTATCGAGCCCGGGGCCGAACTTGCCACGCAAGCAAGCGCCGGCGGGGTCCCTCGACGCGACGAAAGACCCTGCCAAAACACGCGCTCGCCCGCGCGCTTTACTTCGCCGCGGCGAACACCCGGACACAGCTACAGCCGCCGTCATTGTCGCCTTCGGGCAAGAAGACGTGATGATTCTTCGGATCGACCGCGACCGAATGGGCCGTGCCGGCGGTCGGAATCTTCTGAATGATGGTGCGGGTCTTGGCGTCGACGACGGCGAGGACGGGGCCCGGGTCCTTGTTCCCGGCCGCGGCCGAGTAGTATTGCCCCATGACATCGTCCGCCGCCGTCTCGTCGCTGCCGCCGGCGCCGGGAACATAGGCATCGACCTTACCGGTCTTGACGTTGAAAATCGCCTGCTGTCCCTGCAGATTGCAGCCGAGATACAGCTCGCCGCCGACGCCGATCGCGTTGCCGTGCGGCTTGCAATTGTCGACCGGATCGATGGCGACGCGCTTGCCGGTCTTGGGGTCGACCTCCATCATGCCGCCCTTGGTCTTGTCGTGGTTCAACTCGGGCACGTCGGTCCAGAACATGCCGTCCACCGGCGAATAAATGGTTTGCTCGAGGCCGTCGGTCGCTTCGGGAACCGCGACTTTCGCCACAACCTTGCGAGTCTTCACCGAAATCAGCACGAGCGTCGGCGGATCGTTGTCGGGCAAGGCAACCGCGACCACGCCGTCCTTGGGATCATAGGTCAGCTCATCGCCGCCGCCGCCGAGGTCAACGATCCCGAGCGCCTTTCCCGCCACAACATCGACGATGTCGACGCCGTTCTTGCGGGTGCCGACCCAGGCCTCGTTGCCGTTGCCGACCGAAACGATGCCGCTGCCCCGCACGCCGGGAATCGTCTTGAGCAGCTTATTGGTGTTGGCGTCGAACACCAGCACCGCATTGTTGCCGGGGTTGCGCGTGTCTTTCGGATCGCGCGACCAGTGGCTCGTGAGCAGATAGCGGTTGGTCTTGGTGTCGACCGTGCCTATGTCGAAGCCCGACATCGGGGCCTCGAGCTTGACCGGAACGCGGGCGATCTCCTTGAGCTGACCGGCCTGCGCGACGCCGCACAGCGCCAAGCCCCCGACCAGGGCCGTAACCGCAACTTTCAATTGAAGAGACACGCCCACTTCTTCCTCCTCATGTGTTTTATCGATGCAGACCAGCGGCCCGCTCTCGCTCCACCCTTGCAGGGCCTCGATCGAGAAGTCCTCGTACCTTCTTGAGTGTCGATCCCGCGGGTCGGTTCGAGGTGCACAATAGTTTGTTCGCATGCCCAGGACAACGATGGAGCGAAGCCGCATCCCTTCAGGTACGCTACGGTTACCACGTAACAGGAGCCCTGCTGGACATGCCATGTCTTCCAGGTTATTCTAGTGGATGATCAAGACTTGGAAAAACGCCGCGACCCGGCGTTTCGCTGGGGATGGCAAAAGTCGTTTTCCCGATCTCGATCAAGAACGAGCGAAGGCGCGCCTGCAAGTGCTCGATGCCATGCAATCGATGGACGAAGTTCCGGCGCTGGCGTCGATCGGCTTACACAAGCTGAAAGGTGCTCGGCGTCACCAGTGGGCGATGACGATCAATGGCCCTTGGCGGCTCGTCTTCGAATTTCGCAAGGGCGACGCCCATGACGTCGAGATCGTCGATTATCACTGAAGGCACAAGCAATGGGCGAGACCAAGAAATTCCACGAGATTCATCCCGGCATCGTCTTGAAGGAGGAATTGCAGGCGCGCGGCCTGAGTGCCGCCGGCTTTGCGTTGAAGCTGCGCGTGCCGCCGCAACGCGTGCAGGAGATTGTTGCGGGCAAGCGCGCGATCACGCCGGAGACGGCGCTGCGCATCGGCACGGCGCTCGGCACCGGCGCGCGGCTGTGGCTCGCCATGCAGCAGGCCTATGATCTGCGCAAGGTCGAGATCGAGCTCGGCGATAAAGTCCGGGCCGAAGTAGCGGCTTAGGGCAGAACGCTTCTTAAGAATTCACCGCCCACGCACGCTGCACCGCGGGGCGCGCGGCGATCGCGTCGTGCCAGCGGTTGAGGTTCGGATAGGGATCGAGCCCCATGCCGAGCTTGCCGTGCAGATGCACGTCGGGATAGCACGCGATGTCGGCGATCGAATAGGCGCCGGCGAGATAATCGCCGGTCGCGAGCTGGCGGTCGAGGATGCCGAACATGTCGTGGAGCTGCTCGGCGTAATGCTTCTTCGCCGGCGGCACGTCCTCGCCGAAGCGATGCATGAAGAGCCCGTATTGCTGCGCGTGCGGCGTGAAGGTCGAGGTGCCGTAGAAGAACCATTGATCGGTCAGCGCGCGCGCCGCCGGCGCCGCGGGATAGAGCGCGCCGCCGGCTTTCTCGGAGAGGTATTTGAGGATCGCGCCGGATTCGCACAGCGCGATGCGCGTGCCGCCGGGGCCGTCGTCATCGGCCAGCGCCGGAATTTTATGGCCGGGGCTGATCTTCAAAAATTCGGGCGCGAACTGCTCTTTCTTCGTCAGATTCACCGGCACCTTGCGATGCGGCAGCCCGGTCTCCTCAATCATCTGGAGCGCCTTGCGGCCGTTATCGGTCAGCCAATAATAAATGTCGATCATCGCATCCTCCCTATTCGCCGCCTTGCCTTGGGCCGCCATTGAGGCAGAATTCGCGGCAGATGACAAACGCGGTGTTGCCGGCGGTTGCAAGTGCAGCCGGCGCCCTTCGACCACTCGCCTCGCCGCGCTCGGCTCGCGCTCAGGGTGAGGAGGTTTTTGGATTCTGGCCTCATCCGACCGCTCGGTCGATGTCCGATGCGATTTCCCTCATCCCGAGCGACGTCGTGGGACGCGCGATCGTTTTGCGATGTTGCAAAAGCAACGCGCGCCCTTCGAGACGCGATCCTGCGGATCGCTCCTCAGGGTGGGAAGGATTTGGTGCTGGCATCATCTGCCGAAAACAAAAAGGCCGCCATGATGGCGGCCTTCTGCCGACAACCGAAAGCTTACGGCTCCCTACTCCACATAGACCGGCTCTTTGGGCGCGTCGGGCTCTTCGGGGGTCGCGGGGCGCGTCGGCACCGTCGCTTCCTCATAGACAAAGGTGAGCTTGTCGGTCGCCTTGTCGGCCGAGACCTTCACGACACCGCCCTTGACCAGCTTGCCGAACAGCAGCTCCTCGGCGAGCGGCTTCTTCACATGCTCTTGGATGATGCGGCCCAAGGGGCGCGCGCCGAACAGCTTGTCGTAGCCTTTGGTCGCGAGCCAATCGCGCGCCGCGTCGTCGAGCACGATCTGCACGTTGCGATCGGCGAGCTGATCCTCGAGCTGGAGCATGAACTTGTCGACCACGCGGCCGATGGTCTGCGGCGTCAGCGCCGAGAACGAGATGACCGCGTCGAGCCGGTTGCGGAATTCCGGCGTGAACATGCGGTTGATCGCCTCGTTATCCTCGCCCGTGCGCACGTCGGAGCCAAAGCCGATCGCGGGCTTGGCCATCTCGGCGGCGCCGGCATTGGTGGTCATGATCAGGATGACGTTGCGGAAATCGACCGATTTGCCGTTGTGATCGGTGAGCTTGCCGTAATCCATCACCTGCAACAGGATGTTGAAGAGATCGGGATGCGCCTTCTCGATTTCGTCGAGTAGCAACACCTGATGCGGATGCTGGTCGATCGCGTCGGTAAGCAAGCCGCCCTGGTCGAAGCCGACATAGCCGGGAGGCGCGCCGAGCAGCCGCGACACGGTGTGCCGCTCCATATATTCCGACATGTCGAAACGCGTGAGCTCGATGCCCAAGGTACGGGCGAGCTGGCGCGCGACCTCGGTCTTGCCGACGCCGGTCGGGCCGGAGAAGAGATAGGAGCCGATCGGCTTTTCCTGCTCGCGCAACCCGGCGCGGGCGAGCTTGATCGCCGCGACCAGCGCCTCGATCGCCGGATCCTGGCCGAACACCATCGTCTTCAGATCGCGATCGAGGTTCTTGAGCACTTCCTTGTCGTCGCGCGAGACGCTTTTCGCGGGAATGCGCGCGATCACGGCGACCACCGCCTCGACCTCTTTCGCGGTGATGGTCTTGCGGCGCTTGTTCTCGGGCAGCAGCATCTGCGCGGCGCCGACTTCGTCGATCACGTCGATCGCCTTGTCGGGCAGCTTGCGATCGCCGATGTAGCGATGCGATAGCTCGACCGCGGTGCGAATCGCCTCGGCGGTGTAGCGCACCTTGTGGTGGCGCTCGTAATACGGCTTCAGGCCGCGCAGGATCTTGACCGCGTCCTCGACCGAGGGCTCGTTGACGTCGATCTTCTGGAAACGGCGAACGAGCGCGCGGTCCTTCTCGAAGTAGTTGCGGTATTCCTTATAGGTGGTCGAGCCGATACAGCGGATGTTGCCCGAGGCGAGCGCGGGCTTCAAAAGATTGGAGGCGTCCATCGCGCCGCCCGAGGTCGCTCCGGCGCCGATCACGGTGTGAATCTCGTCGATGAACAGCACCGAGCCCGGAGTCGCCTCGAGCTCGGACAGCACGGCCTTGAGGCGCTCCTCGAAATCGCCGCGATAGCGCGTGCCGGCGAGGAGCGCGCCCATGTCGAGCGCGAAGATGGTCGCGTTCTGCAACACTTCGGGCACTTCGCGCTGAACGATGCGGCGCGCGAGGCCTTCGGCGATCGCGGTCTTGCCGACGCCGGGATCGCCGACATAGAGCGGGTTGTTCTTCTGGCGCCGGCACAGGATCTGGATGGTGCGGTCGACCTCGTGCTCGCGCCCGATCAGCGGATCGATCTTGCCGTTGCGCGCCTTCTTGTTGAGATTGACGCAATAGGCGTCGAGCGCGTCGTGGCCGCGCTTGGCCTTGCCGCCGCCGCCCTCGCTGCGCTCTTCCTCCTCGGCGCCCTGAACGCGCCGCGTCTCGGAGCGGCCGGGCGCCTTGGCAATGCCGTGCGAGATGTAATTGACGGCATCGAAGCGCGTCATCTCCTGGTCTTGGAGGAAATAGACCGCGTTCGATTCGCGCTCGGCGAACATCGCCACCAGCACGTTGGCGCCGGTCACCTCCTCGCGGCCCGAGGACTGGACGTGGATCGCGGCGCGCTGCAGGACACGCTGGAACGAGGCGGTCGGCTTGGCGTCCTCGACATGGCTCGAAACCAGGTTGCCGAGCTCGTTATCGACATAATGGGCGACGTCGCGGCGCAGCTTTTCCAGATCGACCGAGCAGGCGCGCAGGACGGCCATCGCGTCCTGGTCTTCGCACAGCGCCAGCAGCAGATGCTCGAGGGTCGCGTATTCGTGCCGACGCTCGTTGGCATAGGCGAGAGCGCGATGCAGGGTCTTTTCGAGATTGCGCGACAACATTGACGGCGTGTTCCTGTTGCTGGGGCTGACGGGCCAAGCCGATGACGGCCGGGGGCTCGACGGGCTCGCTCTATCTAACTAAATCCTTCCTAGTCTTTCTCCAAGGTGCATTGTAGCGGATGTTGGTGCTGGCGGGCGAAATCCATAAC
>DATLUE010000164.1:0-7169 GCA_035533255.1 Allostellaceae bacterium | reverse complement strand
GTGGAACGCAGCTTTGGGCCGTCCCGAACTGTGCAAGCTGTCAACGACGAGACTGCCGAGGCGTACAGCCGCTACATTTACGGCCAGCTTTCTGGCGATCCGACAGTCGCGACGAATGGACGCCCGGACATTTTCGCC
The DNA here is from genome assembly GCA_035533255.1 of Allostellaceae bacterium. Classification (GTDB taxonomy): domain Bacteria; phylum Pseudomonadota; class Alphaproteobacteria; order ATCC43930; family CGMCC-115725; genus CAIKMD01. The sequence goes on along the minus strand of DATLUE010000164.1, from coordinate 7,031 downwards.
CTCCTATCGCCTCTCGACCACGAAGACTTAGCGGCCCTGTACCTCCAAACGGAAGGCTATGTGCTTGTTCCGAGCACTATCAAATCCTCCACAGCCGCATACGAATGGGTGATGCTTCACCAGAAGACTGGCGAAAAGGCGGTGCTGCAGGTGAAGAGCGGTAACGCATGGATCGACGTCGCGCCGCTCGCGGAGATTCCATCGCGAGTATTTGTTGTCGCTGCTGATGGGATTGTTACCGGCTCTGTTCCCGCGAACGTGACCTGCATCTCGCGAGAACAACTCCTTCGGTTCGCACAGGAGCGGCGTGCGCTTCTGCCAGAGCGGATACGTCGCTATCTTGATTGGGCCGCTGCTTGACAGCCCCGGCATTCAGAGGGCTATAGCGTAGACATAGTGCTCATCATCGTCGGCCATGGCCCGCCAGTCTACGCCAGAGCGCGCTGCTCTATCCGGCGATGGTCCCGGACCTTCCACCGTATCACGCGACCATGAGGCCGAGATGTTCCTCCATCGGCGCGAAATCGCGATCGTCGTGCAGTAATGCGTAGCGATGCTCGATGCAGAAAGTGCCGATGATGACGTCTGCCGTCTTGCGGATCGTAATGCCCAGTTCTCTCAGCTTGCGATAGTTGCGGGCTGCACGAGGGGCAAGATCGCTATCCAGCAGCGGCACGAGGGCATACCGGCGCAGTCCGCGTTCAATGCGCGCGGCATGCGAGTCATCGCGGGCGCCTTGAAGAACCTCGAGCAGAATGAGATCGCCGATCAGAAGCGGCTCTCGACCGGCGGCGGCTTCCAGCTTGGCGGTCGCGGGCGTTCTATGGCCGCGCAGATGCGCGATCCACACGGAGCTATCGACGAGAATCATGCCGAGCGTGGCGGTCGGCCCTGACGCATTTCGTCAAGATCGCCTTCCCACCCCAATCCCTTGAGTTCGGCAAGCGCTTCGACCTGCGCGCGCACCCGAACCAGTAGCCGCAAGCCTTCTTCTACGGTCGCTCGCTTGGTTGACAGGCCGGCCGCCGTCATGGCTTCGGACAATAACTTGTCGTCAATTTCGATATTGGTCCGCATCCCAATGATCCGGTGTTTGTGTATGAGAAGTCCATATTATACACATCGCGAGGCGGATGCAACGTCGGTTCGGGGTCGGTTCAGGGGGCCGCGTCAACCGCGGACGGCTCATAAGGCTATAGCGCGGACATAGTGCTCATCATCGCCGGTCGCGGCCCGCCACCTCTATCCCAGAGCGCGCCCTGCTATCCGCCGCCACTCCGGTCAACCGGGTTGGATCGGTCGCTGGCAAGGGACGGCATTGGAAATGACATCAAGTGATGATAATATTATGCCTCGCAACGGAGGTCCGCAGATGCGCACGACACTTGCCTTGGACGATGAGCTTGTTGCCAAGGCACAGGCGCTCACCGGTTTGAAGGAGAAGTCCAGTCTCGTCCGCGAGGCGCTCAAGGCCCTCATCGAGCGCGAGAGCGCGCGACGATTGGCGCGCCTGGGTGGCAGCCAGCCTGGTCTGAAGGGACCGCCACGACGACGGTCAAGCGCGGCGTGATCCTGGTCGATACGTCCGTCTGGGTCGACCATATGCGGGCGAACGACAAAGCACTTACCGCGCTGCTCGACACAGGAATGGTTCTGGCGCACCCATTTGTCATCGGCGAACTTGCGTTGGGCAATTTGCGTCAGCGCGAAATCGTGCTGAACGCCCTGGCAGACCTACCCCGCGCCAGCGTCGCGACAGACGCGGAGGTTCTTCATTTCATCGAGCGCCATGCGTTGTTCGGGCGCGGGATCGGGTATATCGATGCACATCTGCTCGCCGCAGTACAACTGACGGCCGGAGCGGAGCTTTGGACGAACGATAAGCGCCTGCATGGCGTCGCCGCTCAATTAGGCTGGGCGTTTGAGCCACGGCAGCATCGCGGATCATAGGGCTATGCGTAGACACAGCGCTTCGTCGGTCGTGGCGCGCCAGGGCGTTTGTTCAGGGCCGGTCGCGGCTGTTAATTTGATCATCAACTTACCGAACGGTTGATTGTTCTCTTGCTCTGCGCAGATGATTGCTCCCGCCCAGACCCGAATTGGGTTTTCTCATGCTCGATCGCAGCGCCTGGATGATAGCGGCGGCTCGCAAAATGGGTCCGATCATCGCCAGCGCCATGAAAGGCCAGTAAAACAGCGCGTGCCGGATGTCGCCTGCCAGCTTGTTCCTGAGGAAGTCGTCGGCAAAGGCGCAGGCCACATAATTCATGCCGCCGAAGCGCAGCAGCGACCATGCCCGCGCGCCGAGAAATTGCTGAAAGCGAGCAATCGAGAACAGGGTGAGCAGGCAGACGCACAGGGCGGCGGCGCCGAAAACGATAAAGGTTCGCACCGGCGGCACGTCGCCGATGAGGCACAGCCAGGCGACCAGGCCGAGATGAACGAATAGCGCTGCCGCAAATGCCAAGCCGAATTCGCGTGCCTGTCGTCGCAGCGGCTCGAAGGTCGGGCCGAAGAGCGACGCCAACGCGCTGCCGACATAGGCCGGCCAGAACAGCAGGAATGCCAGCCGCGCGGTCGCCAAAAGCGCCAGGTGAACCCCCTGATCGTCGGCGCCTGCTGCCGCGAGCACGGCCGCCGCCAGACCAAGGGCAGTACAAAAGGATATGCCGATCCAGAGCGCATTGCGGGCGCGCGAGCGCAACGCGAGCCGTGCGCTCGATGGGGTATCGCCGGCGATTTGATCGGTCGCGTCCGCGATGAAAATTGTCAGGATGGCACCGCTCTTTTCCGACCGAATTATATCATAAACCCAAACCAATCATTGCCGACCGCAGAAAGTTCGGCGCCAATTCGTCTAAAATTTTGGCGTGCCGCGCGCATCGAGAGCCGCGCGTTATGATTCTGTTCGCTCGGCTGCGGTATTCTCGTGCTGGGTCCTTTTTCTTCGGTCGCCAGCAATCATGCCAGATGATGGAAGCTTTCAGCCCTCGCCGGTCCCGTCAGGCAGCGGCGCCGCGCTGAAGGCGTGGATTCGCGCGCTCGCGGCCGTCAAAATCCTGGACCAATCCCCGGAAACCACGCTGCCGGCACTGCTCGACCGGCTTGGCGACCAGCACGCCGATCGCCCGGCGCTGCTCGGCGAGGGTCAATACCTCAGCTATCGCGCGCTTGCCGCGCAGTCGAATCGGATTGCGCGATGGGCGGTGGCGCAGGGCTTTGCGGCGGGCAGCGTCGTCGGCCTGCTGATGCCCAATTGCCCCGACTACGTCGCGATCTGGCTTGGGCTGACCCGCGCCGGATGCGTCGTGGCCCTGATCAACACCAACCACGCCGCCGATGCGCTGCTCCACAGCATCCGCATCGCTGGAGCGACGCAGATGATCGTCGCCGGCGCGCTGCTCCCGGCGCTTGCCGCGCTTGCGGACCGGCTGCCGCCGGACACCCGGCTCTGGGTTCGTGGCGAGGGGCCGGACGGCGACGCGCCTCAGTTCGAGTCGGAGATCGCGCGCTTCAGCGCCGCGCCCGTGTCGCCGGCGGAGCGGGCGCTACCGGCGCCGAAGGACCTGGCCTTGCTGATCTACACATCCGGCACCACCGGCGCTCCGAAAGCGGCGCGCGTGACGCATGGCCGGATCGTCGAATGGAGCTTCTGGTTCGCCGGGATGATGAACGCGCAGCCGGACGACCGGCTGTATGATTGCCTGCCGCTCTATCACAGCACCGGCGGCGTGGTTGCGATCGGCGCCATGCTCGTCAAAGGCGGCTCGGTGCTGATCCGCGCGCGGTTCTCGGCCAGCCGTTTCTGGGACGATGTCGCCGACGGCAATTGCACGATCTTCCAGTATATCGGCGAGCTGTGCCGCTACCTGGTTGCCAGCCCGCCGCATCCGCGCGAGCGCCAGCATCGGCTGCGTCTCGCTTGCGGCAATGGTCTGCAGGGCGATGTGTGGAGCGCTTTCGCGCCGCGCTTCGCCGTCCCGCACATCCTCGAATTCTACGCCGCGACCGAAGGCAGCGTGTCGCTCTATAATTGCGAGGGCAAGCCGGGGGCGATCGGCCGCGTGCCGCCATTCCTGGCGCAACGCTTCCCGATCGCGCTGGTCCGCTGCGACGCGGAGATCGGCGTGCCGCTGCGCGACAACGAGGGTCGATGCATCGCCTGCGGTCCCGACCAGGTCGGCGAGGCGATCGGCAAGATCCTGGTGTCGTCCGGATCGCCGGCGCGCCAGTTCGACGGCTACACCGACGATGCGGCGACCGAGCGCAAGCTGCTCGCGGATGTCTTCGTTGCGGGCGATCGCTGGTTCCGCACCGGCGATCTGATGCGCAAAGACGCGAACGGGTATTTCTATTTCGTCGATCGGATCGGCGACACGTTTCGCTGGAAGGGCGAGAACGTCGCCACCACCGAGGTCGCCAGCGTGCTGCGTGCGGCCCCCGGCGTGATCGATGCGGTGGCTTACGGGGTGACGGTGAGCGGACATGAAGGCCGCGCCGGCATGGCCGCCATTGCCGCGGACGAGCGCTTCGATCTGGCGGGGTTATGGGCGCATCTCGACGCACGCCTCCCCGGCTACGCGCAGCCGCTGTTCCTGCGCATGGTCGCCGAACTCGATCTCACCGGAACCTTCAAGCTGACGAGCGGCCGCTTGGCCAAGGAAGGCTATGCGGCGTCGACGGCCGATCCGGTCTGGTTCAACGACCGCGCGGCCAAGCGCTTTATCGCCTGCGATGCGGAGTTGCTGAAAGCGATCGCCCAGGGCACGAAACGCCTCTGAGGCGAGCGTTGCACCGATGTCTCAGGCCGTGTTGCCCGCATCCACCGTCATCGCCGCTCCGGTGATCATGCGCGCTTTCTCGCTGAAGAGAAAATCGACCATATTGGCGATGTCGACGATCTCGGGCATGCGCTTCAGGGCGCTGCGCCGGACGATCTGGGCGCGCTGCGCCTCGGTCATCTCATGCGTCATCTCGGTATCGACGAAGCCGGGCTCGACCGCGTTGACCGTGATGCCGAGCGGCCCGACCTCGCGCGCGAGCGAGCGGGTGAAGCCGGTCATCGCTGCCTTGGTCGCGCTGTAAACCGAAAGACCGCTATAGCCGGTCCGGCTGACGATCGAGGAAATGTTCACGACCCGGCCGCCTTGCCCGGTCATCATTGAGCGCACGAGGTACTTCGTCAGGGTGATCGGCGAGGTCACGTTCAGCCGCAACAATTGCTCGATCGCGCCATCGGGCATGTTGGTGAGGATACCGCTGGTGCCGAGCGCGGCGTTGTTCACGAGGCCATAGAAGGCGCCGAACTCGCGCGTCAGTCCCTTCACGAACGCGGCGATGGCGTCGATCTCGCTGAGATCGAAGGCGCGAAAATGTATAGCACCGGCTGCTTTTTGTTCGAGCTCAGCGCGCATTGCCGGCAAGCGGTCGCCCTCTTTGCGGGCGACGGCGATGACCCGAAACCCCGAGGCAGCCAGCGCTTGGGCAATGCCGAGACCGAGGCCGCGACTAGCGCCGGTGACGAGGACGTTACGCATGGCGGCGCACCAGCTTGCCGGATGCGGCCAGCTCGAGCGACGGCACGGCGCGTAGCATCGCCGGCACCTTATGCGCCGGCAGCGCCGCCCGGCAGGCCGCGAGGATCTCGGCTTTGATCGCCGCGAACGGCGCTTGCGCGGAGGATGGCTGCACGACGATATCGGCAACCACCAGCGAGCCGGTGATCGGGCTGCGATGCGCGCGCACGCGTGCCATCTGCACGCTCGGCAAGCGGTTGATCACCGCCTCGACCTCTTCGGGATGGACCTTCTGCCCGCCGACATTGATCACGCCTTCGCGACGACCGGCAAAGTGGTAGCGCCCGTCGTGCAGCGTAAGCATGTCGCCGGTGTCGACGAAGCCTTCCGTATCGCGCAGCATGCCGCGCCTGCCGAGGTAGCGCGCTGCTGCGCGCGCCGAGCGGATGCGGAGCGAGCCGTCCACCACGCGCAATTCGGCTTTGGCGCCGGACTGATCGACCAGCGCGGCCGGAAAGCCGGCGAATCCATCCTCGACGCTGAACGCCACGCCGGCTTCCGTCGAGGCAAAGGCATGCGCGATCGTGGCCGCGGGAAATGCCGCCGCAAGATTATCGAGGATCGCCTGGTCGGCAATTTCGCCCGACAATCGGATGTAGCGCGGCGATATTCGATCGCTCGCCGTGCTCATCAAGGCGCGGCGCCAATGCGATGGCGTCCCCGACATATGCGTGACGCCGTACGCGCCGGCGCGGCCGAGGAACGCGGCGACCGGCTCATCCGCCTGCGACAGCACCATCGATCCGCCGCCGACGAAAGCGCGCAGCATGATCTGCATCCCGCCGTAGCGGCGGACGTCATAGAACGTGCTCCAGACGACATCGCTTGCTGCCGCCAGCCCGTCATCGAGCGGTCCCGTCAGGCTCGCTAGCGTGTGGACCACGAGCTTGGGCCGGTCGCTGGTCCCCGAGGTGAAAAGGACCCACTCGGTCGTGGTGCGGCGGTCCTGGTCGGGATGCAGGGGATATTGTCCGGCGCCTGTCACATGGCACGGCAAAACCGGCATATCGGAAAGCAGCGGCGCGGCGAGGTCCGCGCTATCCGACACGATTGCGTCGACCTCTGCCTCGGCGAGGACCGCCGGCAAATGCGCAGGTGCCAAATCCGATGGACACAGCACCAGGCGCGCAGCGATGCCATCGAGCTGAAGCAGCGCCGCCACGAAAGCGAGCTGGCGCTTGCACCGGATCAGGATCGATCGCCCGCGGAAGCTTTCCAGCGGCGGCTCGATCGTGCCGGAGGCGACGAGATCGACGAAGCTGACGCGGCCACGCGAATCCGCGATGAAACGGGCCGGGCCGAGGCCGGCCGCCGTGGTCAGTTGCCGGAACGCGCGCCGCTCAGGCCGCGGCATTCTCGTAGAGCGCTATGAAATCGCCCAAGGTCACCGGCAACGCCGCGCTGCCGCCCGCGGCAAACGGATCGATGCCGAGCCGGTCGTCGAGCAAGGCAACC
>DATLUE010000163.1:0-12247 GCA_035533255.1 Allostellaceae bacterium | reverse complement strand
GGGGGCCGAGCCGGCCTTTGCCGCCGGCGGAAGCTGGCTCGTTTCGGCGGCGCCGGCGCTCGATCGCCAGCTCGCGGCGCTCGAGCGCGCGGCGCCGGCACAGGGCGGGGCGAGGCCGGCAGGCGGGCAGGCGGTGCGCGTCGATTGCGGCCGGCTCGAAGCGCTCGATACCGTCGGCGCTTGGCTGATCCTGCGGCTGAAGGCGGCGCTTGCCGGGCGCGGTGCCGAGGTCTCGCTCGACAATCTCGCGGCGCGGTTTACGCCGCTGCTGGCTCAGGCGGAGAAATACCACCCGGCCGAGCGGCTACGCGCGCGGCGCGGCGGCTTCGCGCCGGTCGATGCGCTGGCGGCGGTGGGCGCCTGGACCATCGCGCAAGGGCGCGAGATCGCGGGCGGGCTGGGCTTCGTCGGCCTGGTCGCGGTGGCGGCAGGGCGCGCGCTGCGCCAACCGAGCCGCATCCGCCCGGTGGCCTTTCTGAGCCATGTGCAGCGCACCGGTCCGGCGGCGCTGCCGATCATCGGCTTGCTGTCGTTCCTCGTCGGCGTGGTGTTCGCCTATCAGGGCGCGGCGCAGCTTCGGCAATTCGGCGCCGAGATCTTCACCGTCAATTTGCTCGGCATCGCCTTCCTGCGCGAGCTCGGGGTGCTGCTGACCGCGATCATTGTCGCCGGCCGCTCGGGCAGCGCCTTTACCGCCGAGATCGGCACCATGCAGGTGAACGAGGAGATCGACGCCATGACCACGATCGGGCTCGATCCGATCGAGGTGCTGGTGCTGCCGCGGCTCGGCGCGCTGATCGTGACATTGCCGCTGATGACCTTCTATGCCAATGTCATGGGATTGCTGGGCGGTGCGGTGATCTGCGATCTGGCGCTCGGCATCCCGTTCCAGCTTTTTCTCCAGCAACTCGATCAAGCCGTCACCGGCTGGGGATTCTGGCTCGGCATCCTGAAAGCGCCGTTCTTTGCCGCTTGCATTGCCTTGGTCGGTTGCCGCGAAGGCTTGCGCGTCTCGCGCAGCGCCGAAAGCGTCGGCCGGCTCACCACGTTGTCGGTCGTCGAATCCATTTTTTTGGTGATCGTGCTCGATGCGGCTTTCTCCATCCTCTTCGCCCAATTCAACGTCTGACGCCATCGTGCTTCAGGTACAGGGGCTGACCACCCGCATCGGCGGCGCGGTCCTGCACCGGAATCTCGATCTCGCGTTGCGCCAAGGCGAGGTGCTGGCGGTGGTCGGGGCTTCCGGCTCGGGCAAGTCGGTGCTGCTGCGCACGCTGCTCGGCCTGATGCGGCCTGCGGCCGGACGGATCGAGGCCTTCGGCCAAGACCTCGCGACGCTCGATGCGGTTGGAATGCACCGGATCGAGCGGCGCTGGGGCGTGCTGTTCCAGGACGGCGCGCTGTTCAGCTCGCTGACGGTCGCCGAGAACGTTGCCGTGCCGCTGAAGGAGATGCTCGGCCTCGCGCTGCCGCTGCGCGACGAGATCGCCGCGCTCAAGGTCGCGTTGGTTGGCCTGCCGCCCGATGCCGGCGACAAATACCCGGCCGAGCTTTCGGGCGGCATGCGCAAGCGCGCCGGCCTCGCCCGCGCCTTGGCGCTCGACCCCGAGCTGCTGTTCCTCGACGAGCCGACCTCGGGGCTCGACCCGATCGCCGCCGCGGATTTCGACAAGCTACTGGCCGATTTGCGCGCGAGCCTCGGCTTGACAGTCTTCATGGTGACCCATGATCTCGACAGCATCCTCGCGATCGCCGACCGGGTCGCGGTGCTGGTCGACAAAGGCTTGAAGATCGGGACGGTCGATGAATTGCGCGCCGACGACGACCCCTGGATCGCACGCTATTTCGGCGGCGCCCGGGGCCGTGCCGCGCCGGCGCCGGCCGAGCGCGCGCCGCCGGCCGAGCCCGCGCGGCAGACCGAGAACCGAGGCTGACGATGGAGACCCGGGCAAGCTATGTCGCGGTCGGCGCTTTCGTGATCGCGCTGCTCGCCGGCATCGTCGTCACCGTGCTGTGGCTCGCGCACGGCCAGGTCGCCGACCACGTCACGCGTTACGAGACTTATTTTTCCAGCGTCGGCACGGGTCTCAATGCGGGCTCGCCGGTGCGCGTCAGCGGCGTGCAGCTCGGCCATGTCGTGTCGGTCGCGCTCGATCCCAACGATCCGACCCGCGTGCGCGTGACCATTGACGTCGCGGTCGATGCGCCGATTCGCTCCGATTCGGTTGCCTCGCTCGAGGTCCAGAGCCTGGCCGGCACCACCGCGGTCGAGATCACCCCCGGCACCAAGACCGCGCCGCCGATCGCCGTCCAGCCCGGACAGCATTATCCCGTGATCTGGTCGCGCGAATCGAATCTGCAGCAGATCGTCGATGCGGTGCCGGCTTTGGTGAACAAGCTTACCGATCTCACCGCGAAGCTCGGCCAGGTGGTCGACGACAAGAACCGCCAGGACCTGGCTGACACGCTCGACAATCTCTCGCAGCTCACGGCGGTCGCTGCCGCCCATCGCGAGGATCTGGCGCATCTGATGGCAGACAGCGCGGCCGATGCCCAGGACCTCCACCAGGCGATCGCCAATCTGAACGACGTGACGCAACGGCTCGATCGCGTCGCCGACCAGGCCGGCGCGGCGGTGCATGATTTCGACGGCCTGGTGAAGGACAACCGCGGACCGCTGAAGAATTTCACCCAAAACGGGCTCGCGCAATTCCAGCAACTTGCGGTCGATGCGCGCGGGCTGGTCGCCGAGCTCTCGCGCACCGTCAAGACGCTCAACCGCGATCCGTCGCGCCTGCTTTACGGCGATCGCCGCCAGGGATACCGCCCGCAATGAGATTTTCTCCGATTGCCGCGATCGCCGCCGCGCTGCTGCTTGCGGGCTGCGGCGGCATCCTGCCCAAGCCCGCTCCGCCGCCGGCGCTCTACCGCTTGACCGCGGTCGACGATTTCCCCGCCGCCGCAAGCCGCAGCCCGGCGCAACTGCAAATCGACGCGCCGACCGCCGAGGCGGCGCTCGACACCACGCGCATCGCCTTGAGCCGCAGCCCGACGACGCTCGATTACTTCGCCGACGCCGCATGGACCGACCGCTTGCCGGTCGTGATGCAGGCTCGTCTGCTCGACAGCTTCGAGAACGCGCATCGCGTCGTCGCGGTCGCCGGCGGGGCCAGCGCCGCGCGCGGCGACGCGATCCTCACCATCGAGTTGCGGCATTTCGAGGCCGATTATCGCGCGGCCGGCGCGCCGCGCTGGCGCATCGAGCTGACCGCCGATCTCATCGCCGCCGCCGACAGCAAGGTGATCGCGACCCGCACCTTCGCCGGCACGGCCGCCGCTCCGCATAACGACATGACGGCGATCGTCGAGACCGCCGATCGAGCGTGGCGCGGCGTGGCGCGCCAGCTCGTCGATTGGGCGGCCGATACGCTCGCGCGCCGCGCGAATTGATCCCGGCCGAATCGGGTTGGCGCCGCAGACGGCGCTTGCGACCCGCGCGGCGAGGGGACATAAAGCGCTGGGGGTCGCTTTAGAGCCGATCGATCAATGTCCGATTTCAACCGCCTGAGCCGCGTGGCGCTGGAAGCCATGGCGGCGTCCGCCCGCGCGCTCGGCGAATGCCGGCGGGCGCTGGCGGCGTCCGGCAGCTCGCCGCTGGCCGAGGCGTTGCAAGGCGCCGCGCCGCTCTACGAATGGCAGCATTATCCGGCGGGCGACATCTACGATCCGCTCAGCCACGCGCAGTATTTCTATCACGCGCACCCGCCGGGCGAGCGCCAGCCGTCCGATAGCGGCGACGAGCATGGCCATTTCCACACATTCTTGCGCGCGGGGGGGATGCCGCAAGGCGTCAGCCCGCTGGTCATGCCCGAGCTGGCGGTTGCCGACAATCCCGCCGCGCCCAAGGCGCCGCTCGTGCCCTCGGCGCCGCAAAGCGCGGCGGGCGAGGCTGCCGATCCGTGGAGCCACCTGATCGCGATCGCGATGGATGCAACCGGCACGCCGCTGCGCTTCTTCACCACCAATCGCTGGGTGACCGGCGAGACCTGGTATCCCGCTGAGGATGTCGCGCGCATGCTCGACAGCTTCGCGCTCGGCGCTGTGCCGCCGTCGCCGCTGCTCAATCGCTGGGTCGTCGCGCTGCTCGGCCTCTACAAGCCGCAACTTCGCGCGTTGCTCGGTCAGCGCGATGCCGCGATCATGGATTGGCGCCGCCGCCGCCGCGCCAAGGTGCATGTGCTCGACGATCGCCGCCTCGAAGTGACCTCGGCGCTGGCGATCGACATCGAGGCTCAAATCGGCCACATCGACGCCGCGCTGCGCCGCGTGGCGTGAGCCGGGCGGCGGCGCGCCAAGCTCAGTGCGGCGGCGGCGCTCCGGTCACCGGCAGATGATGCGCGCGCAGGCATTCCTCGCGCGCCGCTTCGCGCTTGGCGTTGCCGTCCGGCGTGTGATCGGGAAACTGCTTGTTGGCCTGCCGCGCGCAATCCTGCATCGCGTGCCAGGCCGCGAAATTCTGCGATTGCTGCGCATCCGCGCGGGCGACGCGCGGCGCTGCCGGCATCAGCAATGTCGCGAGCGCAAGGCCCGCGCAGAAAGCGTTCCGCCCCATCGTCAGCCTCCTCATCCGAGCGCCAGCTTTTGCCGCCGCCCACGCCACAGCGCGATCGGCGCATAGACCGACAGATAGGCCAGAAGCGGCGCTTCGATCAACAGGACCGATTTGCCCTGCTCGCGCCGCAATAGCCGTCGCGCGGTCTCGCGCGCCTCCGCGAGGCAAGTCGCCGCGGCCGGGCCGACGCGCTCGCCGCAGGTATCGGCGATGTAATCGCTGACGGTCGTCAGGTGGCCGCCGACCCGCACGGCATCCTTGAATTGCGGGTAGATGCGCCATGTCATCACCGCCATCCAGGCGATCGCAAGCACGACGAGATAGTAAGCCAATCTGGGCGTTGCAGGCAAAGCGCCGGCCTCCGGTCGGTGAATAAACATTATAACGGCCGCCGGAGACGGAACATCCGCGAAAGCGGTTAAAAATATTTCAGCTTGCCGGCACCTTAGGCGATGCTGGCGGCATGGCGCAGGCTCGCGATCATCGAGCTGCGAATGAGGTATTCCTTGTGACGCGCGGGATCGGCGCGGATGGCGCGCAGCTCGACGAGATTGCGGGCGCGGATCGCCGGGTCCTTCTCCTCGAGCACCTGCTTGTTGCGGATCGACTGCGCCTGGACGAAGGCGATGTTGGCGGTGCGGCGCTGGCGGACATAGCGGTCGAGCAGGCTTTCATCGGCCTCGCCGCGCCACACCAGGGCGAGCGTCTCGCCGAGGTTGAAGGCGGCGTGCAGCGCGCCGTTGAGTCCGAACGCGCCGAGCGGATTGTTGACATGCGCCGCGTCGCCGACGATCAGGAACCGGCCTTGGCGGAACTCGGCCGCGACGCGCTGATGCACGCGGTAGATGTTGGTGTGCTCGATGTCGTAAGGCTGCGACCGCGGCAGAAAATTCTGCAACACCTGCTGGGCGAAATTATGGCTCAGCACTTCCTCGTCGGGCAGGGCGGTGTCGGTCGGGAATAGCACCCGCCATAAGCCGGGCGGACCGTTATGCGGCATCTTGAAGATCGCGCCCCAATCGACCGGGTCGGCGATATAGGCGTTGTCGGTATAGCCGTGCGGCGCGAGGTCTTGGCCGATGCCGATCACCAGAAAGCGTTCGGGCCAAGTGAAACCCTCGAACGCCACGTCCATCTGGTGCCGCACCACGCTGCGCGCGCCGTCCGCGCCGATGAGGTAGCTGCCGCGCACGGTCTCGATCCCGTCCGGGGTCTCGAACCGCGCCGTGACGCCGCCCTCGTCCTGGGTCGCAGCGACGAAGCGATGCGCGAACCGCACCGAGCCGCCGAGCGCCTCGAGCCGGGCTTGCAGCAAGGGCGTCAGTTTGAATTGCTCACAATGGAAGCGAAACGGATAAGGCGTCAGGTCGGCGAGCAGCGACAGATCCCATTCGACGATCACGCCCTCTTCGCGGCCGCGAATCTGCCAGCGCGGCACGCGAATGCCGAGGGCGAGGAAATCCTGCGCGATGCCGATGCTGTCGAGCAGCTCCAGGGTAGGCGGGTGAAACGAGCCGGCGCGCAGGTCGCGCGGCAGCTTCGCCTCGGCCTCGAAGACCAGCGACGGCACGCCGGCTCGTGCCAGGATGACAGCCACCGCGAGACCGGCCGGTCCGGCGCCGACGATGATGACGGGATCGCGTTGCGGCACGAAAACTCCCTAACTCCGCGCACAGATGCGGCGCGAGACTAGGGAAGGCGGGCGAGGTGTCAACCGGCGCGCGGCGCGGCAAATTGCATCGGCAATGTGCGCAACGAAAAAGGCCGCCCTTTTTAGGGGCGGCCTCTCGATGCTCGCAGCAATGGAAGATTACTTGCGGTCCTGATTGTGGCCTTGCTGCTTTTGATCGTGGCCCTGTTGCTGCGGCTGGGCCTTCTGGTCCTGATGCCCTTGCTGCTGCTGCGGCTGGCCTTTCTGGTCCTGATGCCCTTGCTGCTGGGGTTGCCCCTTGTGGTCGCGATCCTGATTCTGGCCCTGCTGCTGCTGGTTCTGGCCGCTGTGCTGCGGGTTGTGGCCGGGGCGATCTCCCTGCTGAGCCGGGCTGTTCTGGCGGTTCTGGTCTTTTTGATCGGTCACGGATGTCTCCTGCTGGTTCGCGCGCCGAAGTGGCGTGCTTGGAGTCAGGTCCGCCGTGCCGAGAAGGTTCCGCCGGACGACGCTCGGCCGGCCGAACGCCCGGCGGCGCGGCTCACATCGGCGGTTTGACGCCGTTTTTCTCGACCGTGATATTGACGGCGGTTGGCGTGCCGTCGGCGCCCTTGGTCGCGAGGATGAAGACCGCCCGGCCGGGCTTGAGATCGGCGGCGCTCGCCGGCGTGGGCGACGGCGCCACGATTGCGGTCTTGCGGTCGACGATCACCTCGGTGACGCGGTTGTTGTAATTGATCGACAGCACCGAGCCATGCGCGGCTTTCGCGACGCCGGCGACATGCGCGTTGGTCATCATGGCGCCGGGCGCGAGATCCCAGGGTTCCTGGATCTCGCGGAGCTTCAAATTCGCCGGAAAGAAATGAATCTCGACCGCGTGCAGCTTGCCGTCCTTGCCGGGCATCGAGGTGGTGCCGACGAAGTCGCCGGGATGAATATCGCTGAGCTTCTTGCGGACCAGGCTACGCACGACGTAATGGGGCGCGAGTGCGACGGCGATGGTTGCGCCGTCGCGCGATTTCACCGTCAAGGTCTGCCCGTCGAGCTTGGCGACGGTGCCGCGAATGCTCTGGCGCTGGATTTGCGGCGCTTGCGCTGCGGCGGGGTTGACCCATGCGGCGGCGACCAGCAATGTGAGAACGATGAAAAGCTTCGAGCGCATGGTCCCGTTCCCTTCCCGAAAATTTGCGCGCGGGCGGATGACGAGGATCACATCGGCGGCTTGACGCCGTTTTTCTCGACCGTGACGTTGTTGGCGCTGTAGCCGCCGTCGGGCGCCTTGGCGGCGCGGATGAACACCGCCTTGCCGGGCGTCAGATCGCTCATCGCCGCCGGCGCCGGGCCGGTGATGATGGTCTTCAAATCGACCACGAGATCGGTGCTCTTGCCCTTATACGTGACCGTGACCACGTTGCCGCTGCTCGACTTGGCAATGCCCTGGACATGAGCGTTGGTCATGAGGCTGCCCGGCTTGTAGTCGTAGGGAATCTGCAGCTCGGGCGCTTGCGGCGGAAGCATATGTACCTCGACCGCGTGCTGCTTGCCGTCCTTGCCGGTCATCGAGGTCGAAGCGATGAAGTCGCCGTCTTTGATGTCGCCGAGTTTCTTTACGGCCAAAGCGCGCACGCTGGTATTGGGCGCGAGCGCGACGCTGACCGTATCGCCCTCGCGGGTCTTCACGGTGAGTGTCTGCCCGTCGAGCTTCACGATCTTGCCGCGAAGATTGGCCGGGGTCGGCCGCGGACCGCCTTGCGGGGCTTGCGCGAAGGCCGGCAGCGATAACGTCGCCAGCAACAGGGCGACCACCAATGATTTGGTCCGCATGATGTTACCTCCCGAGGTTCCTGATCGAACCGAAATTTTCGTTCGCGAGCGAAGCCCGAGCCGGTGTCTTACCATGAAGCGAGTATCCGCGGCACAGCAAACCGGCTCACGTTTCTGTTATCGCGCGCGTTGCTTTTGCCGCTCCCGACCCCTAATTACCCAATATGGACCAACTCGCCGCCGAAATCGCAAGACGGCGCACCTTTGCCATCATTTCCCATCCCGACGCCGGCAAGACCACCCTCACCGAGAAGCTCTTGCTGTTCGGCGGCGCGATCCAGCTCGCCGGCGAGGTGAGGGCGCGCGGCGAGCGCCGGCGCGTGCGCTCCGATTGGATGGAGATCGAGCGCGAGCGCGGCATCTCGGTCAGCTCGGCGGTGATGAGCTTCGAGCATGACGGGCTCGCCTTCAACCTGCTCGACACGCCGGGCCATCAGGATTTCAGCGAGGACACCTATCGCACGCTGACCGCGGTCGACAGCGCGGTGATGGTGCTCGACGCCGCGCGCGGCATCGAGACGCAGACGTTGAAGCTGTTCGAGGTGTGCCGGCTGCGCGACGTGCCGATCATCACTTTCGTCAACAAGCTCGACCGCGAGGCGCGCGATCCGTTCGATCTGCTCGACGAGGTCGAGCGCAAGCTCGCCTTGGACGTCGTGCCGGCAAGCTGGCCGATCGGCATGGGCCGCGATTTTTTCGGCACCTACGATCTCTTTAACGACGCGCTGCTGCTGTTCGATCGCGGCGAGCGCGACCATGTCGCCGAGCCGGTGCGCTGCGCCGGGCTCGACGATCCGAAATTGTCGAGCCTCTTGCCTGAAGCCGCGCTGAAGCGGCTGCGCGACGAGGTCGACATGGCGCGCGGGCTGACCAAGATTTTCGACCGTGAGTCCTATCTCCAGGGCCATATGACGCCGGTGTTTTTCGGCAGCGCGCTCAATAATTTCGGCGTGCGCGAGCTGCTCAACGGCATCGCCGTGCTGGCGCCCAGCCCGCGGCCACAGCCGGCGCTGCCGCAGCCGATCGAGCCCAGCAACCCGAAAGTGTCGGGCTTCGTCTTCAAGGTGCAGGCAAATATCGATCCGCAGCATCGCGACCGCGTCGCGTTCCTACGCTTGTGCTCGGGCCGGTTCGTGCGCGGCATGAAGCTGAAGCACACCCGCAGCGGCAAGACCATGAGCGTGCAGAACCCGGTGCTGTTCCTCGCGCGCGAGCGCAATCTCGCCGACGAGGCCTGGCCGGGCGATATCCTCGGCATCCCCAATCACGGCACCCTGCGCATCGGCGACACGCTCACCGAAGGGCAGGACATGCGCATCACCGGCATCCCCAGCTTCGCGCCGGAGATCCTGCGCCGCGTGCGGCTCGAGGATCCGATGAAATCGAAGCATCTGAAACGCGCGCTCGAGCAGCTTGCCGAGGAAGGCGTCACCCGCGTCTTCAAGCCGCTGACCGGCGGCGACTGGATCGTCGGCGTGGTCGGCTCGCTGCAGCTCGACGTGCTGGCCGCGCGCATCAAGACCGAATACGAGCTCGGCGTGCATTTCGAGCAGGGGCAGTTTGAAACCGCCCGCTGGCTCAGCGGGCCGGCCGACGAGCTCAAGCGCTTCGAGGATGCGAACCGCTCGCTGACGGCCGAAGATCACGACGGCGTCAAAGTGTTCCTCGCCCGCAATGCCTGGGATTTGGAGCGCATGACCAAGGACTGGCTGACGCTCCGCTTCAACGCGACGCGCGAGCAAAACAGCGAACAAAGGGTGTAGGCTTACGAAACTTCCAGCCCGCGTTCGCGAATTTTGTTACGCTGGCGCACGCACTGGAATTCTAGCATGCCTATTGATTGTCTCCACGAACGAATCGCCTGAAATAACAATGCCAACCAGATCACAGCGGAGACGAGCAGGGTCGGCCTGTAAAGATGCCAATTCATGTGTCCGGTTTTCGTCAAGAATAGGTAGGCGATGATATATGCGATTAACATTGCCGCAAGGCAATGCAAATGGATATTGAAACTTGTCCATCGACGCACAGTCCAGGCGTGAATATTCTTGTCGATGACACTGTGATCCAGCGTCACCTGAGCGTAGAATTCATTTTCTTTGTTGATCGGTAGGTCATTTGGAAGGCCAATAACCTGCCAAAGCGCAGCAGAATCCCTTACCGAAGTCTCGTACGTATATTTTCCAACTAGAACGAAAACAGCGGTTAAGAACGCTATCGAAATCGTTCCTATCAGAAATCCTAAGGGCAATACAGCCACGGCGGCCGACAGCAATGTTGCAAAGCCCTGGCTATTCGGCTCGATACCAGAAAGCACTGAATAGCCGTCGCAGTGGGCGAGCCAACCGAGAAGAAAAATAAACACAAACGGGGCGATCAAAAGACGAATTTGCCTAACCTGGTCCATATCGGGTTTCTCCCTTTCAACTTATCGATCAGTTAAATTCCTTTAGTTTTGGCCTTCGTACCTTCCAATGAGGAGTATCTCGCATAAATGTGCGATTGGAAATTCGCTGACTATCGCTACGCATGCGATTTTTCAGCACTATGGAAACGCTCATGATCCGCCTCTCGGTCCTCGACCAATCGCCGATCCGCCGCGGCGGCACGCCGGCGCAGGCGATCGCCGAGACGATTGCGCTGGCGCAGGCCTGCGACCGGCTCGGCTATCACCGCTATTGGGTCGCCGAGCATCATTCCTCCGAGGGGCTGGCGGGGGCGGCGCCGGAAATATTGATCACGCGGCTTGCCGGCGCGACCACGGGCATGCGCATCGGCAGCGGCGGCGTGATGCTGTCGCATTACAGCCCGCTCAAAGTCGCCGAGCAGTTCCGCATGCTCGAGGCGCTCTATCCCGGCCGCATCGATCTCGGCATCGGCCGCGCGCCCGGCAGCGACTACGTCACCTCGCGGGCGCTGGCGCAGGGGCCCGGCGCGCTCGGCATCGAGGAATTCCCGCGCCAGATCGTCGATCTGCTCGCCTATCTGCGCGACACCGTGCCCGACGGCCATCCTTTCGCCGGCGTTTCCGCCCAGCCGCGCGGCGCGACCATGCCCGAGCCGTGGCTCCTCGGCTCCAGCGATCAGAGCGCGCTTTACGCCGCCTATTTCGGCTGCGCGTTCTCGTTCGCGCATTTCATCACCGACCGCCACGGCCCCGAGATCATGGCGGTTTATCGCAAGGAGTTCCGGCCGTCGGTGTGGGGCAGCGTGCCGATGGGCAGCATCGGCGCCGCGGTGATTTGCGCCGCGACCGCCGAAGAAGCGGACCGGCTGGCGAAATCGCGCGACCTGTCGCGGCTGCGGCTGGAGCAAGGCATGCTCGGCCCAGTGCCCAGCGTTGAGGAAGCCGAGGCTTATCAATATTCGCACGAAGAACGCCTGCGCGTCGCCTTCAACCGCCAGCGCCAGGTGATCGGCGATCCGGGCCAATGTAAGGAACAACTTCTTGCATTAGGCATGCGCTACGGCGTCGATGAATTGGTGGTGGTAACGATCACCTACGATTTCGCCGCGCGCGTGAAATCGTATGAGTTGCTGGCGCAGGAATTCGGCTTGGAGACGCGGTCCCCCTAACCCTCTTTCGGCTCGAGCTCGACCAGCTCGCCGCGGCTGGCGGCGCGCAGCTTGTCGGCGGCGCGGCGCAGCCGCCAATAGGCGCGAATGCTGAGCGGGAACGAGCCGAGATAGATCGCGCCGATCAACAACAGCGTCGCCCAGGGCTCGGTGGTGGCGAGCGCGGCGAGGCCGACGATCACCAGCAGCAGCGGCATTACCCATTCCCGCGGCATGTGAAAGCGCTTGCCCGAAAAGGTCGGCACGCGGCTCACCATCAGCGCCGCGACGCCGGCGAGCACGAACGCGCCGAACCACGCGTTGCGGAAGCCCGACCAGCCGAACTCGAATTGCAGCATCATCGGCACCAGCGCGAGGCCCGCCGCAGCCGGCGCCGGAACGCCGGTGAAGAAATTATAGGCATAGGGCGGCAAATCGGCGCCGATCTGGGTGTTGAAACGCGCGAGGCGCAAGGCGCAGCACACCGCGAACAGCAACGCGACCACCCAGCCCAGACTCGAGAAGCTTTGCAACGTCCAGATATACATCAGCAGCGCCGGTGCCACGCCGAAGCTGACGAAATCCGACAGCGAATCGAGCTCGGCGCC
>DATLUE010000162.1:0-8042 GCA_035533255.1 Allostellaceae bacterium | reverse complement strand
GCGCCGCACGCGGCCCACGCGGCCTATGGCACAATCTTCCTGGCCTTCCGCTGTGTCTTCATCCTGTCGACCCTACCCGGCCTCTTGGCGTATTTGATTTATGTCTAGGACGCGCAGCGCCGGCTGCCCCTTAACCTTCCGCTAACCATTCCGCGGCTAGCCTCGTGCGCATTTTCCGAACGAACATCGCCATGCCCATGCCCCTCGCCGCCGCCCGCCGCGTTTCCGCTTCCGACCCTGCCATTGCGATCGCCGTGCCGGGCGAGGACGACGCGACCGCGCTGATCGATCTCATCAACGCGCTCGCGGCCGAGCGCAGCCAGCTTTTCATCCAGCGGATCGATCCGGCGAGCGGCGTCGCAGCGTTGCGCGCGCATCTCGCCGCCATCGCGGCCAGCGGCAGCGAGGCGGTGCTGGTCGCGCGCGATCATCATGAGATGGTCGGCCTGGTCACCGGCACGCGCGGCGCGCATCCGGCGCGGCGCGGCGTCGTCGAGATCGGCATCGGCGTGCGCGCCGCCCATCGCGGCCGGGGCATCGGCTATGCACTGCTGGCGGCGCTCGAGCGCTGGGCGCGCGACCGCGCCTGCCACCGGCTGCAGCTCCACGTCGTCACCACCAACGCGCCGGCGATCGCGCTCTATCGCAAGGCCGGCTTCGCGACCGAGGGCGTCCTCGAGGCGACCGCGCTGGTCGAGGGCCAGCCGGTTGACGAGCTGCAAATGGGCAAGTTGCTCGCACCCCAAGCCTGAACCGCGCGGCCGAACGGAAAAGACGGCGCGGCATTATTTGCCGCGCGGTCGCTTTTTGCCGGCGCACACGCTTGCCGCCGCGCCGCTTTTCTGCCGGCTTTGCCGTGGCATGCGCTTTGCTCCGCTCGCGAGAGGCAAACGGGGAACCACGCTATGATCACCGGCACATCGGCGTCATCGGCTGCGCTCTACGCGCAATGGCTGCAATCACAGCAAGCGGACGCCACGTCATCGACGACCGCCGCCGGTACGAGCGCCGATGCGTCGTTCGATCCGCTGTCCGCCGCCGCCAGCACGTTCTCCTCCTCGGGTAGCGGCGATAGCGGTGGCACAACCGCGGCCGCGGGCGGCGGCTTGCAGATGCCCAACGATCTTTTTCTGATGCTGCAATCGAGCGCCGGCAGCGGCGCGAGCAACCCAGCGACCGCCGGCCAGACCGGCGCGAGCGGCTCGTCGGCCGGCGATCTCGTCAGCCAGTTGCAACAGCTCCTCTCGACGCTGCAGAGCGATCTCGCCTCGGGCGCAAGCGATCCGACATCAACCGCTGCGGCCGCGCCGCATCATCGCCACCATCATCACTCGGTGTCGAGCATCGCGCAGAATGGCACGCAGCCCCCGACTGGAACGACCGCCAGCGACGCGACGACCGGCGCTGCGACGGCGGATCAAAGCACCTCGCTCGACAGCCTGCTCGGCAGCGCGCTGACGGTTTAAGCGACCCACGATGCGGGAGAGAGCGACGCGATGACCCACGAATTTTCCGCATCGAGCGCCGTGGCGCCTGCGACGATAAGCTTGGGCGATCCCGCGCCCTGGTTCAGCGCGCGCAGCCTTGCGGGCGGCGAGCTTCATCTTCACGTCAATGCCGGCCGCTGGATCGTGCTGGCATTCCTTCACGACCTTTCGTCGCCACGCGCGCAGGAAGAATTCCGCGCGCTGGTCACGCATATCGCGGCGTTCGGCGAGGACAAGCTCGTCGCCTATGCCGTGCTGACCGCGCCGCCGGCCGATCTCGCGGGCCTGCTGCTGGCGCCGGTGGCGAGCTTGCGGCTGGTCGCCGATTACGATGGCGCCTTGACCCGCCTTTACGGCGCGCAAGCGACCCCGCGCAGCGTCGTGCTCGACCCGATGCTGCGCGCGATCGCGATCGTCCCCTGGGACCACCCGAACGGCCATGCCGCGGTACTCGGCCAGATTCTCGGCGGCCTGCCCGAGGTCGACGAGGCCGCGGGCGCGCCGCTGACGGCGCCGGCGCTGATCGTGCCGCGCGTACTGGATTTCGAGCTGTGCGATTTCCTGGTGCGGCTCTACGACAAGATGGGCGGCGGCGACGATTCCGGCTTCCTGCTCGATAGCGACGGCAAGACCGGCACGGTGGTCGATCACCGCCTGAAGCGGCGGCGCGATCTGCCGATCGTGGTGCCCGAGCTGCGCGAGCGCATCCGCGGCCAGCTCGTGCGGCGCCTGCTGCCGCCGATCGAGCGCTATTTCCAATTCGCGGCGACCCGCATGGATCGCTATCTGGTCTCTTGCTACGACAGCGCCGAGGGCGGCTATTTCCACCGCCACCGCGACAATCTCAACGCCGGCGCCGAGCATCGCCGCTTCGCCGTGTCGATCAACCTCAACCGCGATTACGACGGCTGCGATCTGGTGTTTCCGGAATTCGGCCGCCGCAGCTATCGCGCGCCGGTGGGCGGCGCGGTCGTGTTCTCGTGCGGCGCGCTGCATGAGGTGACGCCGATCACGCGCGGCCGGCGCTATGCCTTCCTGCCGTTCCTCTATGGCGAGGCCGATGCGGAGCGGCGTCTCGCCAACAACGCGCGGCTCGCCGCCGGCTCGGCGCGCTATACGGTCGGCGACGATTTCCTCTACCCCGAAGCGCAAGCCACCGCCGCCGAGTAACGCCCTCGCGGTGTTGCGCGGACCGCGCTATTCTTGCGCATGTTTTATCGTCGCTGCCTTCAGTTCAGCCGTCCGCTGCTTGCGGCGTTGATCGTCTTGGCGCTGGCCGGCTGCGAGAGCCGCACGTCGGTTCAAGGCGGCGCGTCGTCGGATAGCGGCAGCGCCGGCCGCATCAAGATCGGCTGGCCGTTCTGACGCCGCTGCTCGCCGCGCTCAGTATTCGATGCCCTGCCAGGTGTGCTCGGGCTCGGAAATATCGAAGATGATGCCGTGCGGATCGGCGTATTTGATTTCGAGCGCCTGGCCGGCGGTCGCCTCGGCGTGGAAGACGCCGCCATTGTCCTTGATGCGCCGATCCATCGCCGCGAATTCCGCCGGATCCTCGACCACGAAGCCGATATGGTCGATGCCGATCACGGCATTGCCCTGGTTTTTTCCGGCATAGCGGTCGGCGCTGTAGCGCAGCAAGGTCACGTTCATCACGCCGTCCGAGAGCGCGACCGAGTTCGGCGTCTCGCGCAGCTTGGTGAAGCCGAAAACCTTTTCATAGAATTCGGCCTCGCGCTTCAAATCCGGGACGGTCAGCGCGATGTGGCGAAGCTTCGCTGTCATGTTTCACTCCCTTGAAGGAAGAAGGCCGCCCGCGGGCGACCTTCCATCTTTGATCTTTCGTTATTCCGCCGCGACCCTCGCCGCGTCGACGAATTGCGAGAGCCAGGATTTGCGGCGCCGCAAGCCTTCGCGATACATCGGCTCGAGCTCGGCTTCCGGGAACGTATGGACCGAGGGCCGCGCGAGCAGCGCCTTCGCCCAGGCCTCGACGCGCGGGAATTTCTCGATCTGTCCGACCTTCCGGACGCGATCAAGATAGTAATAGCGCTGCAAGAACGGCGCGTAGCTGGCATCGACCAGCGAGAATTTGGCGCCGTTGAAGAACGGGCCGGCGCCCAGCTTCTCGAGCGCCTTCTCGAGTCGCTCGAACGCGACCGGAATCTTTTCCACGGCCTGGTTGTAGCCCTCTTCGCTCGGCGCATAGCCGGCGCCGGTCACGCTCTCGGCGAAGGTCGGGACGTAATCGGTCCAGGCACGGTTGATCGCGCGCTCGATCGGGTCTTCGGGATGGAGCCGCGGCGAAATCGTCTCGTCGAGATATTCGGCGATCGCGTTCGATTCGAACAGCGACAGCTTGTCGTCGATGCGCAGCACCGGCACTTTCTTGTGCGGCGAGATCGCGAGGAACCAGTCGGGCCGGTTGTCGGGCTCGATATGGCGGAACTCGAATTCGATCTTCTTCTCGCGCAGCACGATCGCCGCGCGCTGCACCCAAGGACAGGTCTTGAAGCTGACCAGCATGTATTTCGTCACGGAGCCACCTCCCGATGGATTGATATCCGCGATGATGCCACGCCCCGTCCGGCCGTGCAAATCGCCTTGCCGCTGCTATTTCAGGATCCCTTCGGCCTTCATCGCCTCTTGCACTTTGGGGCGGGCGCGCACCCGCTCCATGAAGGCGAGGACATTGGCAAACGGCGTCAAGTCGAATTTCACGATCCGCGCCCAGTTGGTCACCGTGAAGAGATAGCCGTCGGCGACGGTAAAGCCCTCGCCCGTGAGATAGGATTTGCCGGCGAGCTTCTCGTCGACGAAAGAGTATTTCTTGGCCAGGGTTTCGCGCACCGTCTGCTTGTATTCCTCGGGCACGGTCGGGCTGAAGAGCGGCGTATAGCTCTTGTGCAACTCCGAGGTGATGAAATTGAGCCATTCCATCAGGTGATAGCGCGCCATCGTCCCCGCCGCGGGCGCGAGGCCCGAGCCCGGCTTCTGGTCGGCGATCCATTGCACGATCGCCGGGCCTTCGGTCAGTACCTCGCCATTGTCGAGCTCGAGGACCGGCACCATGCCCTTGGGATTGGCGGTGCGAATATCGCCGCCGGACGCCGTCTGCTTGCTCTTGAGATCGGTCTTCTCCAGCGTGAAATCGAGCCCTGCCTCGCGCAGCGCGATATGCGGCGAGAGGGAACAGGCGCCGGGTGAGAAATAGAGTTTCATCTGATGACCTCGTGAGTTGATAGATCGGCGGCGCGCGGTGAGACTCTCATTTTCCCTTCGGCATGATGATCGGGAAAAAGACGGGCGCCGTCGCGTTCGATTGTATCCGGATCGGCGTGACCGTATCGCTCGAATTCATATCGCGGACGATACCCGTGTGGTCGATATAGACGGATAAGAATTTTGAATGCCGCTCACGATTGTTGAAATCGTCCTTGCTGTAGCGATAAATCAGCGCATGCCCGTCCGGCAATGCTATTAACGGGAAGATACTCGCGCCGCCCGGTTTTCCAAAAAGGGCTCTTACATCGGCCTCGGTCGATTTTCCACGCTGGACCTGCGCGATGCGGGTATCGTCGAAATCAGTCGTGTCTTCTGTGAAATTACTCATTGAGGTGTAACCGACGAGCTTCCCATTCCAAAAGACGAGCCGAAGCGTTCGTTGCGGGCTCGGCCCCGCCATTTGCCCGATCAATACGCTGTTCATTGTATCGGCGAAGCCATAGTTATAAGCCTCGTACGTTCCAAGCTGACGTACCGCAGAGAACACCGAAATCACGCCGGCCGTTCTTTCCACGCTCGTAACGGTTTCGCTGCTCTTCGAAATCGGCTCGCCGATCATCGCGACCGCATCTGCCGGCGTTGTCTCGCCCAATTTCAAGCTGCCATCCGCGGGCATTACGAATTGTCTGCCGGCGCCACAGCCGGCTACCAACGCAGCGACAAGGACTGCGACAAAGCAGCGGTACAATGGCTTCATAACATCCCCCGAAGCTTCCTGGATGAGCCTATAGCAACCCAAGACGCGCTCACCCAGGGTTCCTCGGGCGGTTACGGCTTCAACCCGCGCGTCGTGTCGTCGAACAGCTCGTCGACCGTAAAGCGCCGCGGGATCAGCTTCTGATGGAACGAATAGTCGATGATGCGCTCCAGCGAGGTACGGCAGGCGTCGATGCCGAAGCGGATCGCCGAAGCCATTTCGGTGCCGGGCTGCACGCCTTCCTTGGCGCTCGCGACCATCATGCGGAAGACCTCACGCACGATCTCCGGCCTTTTCTGAGAGATCGATTGCCGTACGACATAGAGGTGATTGATCGGCACGCCGCCGTTCTTCTCGGCCCAGCGCTTGTTAGCGGCCTCGTGATCGGCGACGAGATGTTTGAGCCGCGGATCGGGCAGCGTATCGCCGACGATCGCGGCAACGACCTCGCCCTCCAGCACCATCTTCGGGATGCTCTTGTCGTCGGGCACGCGGACGACCATGCCCGGTGGGTCCTGGTATTCGGCGAGATGCGGATCCTCGGTCGTGATCCAGGTGATGCCGTTGACATCGACGCCGTAATCTTCCTGCAAGATACCGCGCACCCACGCGCCGGTGGTCTGCGTGTAAGCGCGCACGCCGACCTTCTTGCCGGCGATGTCCTTGGGCGTCATCGGGCCGCGCTCGCCATCATAGGCAATGGTCTGGAGCTGGCCGCGCGACACCGCGACCGCCGGCATCAGCACATAGGGCTTGCCGTAGGCCTTGGCCTGGAGGAACGTCACGATCGCCAGCTCGCTGACATCGTATTTCGCCTCGCGCACCACCTGCTTGAAATGCTGGTTGGCAACCTTCACATCAGCGAAATCGAGCGACACCAGCGACGACGCTATCTTGCCGCTTTTCAGCGGCTGGGTATTGGGATAGTTCCCCGTCATCAAGGTTAGCTTCTGCGGCGCGTCGGTCATGGCGTTCTCCCTGCGGTTCTCTAATTCCGGAAAATAGCCGCCGCGCGCCGCGATGGGAAGAATTGCGCGGGACCGACGAAATAAAGGCGGGTTACGCCCGTGGCGCCGGCTCGATCATCACCTCGTCGATATAGCACCAGCCCCAATCCTCGCCCGGCTGGAAGCTGCGCATGACCGGATGGTGGGTCGCGTGGAAATGCTTGGTCGCGTGCTGGCCCGGCGACTGGTCGCAGCAGCCGATATGCCCGCAGGTGAGGCACATGCGCAGATGCACCCAGCGAGTATGCATCCGCAAGCATTCCTCGCAGCCTTGCGGCGTGCGCGGCTCGACGGCGCGGATTTCATCCAGATGCGAACAGTCTTCGGCCATCGGCGTTCTCCTTTTTCGACAAAGGCGGGCCGGCGATGCGGCTTGTCGTGGTATTCTGGAGCAGCCGCGCGATCTTCTCAATCGCCGGCCGGAGGCGTCCCGATGTCCACGATCGATACCCGCCGCGACCAGATGTATCCCGTGCTCGATGCCGCGCAGATCGAGGTCGCGCGGCGCTTTGCCAGCGGCCCGGCGCGTGATTTCGCCCCCGGCGAGGTGATTTTCGCGATCGGCCAGCGCGTGTCGTCGTCCTGGCTGGTGCTGAAAGGCGCGATCGAGGTGCGCCGCCGCGACGGGCTCGACCGCGCGGCCGCGGTCATGACCGAGCGGCCGGGTCAATTCTCGGGCGAGTTGAGCCAGCTTTCCGGCCGCGGCTCGCTCGCCGAAGGCCATGCCGGGCCCGAGGGCTGCACCGCCTTGCCCTTCGATGCCGCGCATCTGCGCGCGTTGATGGTCGGCTCGGCCGAGCTCGGCGAGATCGTAATGCGGGCTTTCATCCTGCGCCGCGTCGCGCTGATCGAGGCCGGCGGATCGGGCTCGGTGCTGGTCGGCCGGCCGGGCATGCCGGCGCTGGTGCGGCTGCAAGGGTTCCTCGCGCGGAACGGCTATCCGTTCATCGTGCTCGACGCCACCGACGACGCCGAAGGCCGCGCCGTGATCGAGCGCTTCGGCATTCAGCCGGACGAGCTGCCGCTCATGGTCTGCCCCAATGGCAGCCTGCTGAAGCATCCCAGCGATGCCGAGGCCGGCATCTGCCTCGGCATCACGCCCGAGCTCGATCCGGGCAAGCTCTACGACGTCGCCGTCGTGGGCGCCGGTCCCGCGGGCCTCGCGACCGCGGTTTATGGCGCCTCGGAGGGCCTTTCGGTGATCGTGCTCGATCAGCGCGCCTTCGGCGGCCAGGCCGGAGCGTCGGCGCGGATCGAGAATTACCTTGGCTTTCCGACCGGCATCTCGGGCTTGGCGCTGACCGCGCGCGCTTTCAACCAGGCGCTGAAATTCGGCGCCGAGGTGGCGATTCCGCTCGAAGTGGCGCGGCTCGATTGCGCCGCGCATCTCAAGCAGCCCGACGAGCCGTTGCGCCTCGTGCTGACCACCGGCGGCGTGGTGCGCGCCCGCAGCGTGGTGATCGCCTCGGGCGCGCGCTATCGGCCGCTCGCGGTGCCGAACCTCGCGCAGTTCGAAGGCGCGGGCGTCTCCTATTGGGCATCGCCGGTCGAGGCGAAGCTGTGCGAGGG
>DATLUE010000161.1:0-24749 GCA_035533255.1 Allostellaceae bacterium | reverse complement strand
CAGCGCCTCGCCGCGATCGACATGCTGATCGTCGACAAGACCGGTACCCTGACCGAAGGGAAGCCGCGTCTCGTCGCGCTGGGCGCTATCGGCGGCATCAGCGAGGACGAGATGCTGCGTCTCGCCGCCGCGGCGGAGCGTGCGAGCGAGCATCCGCTGGCGGCGGCGATCATCGCGGCGGCGCAGGCGCGCGGCCTCGATCTGCCCGCGGTTAGCGGCTTTCGCGCGCAAGCCGGTAGCGGCATCGCCGCGACGGTCGCGGACCGGGCCGTGACGGTCGGCAACTTCGCCGCGATCGAGGCGATCGGCATTACCGCCGATACGCTGCCGCGCGTGGCCAAGGAGCGGCGGCAAAACGGCGAGACCATCGTCTTCGTCGCGCTCGATGCCAGCTCGGGAGAGTGGACGCTCGCCGGCTGGCTCGCTTTGGCCGATCCGATCAAGCAAGGCGCCGCCGAAGCCCTGGCGGCGCTGCGCCGCGCCGGCATCACGCCGATCATGGCGACCGGCGATTCGCGCGCGACCGCGCAAGCGGTCGCAAAGCAGCTCGGCATCGAGACCGTCGAAGCCGAGCTGATGCCGGCGCAGAAGGCCGAGCTGGTCGCGAAATATCGCGCGCAAGGCAAGAAGGTCGCGATGGCGGGCGACGGCGTCAACGACGCGCCGGCGCTGGCCGCCGCCGATATCGGCATCGCGATGGGCAGCGGCGCCGATGTCGCGCTCGAAAGCGCCGGCGTCACCCTGGTCAAGGGCGATCTCGCCGGGATACTGCGTGCCGAGCGGCTGGCGCGCGCGACCCTCGGCAACATTCGGCAGAATCTGTTCTTCGCCTTCGCCTTCAATGCGCTGGCGATACCGCTGGCGGCCGGCGTGCTCTATCCGCTGTGGGGCTGGCTGCTATCGCCGATGATCGCGAGCGCGGCGATGAGCGCGAGCTCGGTCACCGTGGTCGCCAACGCGCTGCGCCTCAACCGCACCGCGCTCTGATCATTCCGCATCCGGCTGCTTTTCCGGCACCGCGCGGTCGAACGCATCGAGCTTCATGCAATTGTCGAAGACGCGCATGATGCTCGGATAGGGCGTGAAGTCGAAGCTCGGATAGCGGCGCGCGTTGAACACCTGCGGCACGAGGCAGATATCGGCGATGCCCGGCGTGTCGCCATGCGCAAACCGCCCCGCCTTGCCGTCGCTTGCGAGGGTCTTCTCGATGCCCTCGAAGCCGAGCGCGATCCAATGGTTGAACCAGGTCTCGATCTCCGGGTCCTTGTGGCCGAACTGGCGCGACAGGAATTGCAGCACGCGCAGATTGTCGATCGGATGGATGTCGCAGGCGATCGCCTCGGCCAGCGAGCGTACCCGCGCCCGGCCGGCCGGGTCGGGCGGCAGCAAGGGCGGCATGGGCCGCGTCTCCTCGAGATATTCCATGATCGCCAGCGACTGGGTCAGCACGGTGCCGTTATCGTCGACCAAGGTCGGCACCAGGCCTTGTGGGTTGAGCGCCAGATACTCGGCCGAGCGTTGATCGTTCTTGCGCAAATGGATGAACGCCTGCTCGTAGGCAAGACCCTTCAGATTGAGCGCAATACGCACCCGAAACGCCGCCGAGGACCGGAAATAGCCGTAAAGCTTCATGTCGCCACCTACCTCTCTTGCCGATCGCCGCCAGTGTCGGCGCGCAGGGCGCCACGTCAAGCGGGGCGGTTATTCGATAAACGGTGCCCTCGATGGGGATGGAATGTCTTATGGTCGCATAGTAAAGGTGGTTGCATGGCACTGGCAGTTGCGCTGCGTATTGGTTGGCGATACGTACCGATTGTCCGTAACGAACTTTAGAGCGTGGGAACGCGGGAGCGACGTGAATGACCAAGGATGCGGCGATGGCCGTGCGTTTCCCGCAAAACAGCTTCGAGCTCGGAAAATATCTTCCGTTCCGCATGACGGTGCTCAGCAACCGGCTGACGCGCCGCGTCGCGCGCTTTTACGGCGAGCGCTTCAAGCTCTCGGCGCCGGAATGGCGGACGATGGCGGTGCTCGGCCAGCAGGGCGCGATGAGCGCCAACGCCGTAATCGGCCAGACCACGATGGACAAGGTGCGGGTCAGCCGCGCGGTGGCGAAGCTGCTCAAGGCCGAACTCATCACCCGCGAGGCCGATCCGCTCGATCGCCGGCGTGCGATTCTCGATCTGACGCCGGCGGGACGGGATATCTATCGTCAGGTCGTGCCGCTGGTGCAGACGATCGAAGCCGAGATCATCGGCGAGTTGAACGGTGCCGAGCGTGCCGTGCTCAATACCGCCCTGACGAAGATCGAGGCCTATCTCGCGCAATCGGGCGACACCGAAGAAAACGAATCCGAAATCCCAGACGGCGAGGCGTGAGCCGCGCGGCTCGCGAGCCGATCTCGCCGGCCGTCGCGGCGGCGGGCGTTAACGCAATAATTTCGCGCGTTAAGTATATTCGGTAATTGTCTTCGGTTTTTATTCAAATTACAAATATTTCCGGAGCGAGACCGGCTCGCGATGCATGGTCTCGATTTGGAAAACATGATCTTGATCGAGCAACGAGCGCGCGGCACGCGATCCGCCCGAAGCGGGGCCGCATGACCGCCGACATTCTGGCCGCGCCACGCGGCGATGTCGCGCGCGCCGCCGCAGCCCGGAACTGGCCGCTTTATTGGGCGAGCGAGATCGCGCCCTATCTCGGGCCGCGCATTGCCGAGATCGGCGCCGGCGAGACGCCCGCGGCGCTGCATCTGCACGACGCCGCGGAAGGCTGGACCTGTGTCGAGCCCGACCAGCGCGTCGCGCGGCGGATCGCCTCGCGCGCCCGGCGCGGCGAGCTCGGGCGGCGCTGCGCGGTGCTGAATGGCTGGGTGGTCGATCTTCCCAAGGCCGAGGCGTATGACACGATTCTCTATATCAACGCGCTCGAGCGCATCCCCGCCGATCGCGCCGAGCTGGAAGCGGCCGGGCGGCGCTTGCGCCGCGGCGGGCATCTGGTCGTCCTTGGCGAGGCGCATCCTTTTCTTTATTCGGCGCATGACGCCGCAACCGGCCGGGTGCGCCGCTATACGCGCCGCTCGCTGCTGGCGATCGAGCCGCCGGGCTTTCAGCCGGTGGCGATCAAATATCTCGACAGCGCCGGTTTCCTCGCCGCGACCGCAGCCTGCTTCCTGCCGACCGCGGGCACGCCGAACCCGCGCCGGATCGCGTTCTGGGACGCGGCGCTCGTCCCGTTGTCGCGCCGGCTCGATCGCCTGAGCGGCTACCGTCTCGGGAAATCGCTACTCGGCGTGTGGCGCCGGATCGTTTGAGCGCCGCGCGGTTTTAGCGCGCGTCGATCGCCACCACGCGGGCGAGCGCAGCGCGCAGCGCCGCCGCATCCGCGGCGCCGTAAGCCTCTTCGAATTGCTGCTGCGCCGCGCGCCAGCGACGAGCCGCCGCCTTCAGCCGCGTCGCGCCGGCCGGCGTCAGCCGCACCAGCCGCGTCCGCGCATCCGTGCCGGCATCGATCGCCACCAGCCGGTCGCGTGCGAGTGGCCGGATCGCGCGACCGGTGGTAGTGCGGTCCATCACCATCTTCGCCGCCAGCACATTGATCGAGAGCGGTCCCAGCCGCGCGAGCCTGGCGAGGATCGAATACTGGCTCGCCGTCAGCCCCGCGCCCGTCATGACGCGGTCGTAGAACTGCGTTACCTGGCGCGCCGCCTGGCGGATCGCGAGGCAGTTGCACAAGGCGGGATCGAGCGCGGGGCCCGGGTCGGGAGCGAGCGTCTTTTGCATGTGTCCCATGACATATAGGTGCATATGCACCCTTGCGCAAGCCCGGGCATGCCCATATAAGCGCATATGCGCCTATTCGGGTGCGAGCGACAGCGAGGCCTTGCCACGGACATGGACCCACGAACCCGGGCGCTGCTCGAAGCGCCGATCGGCCGGACCCTGCTGCGGCTGGCCACGCCCAACATCGTCGTGATGGTGATGCAATCCTCGATCGGGCTGATCGAGACCTATTTTGTGGCAAAGCTCGGCACCGATGCGCTCGCCGGTATGGCGCTGGTGTTCCCGATCCTGATGCTGGTGCAGATGGTATCGGCGGGCGCGATGGGCGGCGGCATCCTTTCGGCGGTCGCACGCGCGCTCGGCTCGGACCGGCGCGCGGAGGCCGGCGATCTGGTATGGCAGGCGGTCGCGATCGCGCTGGCGCTGGGCGTCGCCACCACCATCGCCACGCTCGCCGGCGGTCCTAAGCTCTATGCGTTAATGGGCGGCAGCGGCAGATCGCTCGCGGCGGCCACCACCTATTCCGACGTCGTCTTCGCGGGCGCCGTCCTCTTATGGCTCTACAACTCGCTCGCCGCGATCATCCGCGGCGCCGGCAACATGATCGTGCCGGCGAGCGTCACGGCGAGCGGCGCAGCGATCCTCATTCCGCTGTCGCCGGCGTTGATCTTCGGCTGGGGACCGCTGCCGCAGCTCGGCATCGCCGGCGGCGCCGCGGCGATCCTGCTGTTCTATGCGGTCGGCAGCGCCTATTTCGCCGTGTTTCTATGGTCCGGGCGCGGCGTCCTGCGCCCACCCCTGCGCCCCTCGCGGCTGCGCTGGGCGCCGATGCGGGAGATCCTACGCGTCGGCGGGGTGTCGTCGCTGATCAGCATCACGACCAATATCAGCATCGCCACCGCGACCGGCTTTGCCGGCCGCTTCGGTGCCGCCGCGGTCGCCGGCTACGGCACCGGCGCGCGGCTCGAATATGTGCTGGTGCCGCTGGTGTTCGGCCTCGGCGCGCCGCTGGCGGCGATGGTCGGCACCGCGATCGGCGCCGGCCAGCGGGCGCGGGCGCTGCGCGTCGCCTGGACCGGCGCCGCGATCGCCGGCGTCATGACCGAGGCGATCGGCGTTGCCGCCGCGCTCGCGCCGCAAGCCTGGCTCACCCTCTTCAGCAGCGACGCGCTGATGAACGCGACCGGCGCGCAATACCTGCAGATCGTCGGGCCGTTCTACGGTTTCTTCGGCGTCGGCCTCGCGCTCTATTTCGCGAGCCAAGGCGCCGGCAAGCTGTTCTGGCCGCTGCTCGCGGCCGGCATGCGGGTGACCGTCGCGGTCGGCGGCGGCTGGCTCGCCCTGCATCTCGCGACCGGGATCGGCGGCGTGTTCGTCGCGCTCGGCATCGCGCTCGCGATCTCCGGCATCGTCAACGCCGCCGCGATCGCGCTGGGCGCGTGGTTCGGGCGCGCGGACCGGCGCCGGATACCCGCGACCGCGCGGCCGCTCACCACCGTCATCGATTAACGCCGGCTCGCCGTCGCGTTTGCCCGCCGACCCCGCACGCTGCTATAAGGCGGCGGACCAGCGAAAGCGCGGAGTACGGGCGTGGCGGGAGCGGCGATACTGGTCCTCAACGGACCCAATCTCAATCTTCTCGGCGTGCGCGAGCCCAAGACCTATGGCTCGGAGACGCTCGCCGATATCGAGGAATCCTGCCTCGAGCGCGCGGCGGCGCTCGATCTGTCGCTCGATTTCCGCCAGTCCAATCACGAGGGCCAATTGGTCGATTGGATTCAGGAAGCGCGCGAGAGCGCCGACGGCATCGTCCTCAACGCCGGCGCCTATACCCACACCTCGATCGCGATTCTCGACGCGCTGCGCGCCTGCGAGCTGCCGATCGTCGAGGTGCATCTCTCGAACATCTTCGCGCGCGAGCCCTATCGCCATCACTCTTACGTCAGCAGCGTGGCGCGCGGCGTGATCTGCGGCTTCGGCGCGCAAAGCTATCTTCTGGCGCTGGATGCGATCGCCTACGTGCTCGAAGCGGCGTCGCGGGACGAGTGAGGATTTCCAAGCTTCATGACGGGTAAAAGCGAGTTGAAGATCGACAGCGAGTTGGTCCGCGCGTTGGCCGCGCTGCTCGACGAGACCGGGTTGAGCGAGATCGAATACGCGGTCGGCGACAAGCGCGTCCGGGTCGCGCGCGGAGCCGCCGCCGGCGCGGCGATGGCCGCGGCCCCGGCCCTTGCCGCAACCCCCGTTGTCGCGACGGCGGTCGCGGCGGAGCCGGCGGGCGCGGTCAAATCGCCGATGGTCGGCACCGCCTATCTCGGCACGCAGCCCGGCGCCCCGCCTTTCGTCGCGGTCGGCGACACGGTGCGGGAGGGCCAGACCATGTTCATCATCGAGGCGATGAAAGTGATGAACCAGATTCCGGCGCCCCGTGCCGGGCGCGTCGTCCAGATTCTCGTTGTCGACGCGACGCCGGTCGAGTTCGGCCAAATGCTCGCGATCCTCGAATAGACCGCGAGCGGGGCGCCGGCGAGCATGTTCGAGCCCGACCTTGTTTGAAAAAGTGCTCATCGCCAATCGCGGCGAGATCGCGTTGCGCATCCACCGCGCCTGCCGCGAGATGGGCATCCGCACAGTCGCCGTCCATTCGACCGCCGACGACAACGCGATGCATGTGCGTTTGGCCGACGAGAGCGTGTGCATCGGCCCGCCGGCGGCGCGCGACAGCTATCTCAACATCCCGGCGATCCTTTCGGCGGCGACCATCACCGGCGCCGACGCGATCCATCCCGGCGTCGGCTTCCTCTCCGAGAACGCGAATTTCGCGTCGATGGTCGAGGAGCACGGCTTTGCCTATATCGGGCCGAGCCCGGAGCACATCCTGCTGATGGGCAACAAGGTCTCGGCCAAGCGCGCCGCCAAGGAGCTCGGCATTCCGGTGGTGCCGGGATCGGGCGCGATCGAGGACCTCGCCCTCGCCCAGAACGAGGCCGAGCAGATCGGCTATCCGGTGCTGATCAAGGCGGCGGGCGGCGGCGGCGGGCGCGGCATGCGGGTCGCGCGCGACGCGGCGGCGCTGGCCGAGTTCGTGCCGCAGGCGCAGGCCGAGGCCGCCGCCTATTTCGGCAACAGCTCGGTTTTCCTCGAGCGTTATTTCGACCGGCCGCGGCATATCGAAATGCAAATCCTGGCGGATGGCCGCGGCGGCGTCGTCCATCTCGGCGAGCGCGATTGCTCGTTGCAGCGCAGCCACCAGAAGGTGCTCGAGGAGACGCCGTCGCCGGCGCTCAACGCCGCCGAGCGCGAGAAACTCGCGGCGATCGCCACCGGCGCGATGCGCGGCCTCGGCTATCGCAGCGCCGGCACGCTCGAATTCCTTTACCAGGACAGCGCGTTCTTTTTCATCGAGATGAACACGCGCCTCCAGGTCGAGCATCCGATCTCCGAGGAAGTGAGCGGCGTCGACATCGTGCGCGAGCAGATCCGCATCGCCGCCGGCCTGCCGCTCGGCTATCGCCAGGAGGATATCGAGCTGTCGGGCCACGCGATCGAATGCCGCATCAATGCCGAGCATCCCGCGACCTTCCGCCCCTCGCCCGGCCTCATCACCTCCTATCACGCGCCCGGCGGTCCCGGCGTGCGCGTCGACAGCGCGATCTATCAAGGCTATGTCGTGCCGCCGAACTACGACAGCCTGATCGCCAAGCTGATCGTCCACGGCCGCACCCGCAACGAATGCCTGATGCGCCTCAAGCGCGCGCTCGAGGAATTCGTGATCGCCGGCATCGACACGACCATCCCGATGCATCGGGGCCTGGTCGAGGCGCCCGATTTCATCAATGGCGACTACGACATCCACTGGCTCGAGCGCCAGATCGGCCGGGGTGAGTGACGCATCCCCTCACGCCCGAGTTGTTGCTGCGCGCCTATGCGGCCGGGATTTTCCCGATGGCGGAATCGGCCGACGATCCCGAGCTGTTCTGGGTCGATCCGGTGCGGCGCGGCATCCTGCCGCTGGAGCAATTCCATCTCCCGCGGCGGCTGGCGCGCACCATCCGCTCGGATCGCTTCGCGATCGCCTGCAACCGCGACTTCGCCGGCGTGATGCGCGGCTGCGCCGAGCCCGCCGCCGACCGCCCGCAGACCTGGATCAACGACGAGATCGTCGCGGTCTATTCGGCGCTCCATGCCGGCGGCCACGCGCACAGCCTCGAGGCCTATATCGGCGAGCAACTGGTCGGCGGACTCTATGGCGTCGCGCTCGGCGGCGCGTTCTTCGGCGAGAGCATGTTCAGCCGCGTCGCCGACGCCAGCAAGGTCGCGCTCGCGCATCTGGTCGCGCGCCTCATGCGCGGCGGCTACCGCCTGCTCGACACGCAATTCGTGACCGATCATCTGAAAAGCTTCGGCGCGGTCGAGATATCGCGCGCGCAATACCGGCGCCTGCTGGCCGAGGCGCTGGATGCGACCGGCTATTTTCCCCCGGAGCCGCTCGCCGGCGCCGCAGTCGTGTCGATTTTGCAGTCGAGCACGTTGATGTCGTAGATCGGATCTTCGAGCCCCGAGACCGCGGGACTCGAGGCGAACATCCAGCCGGAAAAGACGCGCTTCGATTCGACGCCGTTGGCGTCGCCCGGCCGAACCTCGTCGATGATCAGGAAGGCCGCGGTGTCAGGCTCTTCCTCGGGCGGCTTCTTGACGCAGGCGCGCACCGTGATGACCAGCGTGCCGAAGCGCACGGTCTGATCGACCGGGGCGTCGAAGCGCGACACGCGCGCGGTGGTCTTGTCGAGACCCTGCAGCACCGCAATGGTCTCGGCGCGCGCCGCGGTGGCGACGAGGAGCAGCGTGATCGACAAACCCAACACCCACACGGTCATGCCCGGACTTGTTCCGGGCATCGACGCGTTTCCGAGACGTGGATGGCCGGGGCAAGCCCGGCCATGACGATACGTGAGTGAGGAGACAACGCGCGCGCCGAGCAACCTCACTTCTTATCCTTTTGATACGGATTGACCAGCGCGCCCGCGAGCGCCTCGATCACCGCGCGGAATTGGCGCTCGTCGCAGCCCATCAGCACCGCGTCCTCGAACGCTTCCTGCGCGAGCGCGTAAATTTCGGCGAGATTCTCGTTGAGCACTTTGATCTTCTCGACGCAGGAAACCTTCTCGCCTTCGGGCGTCAACCAGACCGGCAGATCGGGCTGCTTGTCGCTCATGGCCGATTAGGGATGCTGCGCCGCACCGCTATCCGGGCTCTTCGAGCCCGAGCCTTGGGCCTGATTGTAGATCACCTGGCCGATCAGATTCTCAAGGCTCATCGCCGCCTGGGTATGGGTGATCGCGCCGCCTGCCGGAATTATATTGTCCTCGTTGCCGGGCTCGATCGCGATGAAATTGTCGCCCAGCAAGCCCGACGAGGTGATCTGCGCCACAGTATCGGTCGAGAGCTTGATCGATGGATCGATACTGAGATGCACCACCGCCTGGAAGGTTTGCGGATCGAGCGTCTCGGACGTGACCGAGCCGACCTTGATGCCGCTGATGCGGACGTCGCCGCCATCCTTGAGGCCGCCGGCATTGCTGAATTTCGCCGTGACCTGATAGCCGCGCACCGAGGCGACCTGGCTGGTCGTGTAAGCGAAAAACAGAAACAGGGCGGCCACCACCAGCACCAGTGCGCCCATCACCGTTTCGACGGCATTGCGGCTCATGTTCTACGGCTCTCCTCGGGACGAATGATCACTCGGGCTTCCACGGCTCGTACTCGCCGGCGGCCGCCGCGCGATGGCCGCCGCGGAACAGCGAGCCCGGCGGGCGATAGGCGTCGGGCGTGCCGGTCAGATTCGGCAGATGCGGCTTCTGCCAGGCGTATTGCGGCTTGTCCGCATTCAGCGGCACGTCGTTCACGGTGTGATGCAGCCAGGCATGCCATTCCGACGGCACGGACGAGGCTTCGGGCGCGCCGTTGTAAATGACCCAGCGCTTCTCGCGGCTGAAG
Source organism: Allostellaceae bacterium (assembly GCA_035533255.1). Classification (GTDB taxonomy): domain Bacteria; phylum Pseudomonadota; class Alphaproteobacteria; order ATCC43930; family CGMCC-115725; genus CAIKMD01. Next base: position 14,970 of record DATLUE010000161.1, on the reverse strand, counting down.
CGGCCGCCGCCGCGCTCCAGTTTGCGCGGCGACTTGTCGCGATAGTAGTGGTTGCCGAGCTGGTCGCTGCCGACGCGCTCGCCGCGCAGCCAGGTCATGATCCGCGTACCGATGGTCATGCCGTTACTCGGCGGCGGCGACGCGCACGTCCATGGTCGCGAGCCCGGCAATCTCGCAATGCATGACGTCGCCGGGCTTCACCTGGCTGACGCCGGAGCAGGTGCCGGTCATGATGATGTCGCCGGGCAGCAGCGTATAATATTCCGACCCGAACTGAATTTGGCGCTTCAAATCCATGATCATGTTCTTGGTGTTCGATTTCTGCTTCACCTCGCCATTGACCGCGAGGAAGAAATCGAGGTTCTGCGGATCGGGCACCTCGTCGGCGGTCACCATCCACGGGCCGGCGACGCCGTAGCTGTCGATCGATTTGCGCATCGAGCGATCCTGCGAGCCGCGCACCACCATATCGAGCGCGATGCAATAGCCTGCGACATAGCTAAGCGCGTCCTCCAGCTTGATGTTCGACGCCTTCTTGCCGATGATGACGCCGAGCTCCATCTCGTGGTCGGTGCGACGCTCGGGGAAGCGCAGCCGCACCGGCTCGCCGCCGCCGATCAGGCAGCTATTGGCTTTGAGGAACAGCCCCTGCTCGTCGATCGAGCCGCTGTAGCGGCCGGTGAACACCGCGCGCTGGTTCGCCGCCTCGGCGACGTGGTCGCGGTAATTGGTCGGCGTGCCGATGACCTTGCTCGGCGACTGGACCGGCGAGAGGAACTTCACCTCGCCGATCGGAATGCCCGCGCCGGTAGCCGCCGCCAGGATTTCGGGCTTCAACTGGTCGAGATGGACGAGCAGCGGATCGCCGTTGCGGGCCGCGGGGTAGCTCGGCTTGGGCAGCTTCTCGAGCGCCTTGCTCGCATCGAAAACCCGATCGCCCTTGACCAGTCCGAGGCGATTGTCGTTGTACCAGCAAATACGCATCGACCGTCTCCTGTTGCCACTACCGTGGATCGGGACAGCCTACAACGTTGCTTCGCCAGGGTGAAGCGGCGGTATCGCTTGAACCGCGCCGCGCCGCGGTAATATTTCAGACCGTGGCCCCAGCGCTTCTCCGGACCGTCATTCTCGCGTTCTGGATCGCGTGGCTGGCGTATTGGTTGAGCGCGGCGCGCGGCGCCAAGGCAACGCAATGGCGCGAGTCGATGGGCGAGCAATGGGCTCACGGGAGTCTCGCCCTCGCCGGCACCATTCTGCTGGCGGCGCCGCGCCTGCTGCCACTGCCGCGATTCCTGCCGGTCGGCGTCGCCCTTCCGCTCCTGGGCGCGGCCGTTACGGCCGTGGGGTTGGAATTGGCGATCGCCGCGCGGCGGCAGCTTGCCGGGAATTGGAGCGCCTCGGTCGAGATCAAAGAGAACCACGCGCTGATTCGCACCGGGCCCTATCGCTACGTCCGGCACCCGATCTATTCGGGGCTGCTGCTGGCGGCTTTCGGCACCGCACTCGCGCTCGGGCGCTGGCAATCGCTGCTGGGCTGGGCGCTGCTGCTGGCCTCGCTGCTCCTCAAATCCCGGCGCGAGGAAGCGCGGCTGCGCCAGACCTTCCCGGATTACGCCCGTTACGCGCAGGAAACGGCAGCGCTCATTCCCTTTCTGCTGTGATCGCGGGGCCGCTCGCGGCTAAGTGGTTGTCCAACCACCCGTTGTGTCCCGCGCGCAAACGCGACGGCATGATTTTATCCACCGGTCAACCGCTATATTTAGTGGGAGTATAATTTTTTGCGACAAAATCTTGTTGCAAGGGGGGGCAAATCGGCACAGGATTTTGATTCTGTCGGTGCGCGATCCCGCTACATTTAGTAGGCGCACGCCGAGAAAAATATCAGGTCTGGGGGAATAAAGCATGCGTATCGAACGTCGTTTCACGGCCGCCGGCGAGGACGCCTACAAGAGCATCGAATTCCGGCTGGCGACGAGCGAGATACGCAATCCCGACGGCTCGCGGGTATTCCATTTGCCGGATTGCGAAGTCCCGGCCGAGTGGAGCCAGGTCGCGTGCGACATCCTCGCGCAGAAATATTTCCGCAAGGCCGGCGTGCCGGCGAAATCCGTGCCCGTGGTCGAGGACGGCGTGCCGGATTGGCTGTGGCGCCACGTACCCGACGAGGCAGCGCTCGCAAAGCTCCCGGCGGCGCAGCGCTCGGGCTCGGAAAAGAGCGTCAAGGAAGTGTTCCACCGGCTTGCCGGCACTTGGGCCTATTGGGGCTGGAAGGGTGGCTATTTCGACAGCGAGGCCGACGCGCGCGCGTTCTACGACGAGACCTGCTTCATGCTGGTGAAGCAGATGGCCTCGCCCAACTCGCCGCAATGGTTCAACACCGGCCTGCATTGGGCCTACGGCATCGATGGCCCGGCGCAAGGCCATCAATATGTCGACTTCAAGACCGGCGAGCTATGCGCCTCGACCAGCGCCTATGAGCGGCCGCAGCCGCATGCCTGCTTCATCCAATCGGTGGCCGACGATCTCGTCAACGAAGGCGGCATCATGGATCTTTGGGTGCGCGAGGCGCGCATCTTCAAATACGGATCGGGCACCGGCTCGAATTTCTCGAAGCTGCGCGGCGCCGACGAGAAGCTGTCGGGCGGTGGACGCTCGTCCGGCCTGATGAGCTTTTTGAAAATCGGCGACCGCGCCGCGGGCGCGATCAAATCCGGCGGCACCACAAGGCGCGCCGCCAAGATGGTGACGGTCGACATCGATCATCCCGATATCGAGCAGTTCATCGATTGGAAGGTGGTCGAGGAGCAAAAAGTCGCGGCACTGGTCGCCGGATCGAAGCTCGCGCACAAGCACCTCAATCTGATCATGAAGGCGTGCCAGGACGCGCCGGCGGCGCTCGGCGAAGGGCGCTACGATCCCAATAAGAATCTCGCCCTGAAGCTCGAGATCAAGGCCGCGCGGCGGGCGATGCTGCCCGAGAATTACGTCCAGCGCGTCATCCAGTTCGCGCAGCAGGGCTACACCCAGATCGACTTCCGCACCTACGACACCGATTGGGACAGCGACGCCTATCTGACGGTCGCCGGCCAGAACTCGAACAACTCAGTGCGCGTCACCAACGACTTCCTCGATCGCGTCGAGCAGGATGCCGATTGGCATTTGACCCGCCGCACCGACGGCAAGGTGTCGAAGACCCTGCCGGCGCGCGAGCTCTGGGAAAAGATCGCGCATGCCGCCTGGGCGAGCGCCGATCCCGGCTTGCAATACGACACGTCGATCAACGACTGGCACACCTGCCCCGCCTCGGGACGCATCAACGCCTCCAATCCGTGCTCGGAATACATGTTCCTCGACGACACCGCGTGCAATCTCGCGGCGGTCAACCTCTTGGCGTTCCGCACGGCCGAGGGCGGCTACGACATCGCCGGCTTCGAGCATGCGGTGCGGCTGTGGACCATCGTGCTCGAGATCTCGGTGCTGATGGCGCAGTTCCCGTCGCGCGAGATCGCCCAGCTATCCTACGAGTACCGCACCCTCGGGCTCGGCATCGCCAATCTCGGCGGGTTGTTGATGACCGCGGGCCTGCCTTACGACAGCGATGCGGGCCGCGCCTTCGGCGGCGCCTTGACCGCGATCGTCTGCGGCAAGGCCTATGCGACCTCGGCCGAGATGGCCGGCGAGCTCGGCGCCTTCCCCGGCTACGAACCCAATCGCGAGCATATGCTGCGCGTCATCCGCAACCACCGGCGCGCCGCGCATGGCGAGACCGCGGGCTACGAGAAGCTCTCGGTCATGCCGGTGCCGCTCGACGCCGCCAATTGCCCGCACGCCGCGCTGGTCGATGCCGCCAAGCATGCCTGGGACGTCGCCCTCGCCTTGGGCGAGCGTTACGGCTATCGCAACGCGCAGGCGACCGTGATCGCGCCGACCGGCACCACCGGCCTCGTCATGGATTGCGACACCACCGGCATCGAGCCCGATTTCGCGATCGTCAAATTCAAGAAGCTCGCCGGCGGCGGCTATTTCCGCATCATCAACCGCGCCGTGCCCGAGGCGCTGCGCACGCTCGGCTACGACGAGACCCAGATCGAGGCGATCACGCGCCACGCGGTCGGCTATTCCAGCCTCGAGCACGCGCCCGCGCTCAACCACGCGCAATTGAAGGCCAAGGGCTTCACCGCGGGCGCGCTCGAAGCGCTCGACCAGAGCCTCCTGACCGCGTTCGACATCCGCTTCGCGTTCAACAAATGGACGCTGGGCGAGGAATTCTGCAAGGCGGCCTTCGGCTTCACCGCCGAGCAGATGAACGACACCGGCTTCGACATGCTCGCGGCTTTGGGCTTCACCAAAGCCGAGATCGAGGCGGCGAACACCCATTGCTGCGGCGCCATGACCTTGGAAGGCGCGCCGTGCCTGAAGCTCGAGCATTATCCCGTGTTCGATTGCGCCAACCCGTGCGGCCGCCTTGGCAAGCGCTTCCTTTCGGTCGACAGCCATATCCGCATGCTGGCGGCGGCGCAGCCCTTCATTTCGGGCGCCATCTCCAAGACCATCAACATGCCGAACGCTGCGACGGTCGAGGATTGCAAATCCGCCTACCTGCTGTCGTGGAAGCTCGGCCTCAAGGCCAACGCGCTCTATCGCGACGGCTCGAAGCTGTCGCAGCCGCTGCAATCGCAGCTCATCGAGGACGACGAGGGCGAGGAAGGCGTCGCCGAGCTGATGGAGAAGAATCCGGCGGAACGCGTGCCGGTGGTCGCCGAGCGCATCGTCGAGCGGATCATCGAGCGCGTCGTTCAAAACCACGAGCGCCGCCGCCTGCCGCAGCGCCGAAAGGGCTATACCCAGAAAGCCGTGGTCGGCGGCCACAAGGTCTATCTCCGCACCGGCGAGTACGAAGACGGCAGCCTCGCCGAAGTGTTCATCGACATGCACAAGGAAGGCTCGGCCTTCCGCTCGCTGATGAACAATTTCGCGATCGCGATCTCGATCGGCATGCAATACGGCGTGCCGCTCGAGGAATTCGTCGAGGCTTTCACCTTCACGCGCTTCGAGCCCTCGGGCGTGGTCGAGGGCAACGATGCGATCAAGATGGCGACCTCGCTGCTCGACTATATCTTCCGCGAGCTCGCGGTGTCCTATCTCGGCCGCAACGACCTCGCGCATGTCCAGCCGGCCGACGTGCTGCCCGACACCGTCGGCAAGGGCAGCGGCGAATCGAACCTACCCGACGCGCCGCGGCCGGAATACGCGGCGGCGGTCCAGCGCGTCACCTCGACCGGCTATGTCCGCAATCGCCTGACGGTGCTGCAAGGCGGCCAAGCCTCGGGAGGCACGGCGACCGCGAGCCGCGGCAACACGGCGCTCGACTTCGCCGCCGAGTTCGAGATTGCGGAAGTCACGGTCGCGCAAAGCCTCAAGAGCGAGCTGCACGCAACCACCGCGCTCGCCAATCCCGACAGCCGGCTCGACAAGATCCGGATGGCACGGGCGCGCGGCTACGAAGGCGACAATTGCCACGAATGCGGAAATTTCACCTTGGTACGGAACGGAACCTGCCTCAAATGCGATACATGCGGCAGCACGACTGGCTGTAGCTAACACGCAAGGCGGCGCCAGCTACAAGCCTCCCAGCTCGCGCCGCGAACGAGGCAGAAATTTGGGGGTGCGGCCCCGGTCGCACCCCTCTTTTTTTGTGCGAGATTATACTTGGCAAACCCACCACTATAGATGGGCGGTAGCCTCGCCAATTATACGCCCTTCCCATAGATAGAATTTCTGGACCACGCGAAACAGCGCCCCTGCTTCCGGGGTCATAAACGTGATGCCAAATTCCTTTGTCTCGCCGGGCGATATGGTCTCCCCGCCTAACAGGATTCGACAGTCCCAGGCGGTAAAATCGGCTTCATGGAATTTGCAGGGGCAGTCATAGCGCTCACCGGCAATGGCGGTCTTTCGGCCGTCGCGCTCAGTTAGGCTCTGTCGATAAATTTTTGAATCGCAACGCCATTCTTGGGATTCCGATTTTCGGCGGTCTTTTGTAGACAGGGGCGGTGATCGGCGCGACCACCTCGACAAAAGGTCTGACCGTCCGTTGCGAACTCGACCAAAACCTCTATCCCGTCGGCATCAAAGTCTCCGACGAGGACATGGCCGCGCTCAACATCATTCGCGACACCTTCCTTGGCGAATGGAACTATACAATCAAGCCAAGGCCATCAGAAACGCCGCAATAATTTATCGACGGCGCCTTAGGTATAGCGTGACCTTCGCGACGAATTGCGGAATGTCACCAGTCATTTCTTCTTCGAATCATCAGCCGGCTTCGCCTTCGCGATTCTCCGCTAGCTTCTTCTTTAACGCGGCTTCGTCATCGTCCGCGCCGAGCGCGCGGGCGGTTTCAGAATGGCGCGGAAGAGCGATGTCGAAGAACATGACAAAGCGATGATAAGCGCGAACGCATGATTTGCTCAACCTCTCCCCTTGGGGAGAGGTCGGCGCGCAGCGCCGGGTAAGGGGAAACGCGGTCAACGTCGCGCCCCCTCACCCCAACCCTCTCCCCGCTGGGGAGAGGGAGTTCACTTTTGCCTTTGCCCGCCGCCCACCCCTGGCGCTACCATCGCTCGAAATCGCGGGTAGCGGGAAAACGCGCCCGGTCCGAGCAGCAACAGGGAGCGCCGCGCCATGAGCGATGCCACAAGCTTCAATGTCACCGCGACCATCGACCAGTCGCGCATCAGCGGATTCCAATGGACCGTGCTCGGCATCAGCCTCGTCACGGCGATGTTCGACGGCTACGACACCCAAGGCATCGCCTATGTCGCGCCGGTGATGGCGCATGATCTGGGCTTCAGCCCGGCGCTCTTGGGACCGATCTTCAGCGCCGGCCTTTTCGGCCTGACCTTCGGCGCAATTTTCTTCGGCATGCTCGCCGACAAGATCGGCCGCAAGCAGACGATCATCTGGCCGATGGTGATCTTCGGCATCTTCTCGCTGGCGACGCCTTTGGGCCACACCGTCAACCAGCTTATCGTCTTGCGCGCGCTCGCCGGCTTCGGCCTCGGCGGCACCTTGCCCAACGTCACCGCCTATGTGCTGGAATACGCGCCCAAGCGCCGGCGCTCGCTCTTGGTCAACAGCACCGGCGCGCTCTTCGCCCTCGGCTCGATCGTCAGCGGCGTGCTCGCCAACAAGCTCATTCCGACCTTCGGCTGGCAGTCGACCTTCTATGTCGGCGGCGCGGTTCCCTTGCTGTTCGTCGTCGTGGTCGCGCTGTGGATGCCGGAATCGGTGCGCTTCCTGCTGTTGTCGGGCCAGGCGATGCAGCGCGCCGCGGCGATCATGCAGCGGATCGTGCCCGATCGCGGCTTCACCCTGGCGACGCGCTTCTCGCTCGAGCGTCAGCTCGAGGGCCTGACCGTGAAGCATCTCTTCACCGAGGGCCGCGGCGTGCCGACCATGCTTTTGTGGGTCGGCTTCGTCATGAACCTGTTCATCCTGACCTATGTCATCTTCTGGATGCCGAGCCTACTGCGCCAGGTCGGCCAGCCGTTGAGCGTCGCGATCGAGGCGACGATCTTCTACGCGATCGGCGGCATGACCGGCGGCCTTACCACCGGCTGGATCGCCGACCGCACCGGCTCGCTGCCGCGGGTGCTGGCCTGGGCGTATTTCAGCGCCGCCGTGTTCATCACCGTCGCCGCGTTTTCGACCCGGAACACCGCGATCCTGATCCCGGCGATGTTCTTGACCGGCTTCTGCATCAATGGCGGCCAGCCCTGCCTCAACACCATCTCGGCGACCTATTACCCGACCGCGATCCGTGCCACCGGCATCGGCTGGGCGCTCGGCGTCGGGCGGGTCGGCGCGGTGGTCGGGCCGCTGATCGGCGGGATTCTGGTCGGCGCCAAATTCTCGGTGCCGGCGGTGATCATGGCCAATATCATCCCGGCCCTGATCGGCGCGGTCGCGATCGTGCTATTCAACCTGCGCCATATGGCGCAAAGCGACGCGGTCGCGCCCAGCGTATCCAGCGCGGCTGAATGACAAAGATTTCACCTGCCGCCCCGGGGATGGACGCAACCCCGGGCGCGTAGCATCTACGACCCTCGCCTTCGGGCGAGGGGCCACGCGCAGTTGACTAGCCGGCCGTCCTCCCTCGGATGGCCGGCTTTTTTATTTAAATACGTCGCCCAGCAGCGGCGATGCTTATTTAAATACGCCGCCCAGCAGCGGCGCCAGGGCCTGGAAGGGCAGCTCGTTCATGCCCACGGGCGGCGCGAATTGCTCGGGCCGTTGCGGCCCTTCCTTCACATCGGCGAGCCGCATCGCAATCTTGGTCTTGTGGCCACCCGGCGAGGTGACGACACCCTCGAGCCGCATCAGCACGCCGCGCTTGCTGATCCACGCAAAGCCGTCGCCGTGGCTACCGTCGGAGGTGGTCTTGTCGATCCGGTATTTGGTGGTCGGGATACGATCGACGAGCGCGTCGCCAACCGGCTCTTTCTCCATCTGCGCGCCGATCAGCGCCGACAGCAGCGGCGGAAACGGGAAGCGGACATAAGTCTTGAGGCTCGGCACCACCAGGAAGCCTTGGCCCGATTGCCCGTCGAGAATGAAGTTGGCATCGATGCCGCCCAGCTTCTGCTCGTCGCGCTCGCGCCCCGGCTCGTGGAACTGCGCGCCGGTATAGCCGCGGCCGTCGACTGTCACAGTGCGCGTCGCGCTGAATGAGACCGGCGCATCGAGCAGCCCGGCGGCGCGGGCGGGCAGCACAGGGGTTAGGGCCAGTAGGCCGGAGAGAATAAATCGGGTGAACATCTGAACAATCCAGCAAATTGTTGCAATTCGATCCTGCGGCCTTCGACCAGCTCAGGCTGAGGTAAATCCCCGATGACATCTTAGAGAGATGCCACGCAAAAATATCACTCATCCTTGTGCGACCGAAGGGAGCGCACGGTAGTCATGCCGTCCTTCATTACGCTAGATTACGCCGGTAGCCGACAGGAGACCGCCATGCCCGGAAAAATCGACCAGCGCCTTGCCGAGCTGAAGCTCGACCTGCCCAGCCCGGCCGCGCCGATCGCCAATTACGTTCCAGCGGTGCGCAGCGGCAATCTGCTGTTCCTGTCGGGCCAGATCTGCCAGTGGAACGGCGAGCGGCGCTTTGTCGGCAAGCTCGGCGCGGAAATCTCGTTGGAGCAAGGCAAGGAAGCGGCCAAGCTGTGCGGCCTCAACCTCCTCGCCCAGGCCAAGCGCGCGCTCGACGGCGATCTCGACCGCATCCTGCGCGTGGTGCGGCTCGGCGGCTTCGTCAACGCGGTGCCCGGCTTCGTCGACCAGCCGCAGGTGGTCAACGGTGCGTCCGACCTGATGGTCGAGGTGTTCGGCGATGCCGGCCGCCACGCGCGCACCGCGGTCGGCGTCGGCTCCTTACCCGGCGGCACGGCGGTAGAGGTCGATGCGGTGCTCGAGGTGCGCTAGATGGCGGATGGCGGCGAGCGCCTGACGGTCCGGATCGTCGAGGAGCTGGCGGCGATCCCCGCCGCCGCCTGGGACGAATGCGCCGGCGCCGACAACCCGTTCGTCTGCCACGCCTTCCTGCAGGCGCTCGAGGAATCCGGCTCGGCGACGCGCGAGACCGGCTGGCTGCCGCAGCATGTCGTGATCGAGGACGCGGCCAAGCGCATTCTCGGCGCGGCGCCGATGTATCTCAAAAGCCATTCCTACGGCGAATATATTTTCGATCACGGCTGGGCCTCGGGCTATGAGCGCGCCGGCGGACGCTATTACCCGAAGCTGCTCGCCGCCGTGCCCTTCACCCCGGCGACCGGGCCGCGGCTGCTGCTTCATCCGAAAGCCGGACCCGAGATCGCCGACATGCTGATCGCGGCGATGCTCGAAATCGCCAAGGCGCGCAAGGTGTCGTCGCTGCACGTCAATTTCCCGCGCGAAGCGGAATGGGAAAGGCTCGGCCAGGCCGGCTTCCTGCAGCGCCTCGGCCGCCAGTTCCATTGGGAGAACCAGAACTACAAGAGCTTCGACGATTTCCTCGAAGCGCTGAATTCCAGGAAGCGCAAGCAAATCCGGCGCGAGCGCCGCGATTCGCTCGAGGGCGGCATCGAGATCGACACCCTTACCGGCGACGCGCTCAAGCCCGAGCATTGGGATGCGTTCTTCCGCTTCTATATGTCGACTTCCGATCGCAAATGGGGCTCGGCCTATCTGACGCGCGAATTCTTCGACCTGCTGCACCGCCGCATGGCCGAGAAGGTCGTCCTCATCATGGCGCGGAAGGGCGGGCGCTGGATCGGCGGCGCGCTCAACCTCCTTGGCAGCGATACGCTCTACGGGCGCAATTGGGGCTGCAGCGGCGATCATCCGTTCCTGCATTTCGAGGTCTGCTATTACCGCGCGATCGACTTCGCCATCGCGCGCGGGCTGAAGCGGGTCGAGGCCGGCGCGCAGGGCCAGCACAAGATTCAGCGCGGCTATCTCCCGTCGCCGACCTACAGCGCGCATTGGATTCGCGATCCCGGCTTCGCGCGCGCGGTCGCCGATTTCTGCGCCCGCGAGCGTCGCGCGATCGAGTGCGAAATGGAAGAGCTCGCGGAAGATCTGTCGCCGTTCAAGCGCGAAGCCGAATAAGCGCGGCGCGCTGCCGCTGCCGACCGGCATCCGCTTTGCAATATTCCGGTGTCGCCGCGGCGCAAGACGCCGCATCACTCGCGTAGCGCGCGCAGGCGCCCCGGATTGCGCGACGGCCGGCCGCTGCAGCTTCCCGAAACGGTGTGGCGTGCGATATTGCAGGCGAGAATGACCTGATATACTATTTGAATGGCCGGGGAAGACTTATTCGGCGCGGGTTTCCGTGCCCGTCGCACCGGGGGCGATGGTGGGACGTCATGAAATTGGATATGGAAAACGAGCGCGATCCCGCAGACGATTCCGGATCGACGATCGAGTTGGCTCTTGCCCCTTTTCTCGCGCTCGACCGGCTCCTGCGCTATGCGCGCAACGAGGCGCTCAGCCAGCACCGCGAGAAAGCGGCAAGCCTGATCGAGGCGGCCATCATGTCTTTGCCCGACACCGCCGGCCTGTCGAAGAACTGACTTTCCGCGGGCGGCGATAACGCTGTCGCCGCTGGCGCCAGCGGCTAAAATAGCCCCAGCCAAGACCGGCCAGGGCGCGCGGCACCAAGCCCCGCACCGCGAGAGAGGATGGTTTCATGCGATCGCTGCTGCGGTTGATCGTGCTGCTTGCCGATTTGGGCGACTGACCCCATGACCGCCGCGCCCAAGGGGCCCGAGATCGACAAATCGGCGCTGATCGTCGTCGATATGCAGAACGATTTTGTCCATCCCGAGGGCGGCTTCGCGCATCGCGCGCGCGAAAATCCCGAAGCGAAGATCGATCTGCCATTCCTCATGAGCACGATCCCGCCTGCGGTCCGCCTTGTCGCTGCATTCCGCAAGGCGGGCCGGCCGGTGGTCTATGTCGTACATGTCCTAAAGCCGGATTATTCCGACGCGCAATTCCCCTATTGGCGCGCGACGCGCGACGCGCTGTCAGGCAATCGCAGCTTCATCACCGAGGGTACCTGGGGCGCGCAGATCATCGACGAATTGAAGCCCCATGACGGCGAGCATCTCGTCGTCAAGAAAGGATTCGGTGGATTTTCCAACACGCCGCTCGACACCATTCTGCGCAATCTTGGCGTGACCACCTGCGTCGTCTGCGGCGTCACCACCTGCGTCTGCGTCTCGACCACGGTGCGCGGCGGGGTCGAGCATAATTACCGCATGATCCTCGCCGGCGACGCGGTCGCCGAAGTGCATCGCGACACGCACGAGGCCGAGCTCAAGACCATGCAGCGCGTCTTCGCCGAGGTGAAGACCGTCGACGAGATCGTGGCGATGCTGGGCGGGTAGCGATCGCCTCTGATCCTCGCCGTCCCGGCGAAAGCGGGGACCCATTTCGAACCAGCACGATGTCACCCGCATGGATACCGGCCTTCGCCGGTATGGCGCGTCGAAATATTCGTTGGCCATAGCGGCGCTCGGCGGCGATCAGCGCGCGGAAGAGCTACAGCGCTTCGACCGCGCCGACGAACACCACCGGCCCGGTCGGCTGCTGCGTGGGCGAGCCGCCGGGGGGCTCGACGCTGATCGCGAGCGTCGCGCCGTCGCGCAGAGCGGATGGCAGGCCGCGCGCGCGAAACACGCCGTTGGCCGGAATGACGCCCAAAGCTTGAGGGCGCGCGGCGCCCGGGGCGATCGCCCACAGCTCGAACGCATGCTCGGCCGGCGGGCTTGCCGCGGCAACCGCGCGCACCGTCAAGCCGCCGCGCGCCACGGTCGCCACGAAGCTCGCCTGGTCCTCGTGCGGCGCATGCAGGATCGCGACATAACGCGGCGACGCCGGCGCCAGCGCGATATAGAGAACCAGCGCTGCCGCGGCCGCGGCGAAGCCGCCGGTCGTCCAGCGCCAGGGCGCGGGTTGGTTCCACCAATGCGGCGCGCGGCTTTTCGCGGGGGTTACATCGTCGAGTTGCGCCGCGATTCCGTCCCACAGCTTAGCCGGCGGCTCGGCCTGGGGCGCCAGCGCCGATAGCGGGTGAAGATTTTCCTCCCAGAACGCGACCGCGCGGCGCAGCGCGGCATTGCTCGCGAACGCGGCTTCGATCGCGCGCGCTTCTTCCGGCTCGAGCACGCCGAGAACATATTCGCCGGCCAGGGCGTGGAGCTCGTCGCCGTCGTTGGGAATCATGATTCGAGACAACTCCGCAGCGCCAGCAATCCGCGCCGCACCCAGCTCTTGACGCTGCCGAGCGGCGCCGCAAGACGCTCGGCGATTTCCGCATGCGAAAATCCCTCGACGAAGGCCAGCACCACGCAGCGCCGCGACCGGTCGTCGAGCAGGGCGAGGCAGCGCTTGAGCGCGCCCGCTTCGGCCTTGGCATCGATCTGCTCGATCACGCCCGGCTCGAGCGCTTCGTCGCCCAGCGCCGGATCGTCGGACAAGACCTCGCGGCCAAGCTTGCGCACGGCATCGAGCGCGCGAAAGCGCACCACGCCGGTAAGCCAGGCCGCGCCGGCGCCGCGCTCGGCGGAAAAGCTCTTGGCGTTTTGCCACACTTGAATGAACGCCTCCTGCAAGACATCGGCCGCGGTCTCCGGGCGCCGCACGATGCGCAGCGCCACGCCGTAAAGACGGCGCGATTCGAGCTCATAGAGCCGCTTGAGCGCGCCGCGGCTGCCGCGCGCGACGGCTTCGATCAAAACACCCGTCGAGGTCAGTCCCGTCGCTTGCGGGTCGTCCATGAAGCGCGGCCCAGTCAATGCCGGGCCTCACGGTGCCGCGGAATGCGGCCTCTGTCCACCCGTTCCCTCATCAGAACTACGCATCAGATCATTTTTTGGATGCGTTTTGCATCCAGGCCGCGCTCCCGTCCGTAAACCCCCTATAGGCCGCGCAGGCATGGGACAGTCCGATGCCCGCGGCAGAGATCAAGGGAGCAAGAGCAGCATGAGCAAGATCAAATTGCTGGGCGCCACGGCGCTCGTCGGCTTCGCGGTCGTCGGCACCGCACTGGCCGCCGAGGACCCGATGGTCGGCGGCGCGCCGATGTACGCCACCAAGAACATCATCCAGAACGCGGTGAACTCGAAAGACCACACCACGCTGGTCGCGGCGGTCAAGGCGGGCGGTCTGGTCGACACGCTCGAAGGTCCCGGTCCGTTCACGGTCTTCGCACCGACCAACGAGGCGTTCGCGGCACTGCCCGCAGGCACGGTCGATACGCTCCTCAAGCCCGAGAACAAGGCGACCTTGGACAAAATCCTGACCTATCACGTCGTCCCCGGCCGGCTCGATTCGATGACGCTCGATCGGGAGATCGCGAGCGGCGGCGGCAAGGCGATGCTCAAGACCGTCCAGGGCGACATGCTGACGGTCAAAGGGAGCGGCAAGAACCTCACCGTGACCGACGACAAAGGCAATACCGCGATGGTGACCATTGCCGACGTCGATCAGAGCAACGGCGTCATCATGGTTGTAAATAAAGTGCTGATGCCCAAATAGCCAGCGGGCATCGCCGCCGGGCGGATGGCTTTCCCCCCAGCCATTCCACCCGGCTCCCGCCCAGGTCATCGGACGGAGACCGTCATGGCGGACGATCGTCTGGTCTACCGGCACAAGCTTTGGGTCCGGGCGACGCATTCGATCAACCTCGTCTGCATGACCGGCCTGCTGATGAGCGGGCTGCAGATCTTCAACGCCCATCCGGCGCTTTATTGGGGCGATCGCTCGCGCTTCAACGCTCCGATCTTCGCGATCGGCGCGGAGCACGATCCGCAAGGCCGCGCCGCCGGCATCACCACCATCGCCGGACATTCCTTCGACACGACCGGGGTGCTCGGTCTCTCGGGCGATCTACGCAACCCCGACGCGGCGCGCGCCTTCCCGGCCTGGGCGACCTTGCCGAGCGAGCAATGGCTTGCAATGGCCCGACGCTGGCATTTCTTCTTCGCCTGGCTGTTCGTCGCCAATGGCGCGGTCTATATGATTCTGGCAATTGCCCGCCGGCATTTGTCGCGCGACCTTCTGCCATCGCGCGCCGAGCTTGCGCATATTGGCCGCTCGCTGTGGGATCACCTGCGCCTGCGGTTCCCCAAGGGCGAGGCGGCAAAGCGCTACAACGTCGTCCAAAAGCTCACCTATCTGGTCGTCGCGTTCGGGCTCGCGCCGCTGATGATCCTCGCCGGCCTCGCGATGTCGCCGCGGCTCGGCGCCAGCTATCCGATTCTGGTCGATCTTTTCGGCGGACGCCAATCGGCGCGCACCATCCATTTCATCTGCGCCTTTTCCCTGCTCGGCTTCGTGTTCATCCACGTCGTCATGGTGCTGCTCTCGGGCGTCTGGAACAATTTGCGCTCGATGATCACCGGCTGGTACGACATTGGAGGCGAC
>DATLUE010000160.1:0-3055 GCA_035533255.1 Allostellaceae bacterium | reverse complement strand
ATTTCTCATGACTATTATACAAACCAGTTGGTATGTATCCTTATATTGAATGCTACGAGAATGAACGCGACCCTTACTATGCCCGACTCAAAGACCCGGCTCCTCGATGCGGCGATGCAGATGATCCGTGCCCAAGGCTATGCGGCGACCAGCGTCGACGACATCTGCCGCGCTGCCGGCCTCACCAAGGGCGCGTTCTTTCATCGCTTCAAGAGCAAGGAAGAGCTGGCGGTTGCCGCGGCGGCGCATTTCTCGGCGCTGGCCGAGGCGCTGTTCGCCGCGGCGCCCTATCGCACGCTCGCCGATCCGCTGGATCGCCTGCTGGGTTACATCGATTTTCGCAGCGCGATCCTCGAGGGCCCGATCCCTGATTTCACCTGTCTCCTCGGCACGATGGTGCAGGAGGCTTACGATACTCACCCGGCAATCCGCGCGGCTTGCGACAGGTATATTGGCGTCCACGCGGCCGAGGTGGCGAAGGACATCGCCGCGGCGAAAGCGCTCTATGCGCCCGATGCCCTCTGGAGCGCCGACAGCCTCGCGCTTTATACCCAAGCGGTGCTGCAAGGCGCTTTCGTTCTGGCGAAAGCGAAAAACGGCAACGAAGTCGGCCGAGACTGCGTCGTGCATCTTCGCCGCTATGTCGAATTCCTGTTCCCCCGGCCCCGTCCTTAAGAGCCCACCACCCCAGAGGAGTGATCGACCATGCCCAGCGCACGCGGAAAATTCGTTTGGTACGACGCGATGACCACCGATCCCAAGGCAGGCGCCGCGTTCTACAGCCATGTGATCGGCTGGAGCGCGCAGGAATATCCGATGGGCGACGGCTACACGGTTTTCAGCCAAGGGACGACAATGGCCGCCGGCCTGATGGCGATCCCGGCCGAGGCGCGCGCGATGGGCGTGCCGCCGTGCTGGTCGGGTTATATCGCGGTCGATGACGTCGACGCCGAGGCGGCACGCGTCACGGAAGCCGGCGGCACGATCCAGCGCCCGCCCGAGGACATTCCCGATGTCGGCCGCTTTGCGGTCGCGGCCGATCCGGGCGGCGCGGTGTTTCTCATTTTCAAGCCGAATGGCGAGGAGACGCCGAAGCCGATAACGCCGGGCGATCCCGGCCGCATCGGCTGGCACGAGCTTTACGCCGCCGATCCCGAGCGCGAATTCGCCTTCTATGCGAAGCTGTTCGGCTGGACCAAGGATGCCGCGATGGATATGGGGCCGATGGGCACCTATCAGATCTTCGCGATCAACGGCGTCGGCAGCGGCGGCATGATGAAGCAGCCGCCGCAAGTGCCGGGCCCGTGCTGGAATTATTACATCGGCGTCGACAGCGTCGAAGCCGCCGCGGCGCGTGTCAAGGAAAAGGGCGGGCAGGTGACGATGGGGCCGCAAGAGGTTCCCGGCGGCGCCTGGATCGTTCAAGCGCGCGATCCGCAAGGCGCGGCGTTCGCGATGATCAGCGCGAAGAAATAAGCCCGAGGCGGGCGGCAGTGTTCGGCGCGCGATCGCCCGACACCGCCGTGCCGTTGAGCACATGCGCGCCGGCCGCGGCAGGCGTCAGCTCGCAACCACCTTGCGATAAAGGTGCCAGCTCGCATGGCCGAGAATCGGCAGGACGATCATCAATCCCAGCAACAGCGGGATCGAGCCGATCGCCAGCCCCGCCGTGACGATCATTCCCCACACTGCCATCGGCACGGGATTGGCGATCACGGCGCGGATCGAGGTCCAGACCGCGACGCCGAGACCCACATCGCGATCGAGCAGCAACGGGAATGACACGACACTGATCGCGAAGACGACGAGCGCGAAGACGAAGCCGACACCGACCCCGGCGCCGATCAAGGCCCAGCCGCGCCCCGTCGTGAGGACGTCGCGGACGAATTGCATCGCCGATGCCGGTTGCATCGGGCCCACGGTCACCGCGTAAATGGCCTGCGCCGCCGCCAGCCAGAACAGGAAAAGAATCGTCAGCACAACACCGAGCGTGACGATGGCGGCGAAAGACGGCGCGCGCACGACATCGAATGCGGTCGTCCAACTGCAATCGCGGCCGTTCTCGCGCTGGCGACTCATCTCATAGAGTCCGACCGCAACGAACGGGCCGACGAGCGCGAAGCCCGATACCAGCGGGAAGAGCAGGGGAAACATTCCGGAGCCGGCGACCGCGCGCCCCAGGACAAGCCCGGCAACCGGGTAAAGGAGGCAAAGAAAAATCACGTCGGTTCGCGCCGCGCCGAAATCGGCGATGCCTTTCTCCAATGCATCCCACAAATCGGCGAGCCGGACGCGGCGGATCGCGACCGGTGCAGCGATGTCGCCTCGGCCGCGTACCGCGCGGCCGGTTATCTCGACCGCATCGACCGCATGCCTCACCTGGTCGTAGCCCCACTCGATGGGGTTTCGGATGGTCGTTGCCATTGCCCGACTCTCCTTCGTTGTCTCGTATGATCGTTTCGCCCGAATTTACGCATTCGGCTGCGCGCGGTATTCGGCATTTGTCGATCGGCGACACCCGGCACGCGTGCGCGTTTCAGCCGCCGGCTGCGTGTTCCTCTATCTTGCGCGCGACAATGTCGCAGACAGCGGCGAACTCGCGCAATTCGTCGCGCGTTTCGGCATCGCACACGGCGTCGGCTCTTTGTCGAAAGATCGCGGCGTTATCGAGCCAGAAGTCTGCATCGAGCATACTTGCCTCCGCGAGCGGGTTGCGAGAGGACGATCTCAACCGAATCTACTCCCGATACGACAACGACAATAAGAACAATTGCGACATCGGGCATGAACACTGTCCTGTTAAGGGCGTTGTCGCTTGACCATCGTCGTTTTCGGGAAGAGACTCGTTTCACCGTCGTTCAACAGGAGGGTGTTCACACAACATGACTCCGCCCATTCGCATCGGCACCGTCGACTAAATCTTTGTCGCCAACCACCGCAGGAGGATGCTCAACCGCATGACTCCACCGCCGGGTTGTGTCGCTGCAGCGTTGCTTGGCTTCGCAACGGAACGACACAGCAGCGCAAAGAAATAACCGAAGCAGATAGCGGCTGG
>DATLUE010000159.1:0-7688 GCA_035533255.1 Allostellaceae bacterium | reverse complement strand
TAGGCGCGTTCGACCCGGTCCCAGCGCCGGTCGCGGTCCATCGCGTAATAGCGACCGCAGACGGTGGCGATGCGCGCGATCCGGCTGCCGGCGATATCGGCGAGGAATTTCGTGACGTATGCGTCGGCGCTTTTGGGCGGCGTGTCGCGGCCGTCGAGGAAGGCGTGGATTGCGACCGCGATCCCGGCCGCCGCGAGAATCTTGGCGAGCGCGGCGATCTGGTCCTGATGCGCATGGACCCCGCCCGGCGACATCAGCCCCATCAGATGCGCCGTCCCATGCGATTTCTTCACGCGCGCGATGAAATCCATCAGCGAGGGATTGCGGGCGAGCGAGCCGTCGGCGACCGCCTGCTCGATGCGCGGCAAATCCTGCATCACGACGCGGCCGGCACCGAGATTCATGTGACCGACTTCGGAATTTCCCATCTGGCCGTCCGGCAGGCCGACGAAATGCTCGCTGGCCTGAAGCGTGGCGTGCGGGCCGCTTTTCAAGAATTCGTGCCAGTGGGGGGTGTCGGCGTCGAGGATCGCGTTGTCGGCCGTATCGGCGCGCTCGCCCCAGCCATCGAGAATGCACAGGACAACCGGGCGGGGACGGGGGCGATCGGACATGGCAGGCTTATAAACGAAGGCGGGCGCGAAGGGTACGGGCTAATTGCCTCGCGCCCGCGGGGAAAGACTCAGCGTGCCGCCCGCTTGCGGCGCTTGGCCGATTTGGCGCGCTTGGCGACGGCGGCGACCGCGCGCCCTGCCTTGGCGACCGGCTTCGCCGCCTTGCGCTTGAGTTTTGCCGCGCTTGTGCGTGCGGGCGTTTTCTTGTTCTTGGCGGTTGCGCCGCCGGTCCCGCGCACGGTGCGATCGGCCGCTTGCACGGTTTGCAACGCCAGTACCAGCGCCTGATGCGCGGCGCCGAGCGCCTGGTTGCGAATGAGCTTGCCCGCTTCGGCGGTAAGTGCGGTGGCGCCGCGCCGCAGACGTTGAATTGAAGGTTTATTAGCCATGAGGTGCTCCACACAAAGATGTTCCCAAGGAAAATGATCTCGGCGGCGCTTCGTTCCCGTCGCTTTCACGCGCGGTGATACGGATGACCGGCCAAAATCTGCTGCGCGCGATAGATCTGCTCGAGCAGCATGCCGCGCACCATCAGATGCGGCCAGGTCATCGCGCCGAGCGATAGCACCAGCTTTGCCCGGTCGGTGACGCTTTCGGCCAATCCGTCGGCACCGCCGATCGCGAAGGCAAGCGCGGCATCGGCCTCGCGCCAGCGCGCGAAGCGCTGGGCGAAATCGGCGCTCGAGAACGCTTTGCCGCGGCCGTCGAGCGCCACCAGGATCGCGTCTTTCGGCATCGCGGCGAGGATCAATTCGGCCTCGCGCAATTTGAGCTCGGCGGGCGGCAGCTTGCGGCGCTCTTCGATCTCGCGGATCGCCAGCGGCCAGCGGATGCGCTCGGCATAGAATTGCTCGAGCGCTTTGAGCGGTCCCGCCTTGTGGCGCCCGGCCGCGACGATGGTGATGTGCATCAAGCGCTGTCAGCCCGCGGCTTCGGACAGCGCCTCGCCCCACATCTTCTCGAGATTGTAATAGGCGCGCGTGTCGGGCTTGAAGAGATGGACGACAATATCGCCGGCATCGATCAGCACCCATTCGCCCTGGCGCAGGCCTTCGACCGCGACCTTGGCGCAGCCGGCAGCCTTGAAGCCTTCGGTCAGCCGCTGCGCCAGCGCCGCCACCTGCCGCTGCGAGCGCCCGGTGGCGATGACCATGTAATCGGCGATGTCGGATTTACCGTGGAGATCGATGGCGGCGAAATCTTCCGCCTTGCCGTCTTCGAGAAGCTTCTCGGCAAGGGCGAGAAGCGTGGCCGTGGGCGACGGCTTTGCCTTGCGGCGGGGGGTGGCTGAACGGGTTGCGCGCGGGATGGGTATCACCTCCTCGAATGAGCTCCCGCCGCTAAGAGCGCCGGGGAGAGCGGATTGCCGTGGCCGAATGCGGATCGAGTTTCACCGGCAGAAACACCCAAGCCGGCGGCTCGCTCGCGCTGAAGCGTCGTGTCCGAGGCGAAACCCGCATCCGGGCAAAACGCTGTGCCGCAAGCTCGGCCAAAGCTCTGCGACAATAAGTAGGCCGGGCAAAGACCGCAATGGGAACGCGCGCGAAAATCGCTTGCCAATCTTTCCAGCGGCGGATTTGCGCGAGATTGTCGGCGCCCATCAGCCATACGAAGCGGGTCCGCGGAAAGCGCGCCTGCAGCGCGGCGATGGTGTCGGCGGTGTAATGCGTGCCGAATCGGGTCTCGAGATCGAGCGCCCGGATACGCGGATGACCGGCAAGCGCCGCCGCTTGCGCGAGGCGCTGGGCAAGGGATGCCATGCCCGCGACCGGCTTCAGCGGATTCTGCGGTGCAACCAGCCACCAGATCTCATCGAGGCCGAGGCGCTTCAGCGCTTCGAGGCTGATATGGCGATGGCCCTCATGGGCGGGGTTGAACGAGCCGCCGAGCAGCCCGATCCGCGGCTTCGGCAGGTGGTGGAGGCCGAGGTTCAGGGCCGCACCTGGCCGCTGCCGCGCACGACGTATTTGAAGCTCGTCAATTGCTCGGCGCCGACCGGCCCGCGCGGCGGCAGCCGATTGGTCGAGATGCCGATCTCGGCGCCCATGCCGAACTCGCCACCATCGGCGAACTGCGTCGAGGCGTTCTCCAAGACGATGGCGCTGTCGACCTCGTCGAGGAACCGCTCGGCCGCATGCTTGTCCTCGGTCACGATCGCGTCGGTGTGATGCGAGCCGTAATGGTTGATGTGCGCGATCGCGCCGCTGAGATCGTCCACCACGCGCACGGCGAGGATCGCGTCGAGATATTCGGTGAACCAGTCCTGCTCGGTTGCGGCTTTCGCCAGCGGATCGAGTGCGCGCACGGCATCGTCGCCGCGAATCTCGCAGCCGGCCTGGTGCAGCGCCGCGAGAACCGGCGGCAACGCTTGGGCGGCGATAGCACGATCGACCAGCAACGTCTCGGCGGCACCGCAGATGCCGGTGCGGCGCAGCTTGGCGTTGATCACGATGCTCTGCGCCTTGGCGAGATCGGCAGCGCGGTCGATGAAAACGTGGCAATTGCCGTCGAGATGCGCGATCACGGGAATCCGGCTCTCGCGCTGCACGCGCTCGATCAGGGATTTGCCGCCGCGCGGCACGATGATGTCGATGAACTCGGTCATGGTCAGCATCATGCCGACGGCGGCGCGATCGATCGTCGGCACGAGCTGCACCGCGGCCGCGGGCAGGCCGGCGCTGGCGATGCCGGCTTGCAGGACGGCGGCGATGGCGCGCGAGGAATGAAAGCTCTCCGACCCGCCGCGCAGGATCGCGGCATTGCCGGCACGCAGGCAGAGTCCCCCGGCATCGGCGGTGACGTTGGGCCGCGACTCGTAGATGATGCCGATGACGCCCAGCGGCACGCGCACCCGCGCGATGTCGAGGCCGTTGGGCCGAGTCCAGCGCGCCAGCTCGGTGCCGATCGGGTCGGGCAGGGCGGCGACCTCGTCGAGGCCCTTGGCGACCCCGGCGACGCGCTTCTCGTCGAGCATCAACCGATCGGCCATCGCGCCGGAGAGGTCTTTCGCCGCGGCCATGTCCTGACGGTTGGCGTCGAGGATGACAGCGGACTGGTCGCGGATCGCCTGCGCCGCGCGCTGCAGCGCCAGCGTCTTGCGCGCGGGATCGGCATGGGCGAGCATTGTCGCAGCTTGGCGCGCGGCCGCGCCAAGCTGTCTCATGGCGGTTTCGATGCCGGCATCGGTGCGGTTGTCGGGGCTCATGTCACCACCAGATCGTCGCGGTGAATCATCTCGTCGCGGCCACGGTAGCCGAGGATCGCCTCGATTTCACCGCTTTTATGGCCGGCGATGGCGCGCGCATCGGCGCTCGAATAGGCCGACAGGCCGCGCGCCACCTCGCGGCCCTCGCGCGTCCTGATGACGACCGCGTCGCCGCGCTCGAAATTGCCCTCGATCGCGGTGACGCCCGCCGGCAATAGGCTGGTGCCGCGCTTGAGCGCCGCCGCCGCGCCGCCATCGACGGTCAGCGCCCCCATCGGGTTGAGCGTGCCGGCGATCCAGCGCTTGCGCGCGGTGCGCGGCTCGGCCGAAGGCAGGAACCAGGTGACCTTGGCGCCCTCGTCGATCGCCTTCAGCGGGTGGAGTGCCTCGCCCTTGGCGATCGCCATGCGGCAGCCGGCGCTCATGCAGATGCGCGCGGCGGCGAGCTTCGTCACCATGCCGCCCGAGCTGTAGCCGGCTGGCGCCTCGCCGGCCATCGCCTCGATCGCCGGCGTGATCTCGCGCAACTCCTCGATATGCCGCGCCAACGGGTCGCGCCGCGGATCGGCGCTGTAGAGCCCGTCGATATCCGAGAGCAGCACCAGCGTATCGGCGCTGATCATCTGCGCGACGCGCGCGCCCAGCCGGTCGTTGTCGCCGAAGCGGATTTCCTGCGTCGCCACCGTGTCGTTCTCGTTGACGATCGGCACCGCGCCGAGACTCAGAAGCTGCTCGATGGTCGCGCGCGCGTTAAGGTGACGCCGGCGCTCCTCGGTATCGTCGGGCGTGAGCAAAATCTGCGCGACCGCGACGCCGTGCTTGCCGAGCGCCTCTTGATAAGCATGGGCGAGGCGGATCTGGCCCGATGCGGCGGCGGCCTGCTTTTCCTCGAGCTTCAGGTTGCGGCCGGTCAAGCCGAGATGGCGGCGGCCGACCGCGATCGCGCCCGACGATACCAGCAGCACCTCTTGGTCGCGCGCGCGGCAGCGCACGATGTCCTCGACCAGCGCATCGAGCCATGCGCGGCGGATATCGCCGCTGGCGTCGTCGACCAGCAAGGCCGAGCCGATCTTGACGATGAGGCGCTTGGCGGTTGCGAGACTCTCGCTCATCGAGGGGCACTCATCGCACCAGAACCGGCTCGATCGCCGTGGCCTGCTCTTTCTCGGCGGCGGCCGCGCGCGCCGCCTGCACCGATTGCAGCAAGGCCGAGAGCACCTCATCGACGCCGCGGCCGCTGGCGCCCGACATCACGAAGACCGGACGCTTCGCCGCGCGCTTCAGCTTGGCGCGCTTCTTCGTCAGCTCGTCCTCGGGCAGCGCGTCGGCCTTGTTGAGGGCGATGATCTCGGGCTTCTCGGTGAGGCCGTGGCCATAGGCATCGAGCTCGCCGCGAATGGTGCGCCAATGGCCGACGACGTCTTCCTCGGTCGCATCGACCAAATGAAGGATCACCGCGCAGCGCTCGACATGGCCGAGGAAGCGGTGTCCCAAGCCGGCACCTTCGCTGGCTCCTTCGATGAGTCCCGGCAGGTCGGCGATCACGAATTCCTCGCCATGCGCCGATACCACGCCGAGCTGCGGCTTCAAGGTCGTGAACGGGTACTCGGCGATTTTGGGCTTGGCGCGCGAGGTGCGGGCGAGGAAGGTCGATTTTCCGGCATTGGGCAGGCCGACCAGCCCGGCATCGGCGATCAGCTTCAACCGCAGCCAGATCCAGCGCTCTTCGCCCGGCCAACCGGGCGTTGCTTTGCGCGGCGCGCGGTTGGTGGAGCTTTTGAAATGCGCATTGCCGAAGCCGCCATCGCCGCCTTTCAGCAGCACGATCCGCTCGCCGGGCTTGGTCAGGTCGAGCAGCACGGTCTCGTTGTTCTCGTCGAGAATCTGCGTCCCGACCGGCAGGCGCAGCACCACGTTTTTGCCGGAGGCGCCCGAGCGGTTGTCGCCCATGCCATGATGACCGATCTCGGCCTTGAAATGCTGCTGATAGCGATAGTCGATCAGGGTGTTGAGATTGGCGACGGTCTCGATGACGATGTCGCCGCCGCGGCCGCCATCGCCGCCCCAAGGGCCGCCGAACTCGATGAATTTCTCGCGCCGGAACGCGACGATGCCGGCGCCGCCATCGCCGCTTTTCACAAAAATCTTGGCTTGGTCGAGGAATTTCATCGCGCTATCGCATCAAAAACGAAAAGGGGGAATGCGGCCATTCCCCCTCGGTATTCTACGGGCGAGGAACGGCGTTAATCGGCGGCTTCCACCGGCAGCGGCTCGACCGAGATGAAGGTGCGCCCCTGCTTCGAGGTGCGGAACCCGACCGCGCCGTCCACGGTGGCGAACAGCGTGTGGTCGCGGCCCAGGCCGACATTGCGGCCGGGATGGTAGGTCGTGCCGCGCTGGCGCACGAGGATATGGCCGGCGAGCACGATCTCGCCGCCGAATTTCTTGACGCCCAGGCGCCGACCCTTCGAGTCGCGCCCGTTGCGCGAAGAGCCGCCTGCTTTTTTATGGGCCATGCCGTCGCTCCTTTAGAGGCTCAGCCGGTGATGTCGGTGATGCGCAGCACGGTCAGGGCCTGGCGATGACCGTTCTTGCGGCGATAATTGTGCCGGCGCTTCTTTTTGAAGACCAGGATCTTATCGTCGAGCTTCTGCTCGAGGACAGTCGCGGTCACGGTGGCGCCGGCAATGCGCGGCGTGCCGGTCTTGGCATCCGCGCCCTCGCCGATCATCAGGACGTCGTCCAAGGTCACGCTCGCGCCGGCTTCGGCATCGAGCTTCTCGACGAACACGACCTCGTCCTTGGCAACCCGGTATTGCTTGCCGCCGGTGCGGATCACTGCGTACATGGCTGGTTTCTTTGCTGAAATGTCCCTCGCGCGGCGTCCCCGCTCAAGGCCGGCGCACTATAGCCAGGCGCCTTGGCTTGTCAAGCCTCGATCCCGCAAGCCATTGCCCGGTCTGGACTTTTGGGCAGAGGTCGGCTGGGCGATCATGCCGCCGCCAGCGCCACACGGCCGGGCGCGCGCGACGGCCATCTCGGGTTGAGGCCGGCGCTGCGCTGCGCTAGTGTCCGCCGCCCGCAGGCGACCAGACGCAGTGGAACGGAGAGGTGCCAGAGCGGTCGATCGGGGCGGTCTCGAAAACCGTTGTACCCTTTGCTGGGTACCGAGGGTTCGAATCCCTCCCTCTCCGCCAATTCTACGCTACGGTACGCTGGGTTATCCGGGCTGGTCCAGCAGTATGACGTGTTTGCTGTCGCTCCGGCGCCGCCGGGCATTATACCAATTCGATCCGCGCGCGATGGCCGGCAGCCGCGGCCAGGCGCCGATCGCGCGTGAGCAGTGGAGCGTCAAGCGCCTCGGCCAGCGCGACATAAGCAGCATCGTAGGCCGTCAGGTTGTTCCGCAAATCCCAAATGCGCGGCAAAAGGAAATCGTGCGGATATCGCCGCAGGGGAAGGTCGGCCAGATCGGCGAGGGCCAAACGGCCGCGCGCGCTGTCGATTTCGCCGCTCGCGGTATAGCGCCGGATCACCTGCGCGACTTCGACATCGAGCAAATGCGGCGCGTGGAGTGTTTGACCAGGCGCAAATAGCTGGTCTTCCACGGCTTTCGCCGCAGACGTGCGGAGGAGCGCGTCAAGCAGGGCCGAAGCGTCGATGACGATCACCTTCCGTCGCGCTCGGCACGAACCGCTTCAGCCGGCGCGACGGAAGGGGCCGTCTCCGCGCGGCTGTGCAACCGCGCCCGCAGCTCGTCAAGCGTCGGATGTTCCGCGACCTGACGAATCTCGCTGAGCAGGTAGTCGGACAGCGACATGCCGGCCAACGCCGCGCGCGATTTGAGCCGGCGATGCAATGCATCCGGG
>DATLUE010000158.1:0-5996 GCA_035533255.1 Allostellaceae bacterium | reverse complement strand
GAGAGCGCCGGCATCATGATGTTGTCTTGCTTTTCGCGGTCGGACCATTTGCCGGTCATGACCACATCGAGCCCGGCCTGCTCGAATAGCTTTTCTTCGATACCGACCATCACCGGGAGGTCGAAGACCGGATTGTTGGGCGCTATTCGCACCAAAGGCAGCTCATTCGCCATTGTTCATCTCCTTGACTTCGTGAGGAAAACCGGCCGTCTGCTTGATCGCGACGACGACACTCCCCACATCTTCGCGGTACCATCCCGCTATCGGCGACGGAAACCAGGACATGCAGGAAGAACCTTCGAACGCTTGGCACGGTACCACCATCATCGCCGTGCGGAAAGATGGCCGCGTCACTCTGGCCGGCGACGGCCAGGTGTCGATGGGCAACACCGTGGTCAAGTCCAACGCCAAGAAATTGCGCCGGCTCGCCGGCGGCACGGTCCTAGCGGGCTTCGCCGGCGCCACCGCCGACGCCTTCGCGCTGTTCGAGCGGCTGGAAGCCAAGCTTGAGCAATACCCGAACCAGCTCTCGCGCGCCTGCGTCGAATTGGCGAAGGACTGGCGCACCGACCGCTATCTGCGTCGGCTCGAGGCGATCATGGCGGTGGCCGACAAATCGGTGTCGCTGATCGTCTCCGGCACCGGCGACGTGCTTGAGCCCGAGGACGGGCTGATCGGCATCGGCTCGGGCGGGAATTATGCGCTTGCCGCGGCGCGCGCGCTGATCGATATCCCCGGCCTCGATGCCGAGGCCATTGCCCGCAAGGCGATAGCGATCGCCGGCTCGATTTGCGTTTTCACCAACGACAAGGTCTCGGTCGAATCATTATGAGCGCATCGTTCAGCCCGCGCGAAATCGTCTCCGAGCTCGATCGCCACATCGTCGGCCAGGCCGACGCCAAGCGCGCGGTCGCGATCGCGCTGCGCAACCGCTGGCGTCGCCAGCAACTCCCGCCCGAGCTGCGCGACGAGGTGCTGCCGAAGAACATCCTGATGATCGGCCCGACCGGCATCGGCAAGACCGAGATCGCGCGCCGGCTCGCCAAATTGGCGCAGGCGCCGTTCATCAAGGTCGAGGCGACCAAATTTACCGAGGTCGGCTATGTCGGCCGCGACGTCGAGCAGATCGTCCGCGACCTGATCGAGGTGTCGCTGGCGATGACGCGCGAGCGGCTGCGCAAGGATGTCGAGAGCAAGGCCGAGCTCGCCGCCGAAGAGCGGGTGCTCGACGCCCTGGTCGGCCAAGGCGCCGGTCCCGATACCCGCGCCAAGTTCCGCAAGATGCTGCGCAACAACGAGATCAACGACCGCGAGATCGAGATCCAGGTGCCGGACACCGGCAATGCCGGCATGCCGACGGTCGAGATCCCCGGCATGCCCGGCGCGCAAATGGGCATGGTCAATCTCGGCGACATTTTCGGCAAGGCGTTCGGCGGCCGCACCAAGCCGCGCAAGATGAGCGTCGCCGACAGCTACAAAGTCCTGATCGCCGAGGAGAGCGACAAGCTGCTCGACCAGGAGCGGGTGGTAAAGGAAGCGATCTTCGCCGCCGAGCAGAACGGCATCGTCTTCATCGACGAGCTCGACAAGATCGCCGGCCGCAGCGAGCAGCGCATGGGCGCCGATGTCAGCCGCGAGGGCGTGCAGCGCGACCTGCTGCCGCTGATCGAGGGCACCACGGTCGCGACCAAGCACGGCGCGGTGAAGACCGATCACATCCTGTTCATCGCCTCGGGCGCGTTCCATCTGGCGAAGCCGTCCGACCTCTTGCCCGAGCTGCAAGGCCGGCTGCCGATCCGCGTCGAGCTGAAGCCCTTAACCCGCGACGATTTCCGCCGCATTCTGACCGAGCCCGAGGCAAGCCTCATCAAGCAGTACATCGCGCTGATGGCGACCGAGGGCGTGACGCTCGAATTCACCGACGACGCGATCGTCGAGCTTGCGACGCTCGCCGAGGAGATCAACAACACGGTCGAGAATATCGGCGCGCGCCGGCTGCACACGGTGATGGAGCGGCTGCTGGAAGAGGCGAGCTTCGTTGCCTCGGATCAGCCGCCCGACACGGTAGTGACGGTCGATCGCGATTACGTGCGCACCCGCGTCGGCGCGCTCGCGAAGAACGCCGACCTGTCGCGATTCATTCTCTAACGGTTGCGGGCTCGCCGATAGCAAGGCGGGCCGTCCGCCGCCGTTCAGTCGGCAGTGGCGATATTCGCGGCGGCGGGCTTGCCGCGATCCATCGCGACGTCGTATTTCACCTTCTGGCCCTCGGCCAGTCCGCCCATTCCGGCACGCTCGACCGCGGAAATGTGGACGAACACATCCTTGCCGCCGTCATCGGGATGAATGAAGCCATAGCCCTTTTGGGCGTTGAACCATTTCACAGTGCCGATAGCCAAGAGCAGTCTCCGTCAGAAGCACGATGCAAACGGGGCCCGGAGGCACCCGTCCAGGGGTAGACACGGTCGTTCCAAGTGCGACCCAAGGCAACAAATTTTTTGTGGCATTATTGTGATCGAGGTTAGGCAAGACTGCGCCAAAGCCGGCGCAAGATCTTGCCGGCGCTTGCCAACCCGGCCGACGCGGTCTTAGCTCGCGGCCAAGAACACCCGCAGCGAGGGAGCGACCGCAATGGACAGCGCCACGATCGTGCCGCCGGCAAAGCCGGGCGCGGCATCGCTCAACCAGCCGAAGATTTTCTCGCATGGCACGCTCGAATGCCGCAGCCTCGCCGAGTCGCGGCCGTTCTACGAGGAATTCCTCGGTTTCGACTGCGTGCGGCACGCCAAGAAGGCGATGATGCTGCGCAAGGGCGGCTATTTCGGCTTGGTCTGTCTCGAGAAGGGCAAGAACGTCCGGCCGGTCGGCGTCGGCAATCATTGGGGCCTCGACCTTGCGACCAAGGAAGAGGTCGATCGCGCGCGTGCGCTCGCCATCGAGTGCAAAGAGAAATACGGCATCCAGAAGGTGATGCGCATCACCGAGATGCACGGCACCTACGGCTTCTATTTTCAGGACCGCGACGGCAATTGGTGGGAATTCCAATATGTCGGCGACGGACAGGAGCGCGGCGCCGGGCGCTACGACAAGCACTTCGCGCGCGGCGATATCGCTTAGATGCGCGTCCGCTACGCGGTCTTCGCGCGGCGGCGGCGGATCGGGGTCGCCGGCACCGATTTGATCAGCTCGAGGATGCGGGCGGTGCGCTCGGGCGGCAAGTTGCGAATGCGCTCGGCCAAAAGATTCGCGAGCTCGGTCGCCGCCGGCGAGAGACCCGCCGTGTCGACGGTGACGCGCGGATGCGAGATGCGCGCCAAGCGCATCAGCTCGTCGGCCTCGTCCCAGATAATGTTGAGCTGGGCGCAGATCGCCACCACCATCGCATGGGTCGGCCGGCCACGACGGCCATGCTCGAGCGCCGAGAGATAGGCCGCCGAGACGCCGAGCGCCTCGGCCATGTCTTTGAGGGCGATGCTGCGCTCGGCGCGCAATTGCCGCAGCCGCACGCCGAACGGCGTCACTTCTTGCGCCTCAGCAAAAGATAAAGTGCGCCGGCGCCGCCATGCTGCACATGCGCACGCGCGGCGGCAAGAATGCGCGCGCGATTGTCAGCCTCGTCGAGCCAGCGCGGCACCGCGCTATGCAGCACGCCGGATTTGCCGGTGATGATAAGTACCGCGCGGCTCGCTTGCTTTTGCGCGCGGGTAAGAAAGCGCGCCAGCGCGGCATGCGCCTCGCTTTGCGTCATGCCGTGGAGGTCGAGCCGCGCGTCGATCGCAAGCGCGCCGCGTTTCAGGCGCTGTGCGCTGCGGCGGTCGAGGGTCGCGACGCTTTTCGCCGCGGCAGGTTTTGGCGGCGCGGGCGCGGCGCCGGCAACCGGTGCGCGGCGCAGCTTGGCTTTCGGTTCGGTCGCGACCGGCACCGGTTTGTCCGCGGGCGGCGCGGCGCGGCGCAACGGCTTCACGCCGCGCATGGTTTCGCGCCACAACTCCCGCTCCTCGCTCCTAAGCGCCCGCATCGTCGATCAGCACGATATGCAAGCGCCGCGGCCCATGCGCGCCGAGCACCAGACGCTGCTCGATGTCGCCGGTGCGCGACGGACCGGTGACGAAATTGACCGTGCGCGGCATCGCCCCGGCGGCGCGCAGCCGGTCCCAGCCGTCTTCATAGGATGCGACGACCTCGCTGGCACGCAATACGACAATGTGCGTGTCGGGTAGGAAATTATTGCGCGTCGGGCTGTCGGGACCCGAGACCAGCATCAAGCTGCCGGTTTCGGCGACCGCGGCAAAGGCTCCCGTGATGCCGGCAGCATCGCCATCCTCGGCGCGGCCGCGCCGCAGTGCGAGCAGCGGCCGCGCATCCCACGGAATCGCGTCGAGCTTCGGATCGGGCGTCACGACCAGCCGCGCCGGCAGATTCTGGCGCGCGAGATAATCGGCGACCGCGCCGGGAACATCGCCGGCCTGCCCGACACGCGCGATGGTGGCATCGACCTCTTCCGCCATCGCGATGAACAGCGCGATCCGGCCGCCATGATCGAGCGCCACCGCGCGCACAGGGACAAGGTTGCGGCGATGCGCGACGAGTCGCTCTTCGGCCGCGGCGGCGGCGGCGTGATCGAGCCTGCCGCGGCCGAGCCCGGCGCGGATGCCGCCCAGGATTTGGTCGCGCGCGCCGCTCATGATTTCGGACGCTTGATTTTCTGGCGCTCGGCCCAGAGCGTCATGAAGCTCTTGCCCTCGGGCGCCGGCAGGTCGCGCATGTCGGTCCAGCCCGAGGCCAGCGGCAGCGAGCGGAAGCGCCCATGCGCGCCGCCGAGCGACGCGAGGACGCGGCTCGCAAGCGCGCTAAAGCGGCGATAAAGCGCCGGGCGCCGCGCGATATAGCTCCACGCCGCCAGGCCCCAGCGCTGCGCCTGAGGCGCGAGGCGCTTGGCGAATTCGCGCTCGCGCCACGCACGCATCATCCGCGGCAAGGGAATCCGCATCGGGCAGACGCTTTCGCAGCGGCCGCAGAAGGTCGAGGCATTGGGGAGATTACCGGCTTCCTCGATCCCGATCAGCGTCGGCGTCAGCACCGCGCCCATCGGCCCGGAATAGACCCAGCCATAGGCATGGCCGCCGATCGCGCCATAGACCGGGCAGTGATTGAGGCAGGCGGCGCAGCGGATGCAGCGCAGCATGTCCTGGAACTCGCCGCCCAGAAGCGCGCTGCGACCGTTGTCGAGCAGCACGACGTGATATTCGCCCGGCCCGTCGGTGTCGGCTTCGCGGCGCGGGCCGGTCGAGACCGTGGTGTAGGTCGAGAATTCCTGGCCGGTTGCCGAGCGCGCCAAGAGGCGCAGCAAGGTGGTTGCATCCTCGAGCGTCGGCACGATCTTTTCCAGACTCGCCAGAACGATATGCGCCTTGGGCAGGATCTGCGTCAGGTCGCCATTGCCCTCGTTGGTGACGATGATCGACGAGCCGGTTTCGGCGACCAGGAAATTCGCGCCGGTGATCCCGACATCGGCGGCGAGGAATTTTTGCCGCAGCACCGCCCGCGCCTCGTCGCACAAGACGCGCGGCTCTTCGAGATTGCGGTCATACGGCAGATGCGTGTGGGTGGCGCGGAAGCTGTCGGCGACTTGCTCCTTAACGAGATGCACGGCGGGCGCGATGATATGGCTCGGCGGCTCGTGCCGGATTTGCACGATGTATTCGCCGAGATCGGTCTCGACCGGCGTGATGCCGTTGGCTTCGAGGAACTCGTTGAGCGCGATCTCCTCGCCGACCATCGACTTTCCCTTGGTGACGGTCTTGGCACCCGCCGCGCGGCAGATCGCCAGCACGGTCTCGCGCGCCTCTTGGGCGTTGCGGCACCAATGCACCTGGCCGCCCTGATCGACGACTTTCTGCTCGAACCGCTCGAGATAGAAATCGAGATGCGCCAGTACATGGTTCTTGATCGCGACGCCCTGGTCGCGCAGTGCTTCGAATTCGGGCAGGCGCGCG
>DATLUE010000157.1:0-5087 GCA_035533255.1 Allostellaceae bacterium | reverse complement strand
CGCGCGCTCGTCGTGATGGTGACCGAGGACGGCTTGGTCGAGAATCGGCTGATCGAGGTGCCGCTCGGAACGCCGCCCTCCTCGCTGCAAGCGGCCACCAATTATCTCAATAGCCGGCTCTTGGGGCGCACCGCCGAAGAGGCGAAGAGCGCGATCATGGCCGAGATCGAAAGCCGCCGCACCCAGCTCGACGAGCTGACCGCGAAGCTGGTCGAAGCGGGGCTGGCGTCGTGGGGCGGCGGCGACCGCAGCGCGTTGATCGTCAGAGGCCAGGCCAATCTGCTCGAGGATATCTCGGCGCTGACCGATCTCGAGCGGCTGCGCACGTTGTTCGACGCGCTCGAGACCAAGGAAACGATGGTCCGGCTGCTCGATGCGACGCGCGAAGGCGAGGGCGTGCAGATCTTTATCGGCGCCGACAATCCGCTCTTCGGCATGGCCGGCTGCTCGATGGTGGTGGCGCCTTACGCCAACAGCCGCGAGCAAGTGATCGGGGCGATCGGCGTGGTCGGCCCGACGCGTATCAACTATGCCCGCATTATTCCGCTGGTCGATTACACCGCCAAGGTGATCGGCCGGATGCTCGGCTGAAGCAATCGGTGACATGACCCAAGACATGAACGACGACGTCCCGCCGGATTCGGCAGCGACCGATGCCGAGCCCCGAACCCCCGCCGAAATCGCCGCGGCCGAGCTCGCTACCCGGCTCGCCAAAAGCGAGGTCGAGCTTGCCGATACCAAGGATCGGCTGCTGCGCGCCTTGGCCGAAACCGAGAACCAGCGCCGCCGCGCGCAGCGCGACCGCGAGGACGCAGGCAAATATGCCGCCTCTAATTTCGCCAAGGATATGCTCGACGTCGCCGACAATCTGCGCCGTGCCTTGGGCAGCATCGAGCTCGCCCTCGTCCAGGACGAGCACGCCAAGGCGCTGCTCGACGGCGTCGCCGCGACCGAGCGCGCGCTGCTCGCCGCCTTCGAGCGCCACGGCATCCGACGCGTCGAGCCCCAGCTCGGCGAGCGCTTCGACGCCAATCTGCACGAGGCGATGTTCGAGGTTCCGAACACCGGCCAGCCCGCCGGCAGCATCGTGCAGGTACTGCAACCCGGCTATCGCATCCAGGACCGGCTGCTGCGGCCGGCGATGGTCGGCGTCGCCAAGGCCGGCGCATCGCCGCCCCAAGGGACGCAAACCATCGATCAGACGGCATAAGCGCGCGGCATTCGAGGCGGGCAAGGGGGAGCAGATGGCGGATGAAGCCAAGGTCTACCTCGATTATACCCAGCACGCGCTCGACGACGCGTTCGAGCAGACGGTATGGGCGCCGAATTTCGAGAGCCTGCGCGCCGCCAACAAGGCGCGCTGCACCGAGATCCGCCAGCGCTTCGAGCATTTCGAGCGCCGCTATGGCGACGGCGCCGACCAGACGCTGGAAATCGTTCCGACGAAACAGCCCACAAATCGCCAAAAGGGCGCGCCGGTGCTGCTGTTCGTCCACGGCGGCCGCTGGCGCCCCCAGCCCGACAACGCTTTCGTTTATTTCGCCGACACGGTAGCGAATGCCGGCGCGCATTTCGTCGCCGCGCGTTTCTCGACCCTCGACCCGCCCAAAGTCCCGACCCGGATGCCGGACATGATCGCCGATCTGCGCCGCGCGGTCGCGTGGCTGGCGGCGAATGCCGCGAGTTTC
Source organism: Allostellaceae bacterium (assembly GCA_035533255.1). Classification (GTDB taxonomy): domain Bacteria; phylum Pseudomonadota; class Alphaproteobacteria; order ATCC43930; family CGMCC-115725; genus CAIKMD01. Next base: position 3,399 of record DATLUE010000157.1, on the reverse strand, counting down.
GGCGGCGACCCCGCGCGCATCCATATTATCGGCCATTCTTCGGGCGCGCATTTGACCAGCGTTCTGCTGACCACCGATTGGACGCGGTTCGGTGCGCCGGCCGATGTCTTGAAGAGCGGCACCTGCGTCTCGGGCATGTACGAGCTGCGGCCGGTGCTGCTGTCGGCGCGCAGCGCCTATGTGACGCTCTCGCCCGAAGAGGAAGATGCGCTCAGCGCCATTCGGCATCTCGACCGGCTGCACTGCCCGGTCACCATAGCCTATGGCAGCAAGGAGAGCCCCGAATTCCAGCGCCAGGGCCGCGAATGCGCCGCGGCGCTGCGGGCGCGCCGCTTGCCGGGCCAGGAATTGATCCTGCCCGGGCTCAACCATTTCGAGGGCATCCGCTCGATGATCGAGCCGCAAAGCGCGCTCGCCCGGGCGGTGCTGAGCGGGATGGGGCTTGCTTCCGCAACCTGAACGGCGAACTGGCTGAAAACCGTCGCTTTCGGTCGTCTTCCAGGCTAAAGGGCTTTCATAAATGTGATAATAAGTCGCATTTGCATTGCGAATGATTTGCATTATGATCGGTGGACAAGTTTAGGGGTGCGCAACGATGGTATGGGTCAGGATGACCAAATCGAGAATTTTCGGCGCCACGCTGGCGCTCGCGGCGATCGCAGCTTGTGCCGCGCCGGCCCGAGCCGCCGATAATTTCAGCCTGACGATCAAGGGCAAGGCGTTCGATCCGAACGAATTCACGGTACCGGCCGGCAAGAAGGTCACGCTGACGGTCAAGAACCTCAATCCGACGCCCTCGGAATTCGAGAGCTTCGATCTCAACCGCGAGAAAGTGGTGACCGGCGGCAGCGACATTACCTTGTTCGTCGGGCCGCTGCGGCCGGGCAGCTACGAGTTCTTCGACGATTTCAGCGCCGACACGCCGCACGGCCACATCGTCGCAAAATAGTGAAATGGCGAGGGGGATCACGATGCCCGGATTGCGCAGTCTTGCCGTAGCCCTACCTGGTCGCATCATCGGCGCGGCCCTGGGCGCTTTCGGTGCCACCGCTGCCGGGCTCGCCTTTCTGCCGCCGGCGCGGGCCGATTTCGAGCTGCACTATCCGATCATCGACTATCGCGAGCTCGAACTCGAGCACAATGCCGACACCACCTTCGACCAGCCCAAGAGCGGCAAGAACAACAATCAGAGCTACACGATCGAGCTCGGCTACGCGCCGGTGCCGTGGTGGGAGCCCGAGATCGAGGGCGATTTGAACGCGGCCCCGGGACAGAACCTGTCCTACAGCGCGACCACCTTCGAGAACACGTTTCAACTCACCGAGCAGGGCAAATACTGGGCGGATCTCGGCTTCTTCGCCGAATATTCCCACGTCGCCTCGAAAGCCGATGCCGACGACATCGTTTTCGGTCCGCTGATCCAGAAGCAGATGCCCGACATTTTCGGCGTCGATCTCGGCCACGACACGCTGCACACGCTCAACCTGCTGGTCACCAAAGAGGTCGGGCGCAACCGCAATGACGCGACGCCGCTAGCGATCGCCTGGCAGACGCGCATCCGCATCAACCCCTATTTCGAGCCGGGATTCGAGTATTACGGCGCGCTGAGCAGCATCGCGGGCGTCTCAACCGGCCAGCCGCAGCAGCACCGGCTCGGCCCGGCGCTGGTCGGCGAATACAATTTGTTCCAATACGGCAAGATCAAATACGAGGCCGGCTACCTCTTCGGCCTCAACCGGGCGACCGAGCGCGGCACCCTCCGCTGGCGCTTCGAATACGAAAAGGCGTTCTGAGACCGGCTCCGGAACCGGTTCGCCGCGGCCATCTGCCAGAATCCTGCCTCTTTCCGCCGCTCGCCGGTTGCAGCGCGGCACGCGCACCCACATATACTAGCAGCGATCGGCCAGGGCTTTTCCTGGCCTGAACCAATCCGCGGGGGATGCCGCAGTGCCGTCAGGGCTGCGGGACCCAGCCGCAATAAAAGGGGTCTGTAATGGCTAAAGTCATCGGCATCGATCTCGGCACGACCAATTCCTGCGTCGCCGTGATGGACGGCAAGAACGCCCGAGTCATCGAGAACAGCGAGGGCGCGCGCACCACGCCGTCGATGGTCGCTTTCACCGAAGGCGGCGAGCGGCTGGTCGGCCAGGCCGCCAAGCGCCAAGGCGTCACCAATCCGGATAATACCTTCTACGGCGTCAAGCGCCTGATGGGCCGACGCATGACCGACCCGATGGTCGCAAAGGAGCGGGAGCTCGTCCCATTCGGGATCGTTGCCGGCGACAATGGCGACGCCTGGGTCGAGAGCCGCGGCAAGAAATTCGCGCCCTCCCAGATCAGCGCCTTCATCCTGCAGAAGATGAAGGAAACCGCCGAGGCCTATCTCGGCGAGACGGTGAGCGAGGCCGTCATCACCGTGCCCGCCTATTTCAACGACAGCCAGCGCCAGGCGACCAAGGACGCCGGCAAAATCGCCGGGCTCGAAGTCCTGCGCATCATTAACGAGCCGACCGCGGCAGCGCTCGCCTATGGGCTGGAGAAAAAGGGCGCCGGCACGATCGCGGTCTATGACCTCGGCGGCGGCACCTTCGACATCTCGGTCCTCGAGATCGGCGACGGCGTGTTCGAGGTGAAGTCGACCAACGGCGACACCTTCCTCGGCGGCGAGGATTTCGACAAGCGTATCATCGACTATCTCGCCGACGAGTTCAAAAAAGAGCAAGGCATCGACCTGCGCACCGACAAGCTCGCGCTCCAGCGCCTCAAGGAGGCTGCGGAGAAGGCGAAGATCGAGCTCAGCTCGTCGATGCAGACCGAGGTCAACCTGCCCTTCATTACCGCCGACCAGGCCGGGCCGAAGCATCTCAACATCAAGCTAACGCGCGCCAAGCTCGAGGCGCTGGTCGACGATCTGATCCAGAAGACCATCGATCCGTGCCGCAATGCGCTGAAGGATGCCGGCCTCAAGGCATCCGAGATCAACGAGGTCATCCTGGTTGGCGGCATGACGCGCATGCCGAAGGTGATCGAGGCGGTGAAGCAGTTCTTCGGCAAGGAGCCGAACCGCTCGGTCAACCCCGACGAGGTGGTCGCGGTCGGCGCCGCCATTCAAGCCGGCGTGCTGAAGGGCGAGGTCAAGGACGTCCTGCTGCTCGACGTGACGCCGCTGTCGCTCGGCATCGAGACCTTGGGCGGCGTCTTCACGCGGCTCATCGACCGCAACACCACGGTCCCGACCAAGAAAGGCCAGACCTTCTCGACCGCCGAGGACAACCAGACTGCGGTCACGATTCGCGTGTTCCAGGGCGAGCGCGAGATGGCGGCCGACAACAAGCTGCTCGGCCAGTTCGATCTCGTCGGGATTCCGTCGGCGCCGCGCGGCATGCCGCAGATCGAGGT
>DATLUE010000156.1:0-4708 GCA_035533255.1 Allostellaceae bacterium | reverse complement strand
ACGCCGCTGCGCGACCAAATCCCCATAGACGGCCAACTGCTCGCCGCTCTCCCGCGGGTTCGTTCATCGGAGGCTTTCGGACGCCGGCCCCTATACCGCGTCCACTGCTCGTGCCTGGCCGGCATCCGAAACCCTGCCCGTAAGCTGCCTCTCGGTAGCGCTTTTTGCTTCGGCTATGGCAAGTCCGCCATCCAGCTTGACGCCCAACGATCCTGAAAGCTGACATTCCTGCGTCGTATGCCTAGATTCGACATCGGATCGGAGACCACATCCTCTACAGATGGCAAGCGGCACTTCATCAGCATCAGCTGGAACGCAGCACGAGGATAGGAGCTTGGGGTCGACGGCGATTTATTTCCCCCGCCAGCTCTCGATCAGCGATGCTTCAATCCTCGATAACCGGGTCGATGAGGCCGGGCTTCTCGCGATTGCTGGCGACAAGGTCGTGCTCGGCGAACCTGGGATGGGCAAGAGCGAGCTGATGCGCGAGCTGGGGCGACGGCTCGGCGTCGAACCGGTCACTGCGATCCGGTTCATCAATGCGAAGAACCCGGCCAGACTGGTGTCGGCCGGCAAGCCGTTGCTGATCGACGGTCTGGATGAGGCGATGTCGCGGCGCGAGGGCGACGCGATCGACGCCATCCTGGCGCAGCTCGAAGAGGCCGACGCGCCGCCCTTCATCCTCTCGTGCCGGTCGCGCGAGTGGCAGGCGCGCGGTGTGACGAACCTGCGCCAGCTTTATGGCGCCGATCCCAAGATCCTGACGCTCGAACCGTTCGATCGCGCCAAAGCGCACGCCTATCTCCTCGCGCAACATCCATCCGTGGATGCGGATCACGTGCTCGACCACCTCGCGGCTCACAGTCTGGAGGACTCTATCGTAACCCGTTGACGCTCGGTCTTATGGGAAGGGTGGCCGCGGGCGACACCCAATTGCCGGGGACGCGCGCCGCCTTGTTCGAGCGCGTCTGCGCGCTAGTCTGGCCCGAGCACGATCCCGATCGGCAGGATTTTGGGTTGGCGCAACTCAACGAAGATGAGGCGCTCGATGCCGCTGGGGCGATTGCCGCCGGCCTGTTGCTCGCCGGCGCCGAAGCGGCCAGCGCCGCCGGTGCGGCGCAGGTCCAGCAAGGTGATCTTCGGCTCGCCGACCTTGTGACGCTGCCACAGGCCAAGGCCGCGCGGGCAATTTTTTCCTCCAAACTGTTCCACAGCGTCGGCCTGTCGCGCGCTAAGCCGATCCACCGTGTAATCGCTGAATATCTCGGCGCGGGCTGGCTCGCGCGGCAGGTGCCGACACCGCGAGCGCAGCGGCGTCTGCTCGCGCAATTGCACGGCAGCGGCGGCGTGCCGGCCAGCCTGCGCGGCCTGCATGCCTGGCTTGCCTATCACAGTCCGGTGATGGCCGAGCGGGTGATCTCAGCCGACCCCTATGGCGTGTTGCGCTACGGCGAAACTGCGGCGCTGACCCCGCAATTCGCGGATTGCATGTTCGACGCGCTCTGCGTCCTGGCCGAGGATGATCCCTATTTCCGCGCGGCGGACTGGGACAGCAAGACGGCTGCGGGGCTGATCATCCCGGCGCTCAAGCCCAAGATCGACGCGATCATCGGGTCGGCGACAAGCAACGCGCATCTCCGCTCACTGCTGATTGAGGGGCTACTGGGCTCGCCGCTGTCCGCCGAGCTCGCCGATACGCTTGAGGCGATCGTCCTGGCGCCCGAGCGCTTCTATCGCGAGCGCGACGCCGCCGCGGACGCGTTGTTGCCGCATCGCGACCGGGCCTGGTGGCAAGCCTCGATCGCGATCCTGACCGATCAAGGCGGCGACGATGCGCCACGGCTGGCGCGGCAGTTGATCGAGCGGATGGACGCCGACGTATCGGACAGGCTGCTGGTCGCGACCTTGTTCGCCGAGATGGGGGTGACCAGCTGCCCCGTGCCACGCCGCAAGGGACGAAACGCCCATACCGTGCGGCACTATGATCGCCTGCTCGACGCGATAGCGTCGCCGCGTCTGGTCGGCGTACTCGACCTGATCGTCGATTATGCCGCACTGCTGCGCGACCGCGATTGGGAAAGGGCCAACGACGTTGCCGATATCGTGGCCCAGCTTCTCATTCGCGCGATCGACGAAGGCGTGGTCGGCCCAGGCCAGGCACCGGCAGTGTGGCGCTGGCTCGGGATCATCGAGCATGCGCACCTCTACCACCGCGACATCCCGCAGACACTTGCGCAGCGGCTGTCGGCGCAAGATCAGTTGCGACGTGCGATCCAGACCCACGTGCTGGAGAACGACCGACGCAAAGACAGCCTGTGGGTGACGGCGCTTTATCTGCAACGCCGGCTGGTCGGACTTTCGGAGCGGCCTGGTGACCTTGTCTGCGCGCTCGATCGCCTCGCCCAAGGCGACATCAAGGATCCGGTGCTCCGCCGGGACTGGAAGGACTTGGTGCGCATCGGCTGGGGACCGGAAGGGCTCGATCCGGTCGTGCGTGCGGCGGCGGAGGCATTCCGGCGCGGCGACAAACCGCTCGCGGACTTTCTCCGTAAGCTCGAAAATCCCAAGAAGCCGGCCTGGGAGGTCAGGCGGGAGAAGGAAGCGGCCAAGCGTGACCGCAAGCGCAAGGTCGCCTTCGGTACGACGCGTCGCGAATTTGAAAAGGCGCGCGCCAATCTGCGCGCTGGCGAACTGCGGGCGATCGTGCCACCGGCCCAAGCCTATCTAGGCCGATTCCACGATCTCTCGAGCGAACTGCCGCCGAGCGACCGGCTGGCCGAGTGGCTCGGGCCGGCGTTGCGCGATGACGCGCTTGTCGGGTTCGAAGCCGTCCTGCATCGCACCGATCTGCCGACGGCGGCCGAAATCGCCGACGGGTTCGCGCGGGGTACGGTTTATAATTACAGCTACCCGATCATGGCCGGGCTCTATGAGCGAGTGCGAAACGGTCAAGGCGTTGCCGATCTATCCGCGTCGCTGAAGCTGGCCGCTTTGCTGCTTAGCCATGACGATCGGGGCTGGCACATCGAGAACGAAAAGCAGGCGGTCCGTCAGGCACTGGAGGCGGAAGTCCTTCCGACCCCCGAGGCCCGGCAAGCGTTCGCGCGTGTCTGGATCGAGCCCGCGCTCGCGGCGGGAAGCGAGCATGTCGCCGGTCTCTACATGCTTGCCCATGAACCGGAATGGCAGCAGGCCGGCGCTGCGCTCGGGGCCGGATGGCTGACCGCCTTTCCGAACGTCCCCGAAACCGTCCAGGCTGAACTGGTCGATTGCTTGGCATACGGCGGCGCGTTCGACGCACTCCGCGATGTAGCTGAGGCGCGCGCCGTAACGGTATTTCGGAATTTCGAGCATATGCTCTCTTGGCTGGCGATCGACCTGCTAGTGCGGTTCGAGGCGGTGCTGCCAGATCTCGCCGGGATCGGTGCGCGCAATCCCGAATTCATCTGGTTCTTGCGCAATCGGCTTCAGTTCGAACGGCGCGGCCGGATGGTGCCGCTGACGGTCGCGCAGGCCGAATGGATCATCGGCGAGTTTCGCGAGCAATGGGCCTATGCGACGCTGGAAGGCAGCGGTTGGGGAGACACCAACGAATTTAACGCGACCGACTTTCTGCGTTCGCTGATCAGCCGGATCGCCGACGACACGAGCGTCGAAGCGAGCGAGGCACTGCAACGGCTAAGGGCTGGACCCACTGACAGCTACTCGGAGTTGATCCGCCACATGGCGGCGGAGCAGCGCCAGAAGCGCGCCGAGGCGGATTTTTTGGCCTTGGCGCCGGGCAAACTCGCCGCGCTGCTGGACGATGGGCCACCCGGCAATATCGAGGATTTGAAGGCGCTGGTGCTTGAGGAGATGGACGTCGCCCGGCGCAAGCTGCTTGGCGACGACCTTGATTCGGTAGCTGACTTCTGGAGCGATGCCGGTATCCCGCGCAACGAGAATCGCTGCCGCGATCGGCTAGCGGGGATGATTGGCCCTGAACTCACTCGCTATGACATCCAACGGATCACCGAGGCGGACATGCCGATGACCAAGCGCGCGGACCTCGCCTTCGCGCGCGGGGCAATGCAATTGCCGGTCGAGGTCAAGGGCCAGTGGCACAAGGATGTCTGGGATGCGGCGACCGGCCAGCTCGATGTTCAGTATCTGGTCGACTGGCGTAGCGAACAGCGCGGTATCTACTGTGTCTTATGGTTTGGCGATGTGCCCTCGGCGAGCAAGCGCCGGCTGAAAGCCCATCCCGACGCGATTTCCGCGCCCGCGAGCGCCGAGGAAATGCGAACGATGCTGGTCGCCCGGATTCCCGAGGCTCGCCGCGCGCTGATAAATGTGGTGGTGTTCGACTTCACGGCCGGAAGATCTTGACCTCGTGCTTCAGGGCCGCTCGCGGGAGACATGATGCAGGTTAGGTTATGAGAATCTGCTTTTGCGCGGTCTCTCCCGCATATCTGCCTTCTGAAAGCGGCCCAACTCCAATCGTTCAGTCGTCCTCGGCGGGATGTCCGCAAAGGGGCAAGGGCCGACCGAAGTCTCGGTGAAACGACGAGAGCGGCTACGAGCCCGAAGAACGAACCCGCTCGCGCGGGAGGGGAGCACGCGTCGCGGTCGGCGCAATTTCGACGAGGTGATGCGCGGTAGCGCGTGACGATCGGGGCACCTGATCCCGAGCATCGAAGGTCCAGCAACCTTCAGCTCGGGAGAGCCC
>DATLUE010000155.1:0-3630 GCA_035533255.1 Allostellaceae bacterium | reverse complement strand
GGTAATACGCCAATACGCATTGGCGCGTGGACCATTGTGGGAGCGCTGGCCCTGCTCGTGATGTTTGCTGCCGCGCCCGTGCCCCAGAGAGCAGCGGCGCTCACGGTGACATCGAGCGCGTTCGACGATGGGGCTTCATGGCGGCAAAATATGCGGGACATTTCATCACCCAGCGCGGCGAGGCCCCGCCCACCGATTGCGGCGGCGAGAATATTTCGCCCCCGCTCGCCTGGAACGGCGCACCGGCGGGCGTGAAGAGCTTCGCGCTGATCGTTTTCGATCCCGACGGCAACAAAGGAGCCGGCGCGGTGCATTGGATCGCGCATGGCATCGCGCCCGATCGGAATAGCGTGCCCGAGGGCTTCGGGTCGAAGCCTTCGCCGGATTTCGTCGGCGGCAAGAACGTCGCCGGCGCAACGACGTATGACGGCCCATGCCCGACCGCCGGGCACGTCAATCACTACATATTCTCGGTGTTTGCGCTCGACCTCGATCGGACGGCACTGCCGCCGGGCTTAACGCGCGATCAGTTCTTCGCCGCGGTACAGGGGCACATGCTCGATGTCCAATCGATGATCGGACGCTCGCCCTCGGCAGCGATAATGATAACGCAGAAAAATCGCCGACCAGCGGAGCCGCCCAACCCAGGGGGCCGAGCGTCTCCGCCTCGCGGCATACCACACGAAGATGCTATTTCGTGCCCGGGCTTGCCTCTTGGACGTCGGACGCCGCGTCCGAGTCGACGCGTCGGCCGGCATCGGTGGAGTTGAGGGTCGGGGTCTGCGCGACGCTCGGCGGAGGATTCTTCGCCGGAACGGCCTCTTGGACGTCGGAGGCCGCGTCCGGATCGACGCGTCGGCCGGCATCGGTGGAGTTGAGGGTCTGAGGCTGCGCGAAGCTCGGCGGAGGATTCTTCGCCGGGACGGCCTCTTGGAGGTCGGAGGCCGCATCCGGGTCGACGCGTCGGCCGGCATCGGTGGAGTTGAGGGTCTGGGTCTGCGCGAATGCCACATGGGCCGTGCCCGCCATGCCCGTCAGCGCGAACGCCACGGCCGTAGCGGAGAAGATCAAAGAACGTCGCATAGCTTGCTCCTGGGTTATGTGGTTTGCCGTATTGGCAATCTCACATTTAGGTCCAACGGCGCGTCGTCTTACTGATCTAAATCAATCGTAGAGATGGTTATTTTCCGCTTTGAAATGGGTGCCGATTGAATCCAAAAGATATTACTTACGCTAGCCCGGATGTAAGCAGACCGCTCCATTGCAGCTTGCGTCCGCTTGGCGACGCGGAAAAGCCGCCACGTCACGACGCGATGATGCGCAGCGCCTCGATTGTCTCCGAACTCGGGCAGAACCGGATGTAGCTCGCCCCGGGTTCGCAACCGGCAAGCCATGCGCGGCAGGTTTCCTTCTCGCGGCAATGCGAGCAGCTATCCAAGGCGCGGAACAGCAGATGCTCCGTGCCACGCCACGAATTGGTTTCGAGATCGACGCCCTGCCGAACGAGCATTCGCCGAAACAGCCGGTGCGACCACATCCGGCGTAGCAGTCCGTGCCGCGCCTCCGCGAAAGCAGGCCGTCGATTGATCGACATCGCAACCTCCCGAGGTCAGAATGTTGGCTCGGAATTCTGTAAGGCGCCGAAGAGCTTCGCGTTGGGACAAAAGGAAACGTCCGCTGTTGTCGCTCCGCCCGAGAGCCAGCGGCGGCAGGCGCGATGCGCGTCGCAGAGCGAGCACTCATGTCGCAAGGCGTAGAGCGAATGCGGATCAAGCTTCTCGAGATCGACGCCGCGATGATACGCCATCGTCGGGAGCAGGCGGTCTGCTTCGGGGTAATTGCGGGCGATCCTGTTCATCTCCCACCGCGTCATACCGAGATCGTCGAGGATGGTATCAAGACTTCCGGCACGCTCGAGTTGCGCGATTTCCTCGCGAAAGGCATGGCGACGTATGAAATCGGAGATAAATCGTTTGATTGCCGCGGCGTGCGTGACGGCAGCGTTCGTCCAGCACGACAGTCGGTCAAGGTTTTCCATGGTTCCACTCCCAAGGCTATGGGGCATTCAATGGGACATCAGCACCGGCACCGTCATCTGCTGGAGGACTCCCCGTGTGGCGCCGCCAAGGATCAGCTCGCGCGTGCGCGAATGCTCGTATCCGCCCATCACGACGAGGTCGCAACCGAGATCGGCGACGCGCGACAGGATTATATCGCCCACTTCCATTCCCATCGCCGCGAATTGCTCGGCCGTCGCTCGAATACCATGTTGCGCCAGATGTGCTGCCAGCCGCCGCGCAGCCTCGTCGCACGTCTCATCGCCACCCTTGTCGCTGACTGACAGCACCGTGACGGCTTCGGCCGGTTTCAGCAGAGGCAATGCGTCGGCAACAGCGCGGGCCGCTTCGCGTCCTCCATTCCAGGCGATCATCACCCGTCTGCCGACGACGCGGGGCTGCCCGGCATAGGGCACGACCATCACCGGTCGCCCGGAGCCGAGCATGACCATTTCCGGGAGCTTCGCCAGCGTGTCGAACAGCGGATGATCGGGGTCGGCTTGCCCGAGAACCGCGAGGTCGGCATAGCGCGCGCGTGTGGTGACCAAGCCAATGAGGTCTTTGGGGTTCTCGGGCCATATCTCCCACGAGCCCGCTATACCCGCCCGTCTGGTCGCTGTGCGAAAGGTAGCCTCGAGATTGGCCGCGCTATCGAAGGCGGCGTCCCGCTCCCTCTCATACATCGTGTGGGAGGCATCGCTCGGCGCATAGATTGCGTCCGCGAGGCACAGCGCGGGACTGCGGGTGTGTGGCAATTCGAACCCATAGAGTGCGACGAGGCGGGCGTCGCTCTGCCTTGCGAGCGAGAGCGCAACCTCGAGCCGCGACTCGTAACCAGGGTGATTGTCGAGAAGAACGAGAATATCCTTGAACGCCATGATCGCTCCTGTTCTCGTCGCAGCGGGCCGGCTTCACTTCAACGGATGTCGCAAGCGCTGCGAGACTGTCAGCGATTCTAGGCTCCTTCTCGAATGCAGAATTGACTTAGATCAAGCGCGGACTGAGAGCGAACCCCGAGGCAAGGGTCGCGACATCTTGGCCGGCTTAATTGATTTAGATCATTGGATCGCAGGCCGATCCCGACTATCGCAAGGTGATAGGTCGCTATCGTAATTTGGTTTCGTCGAGGGAGAGCATTATGGAAGACGATTCGAATAGCCAACCGGCGTCGATTTCACGCCGTCGACTATTGCAAGAGGTCGCATTGGCGTCCGGTGGAGCAGCGATCCTCGGCGCGACGATGATGAATCGGGCGCACGCCGCCCAGGTATCGCAGAAGATCGTCGCGTACCAAGAAACGCCGCATGGCGCGCAGCAATGCGACAACTGCGCCCAGTTCCAGCCGCCGTCGTCGTGCAAGGTCGTCGAAGGGACGATCAGCCCGACCGGCTGGTGCAAGGTCTACGTGAAAAAGCCGACAAGCTGATCGGGGGGCAATCGCAACCGGAGACCGGGCGAAACCGTCACGTCCTTGACCTAGTACCCGGAATCAAAGCTGAGTGATACGTCGGCCTTTGAACCGGCGCTGGCGGACGCTTTTCTTTTTCCATGCGAACGGCTCGGCATTTTCGTT
>DATLUE010000154.1:0-11915 GCA_035533255.1 Allostellaceae bacterium | reverse complement strand
TGGCGACGATGTTCACCCACGGCGCCGGCGTGCGGGCATTGCCCTCGAGAATCGTCAGATATTCGCGGCCGCCGTTTGTGAACCCGCCAAGCCCATTGAAGAACTCCATCTCGGGCCGGGGCAAAGGGGTCTCGGGCGCGTCAGCCGATGGCGTGCGCCGGGCGGGCGGCGCGCTGACTGGCTTGAGATCGTGGGCGCGTTTAAGCTGATCGGCCAAAGAGCCGCGATTGCCATGAAGCACCGCCCGGGCACAGGCGTGAAGAAGGCCGCGAATTTCAGGCGAGACGAGATCGGCGCGCAGGACGAACACGGCCCCGCGTGGGTCGCCGCTCGGAATCTGGGGCATCGACCGGTTCATCCGCACCAGCGCGTCAAGCGAAGCTTGCAATTCCTGGACATAGGACGCGGCGCGTTGGTTGAGAATGACCAGATCGACCGCCAACTGCTTTGATCGCCAAAATTCGTGAGCGCGCAATAGCTGGCGGATAAGTCCGAGGTCGGCGTCTTCCTCGATCAGGACCAGAACGATGGGCAGGTCGCCCGAAATTCCCTGAGCCCAGAGCGTCGACACTGTGCCAGCGCCGCGCTTGAGGACATCAGCGGGCGCCCGCAGCGCCGGATCGGAATAGAGGACATGATTGGCAAGCCGCTGGAACAGATGCGCGTCGTCCGAGTCGATGCCGAGATGGTGAAGCTGCATCTGGGCCCGGGTCCAGGCAAGCATCTTTGCCCGCTCGAACGCCATCGGATCATGATGCTTGTCGGCCAGATCGAGCACCTCTTCGCGCGAGGCGGCAGCCAAGGTCCAGAACGCGACTCGCGCCGTCGCTCCGCGCGGAATCCGAACGTGGCGCCGCAAGCTGAATATAGGATCGAGCACAGGACCCACTGTGTTGGAAAGCGGCCACCCTTCCGCAATGGCCGCGGGCGAGCGAATGGTCTGCCCACGCCCAAGAAAGCGCGCGCGATCGGTCTCGAATTGCACGTCTCCAGAACTTTCGCCTTCGACGACGGCGAGATGCGCCGCCCACACCAGTGGATCACTGGGTGAGCGCCGCCGACGTGTCGCGAGGATCGCACCGAGATGGAACACAAACTCCGTCTCCACGAAAAGCGCCTCGAACGCCGGATGCGCTACATCGTCGGGCTGCCGAGCCAAGGCGATTTCGGCATAGGAGGTAAGCTCGATTTCGCGTGTTTGGGTGCCGCGATTGGTGATCGAAACCCGGCGAACCTCCGCGTCGTCCTCGGGTGACACCATGATTTCGAGTGTCGTCGTGACCGTGGCGTCGCGCCGGACGATCTCAATGCGATCTTCCGAGAACGTCACGCCATAGCTGTCGGGCTCCACCGTGCTCGGCTGATAGCCAGCTGACCATGTTTCGCCGCCGCGCACATCGCGCAGAAAGATATAGGCGCCCCAGCCGTCGCAAGTCACGTCCTCGCGCCAGCGTGTGATCGCGACATCGTGCCACCGGCTGTATCCGGAGCCCGCCGCCGTGACCATCGTCGAATAGCGTCCATTCGACAGAAGATGGGTACGCGGCAGGCGCGAATGCGCCGACCCAAAGTGGCGCTCAGCGTCGGGCACGAGGCTGGCGTTCTGCGCTGCCGCGCCCGCCTGTTCCGAGGAGGCCCTCGCGACCGCGACATCGCGCGGCATGCGCTCCTGCAGCAGAAGTTCCGCTGCTCGGACGATCGGTTCGGCGTGAAACCGCGCGCGCATCCGGCCATCTTGCAGCGCGTTCGCGATACTGACGACAGTCATTCCCTGATGATGGGCCATGTAAGCGCGGATGATGGCGACCCTGGTCCCTTCCGGCAGGCGGGCGCGGGTATAGTCGAGCGCCTCGTACCAGCCATAGACGCCGCATGCGCCGATCTACGCCATGCGCTTGAAATTGCGCGCCGCGGCGGTGGGATCGATCATAGCCGCCAGCCCGCTCGCATAGGGCGCGACGACGGTGCTTTCGCCGAGCCCGCGCTTGTAGGCTAGATCGGGGATGCCGAAACTCGAATATTGATAAGTCTGCTCGATGTCGCGGGCGTTGTATTCCGATTCCGACATGCCCCAGGGCACGCCGAGCCCGTCGCCATATTTCTCCTGCCGCCGCACGACCAATCGGTTGGTCTCATCCAGCAGGCTCCCAGCGGGTGCGCGCATCACCAACGAGGGCATCAAATATTCGAACATCGAACCGGACCAGGAGATGAGACCCGAGCTGCCATCGATCGGCGTCAAGGTGCGTCCCAGCCGAAACCAGTGCTTGGCAGGCAAATCGCCTTTGGCGATGGCGATGAAGCTTGCAAGCCGCGCTTCCGAAGCCAGGAGGTCGTAGAAATTGGCATCGAGCCTGCCATCGCTGTCGCGGTAACCGATCGAGAGGAGTTGGCGGTTGGCATCGAACAGGAAGCCGAATTCCATGCCATCGAACATCGCTTTGGTGAGATCGGCCATCGCCGCAAGGCGATATGAGAGCGATCGAGCAGCGCCGGCGGATTGTTCCAACGCTTCCATCAAGGGCGCGAGATCTGCTTGCGTCCCTCCCTGCTGGCGGCTTGCGAGCATGCGCGATATCGCTTTGCAGTGCTCGGGTAGCGCGGCCAAGGTGGGTGTCGTGTCCAGCAGTGCGGCGGTTTCGTCGCCGACCAGGAGTTCGGCCGTGAGCAGGCGCGCCCACGGCATCAACAAATCGAAATCCCGCCGATGGGCGAGTGTGGACGCATGCAAGGCTTCCGCCCAGACGGTGATTTCCGCTTCAGCCGCGTCACCGCATTCGAGCGACCAGGCGCGTGCGCAAGTTACGATAGTGTCGGACGTTTTCGTCAGATCCGACAGGCGTTTGGCAACGTCCGCTGGCTTTGATGGCGCGTTTTGGAGGCAAGCGACGAAGGCATTGATGGCTTCGTCCAGCCTTGCATGCACGGCACTCGGCGCCCGCCGCTCCCCGGTCCGTGGACGCGCGGCGCCGCGCACGAGCGCGACGGTGTCACTGAGCCCCGACACCCAATTGTGATTGTCGGTGGGACCGGTGGCGATCTCGTGGCAGGCATTGCCCACGGCAATAAGATGACCGGCGAGGTTGCCGCTATCCACTGAGGAAACATATTTCGGCTCTAGCGCGCGCAGGTCGCTGGTATCGTACCAATTGTAGAAATGGCCGCGAAAGCGATCCAACTTTGCCATCGAGCCGAATGTCGCCTCGAGCCGGTCCAAAGTATCGAGCGTTCCCAGCCATCCGAAATCCCGCGCCGCGACCACCGAAAGCAGATACAGCCCTAAATTGGTCGGCGAGGTGCGGTGGGCGATGACCGGCTCGGGATCCTCCTGAAAATTATCGGGCGGGAGCATGTTGTCTTCCGCCGTGACGAACTTCTCGAAGAAGCGCCACGTGCGGCGCGCGATCAGCCTGAGCGCCAAGGCGTCTGCTGGCGTGACCAACAGATGACCGGCCGCGGGCGGTGGCTGGCTGGCCCACCGCGCGACAAGCGGCGACAGCACCCACAAAACCACGAACGGGGCCGCGATCATCCAGCTTCGTTGCCCCAAGTAATGAAGCACAGCCGCGACGAAGACGGCGAATGCCATGCTTGCCGCGATCTGCAGCGCGAACCCGCGGCGGTCGAACTGAGCAGCATCTGTGGCTTGCGCGGTGGTCACCCATTCGAGCAAATGGCGGCGACGAATAAACAGACGACATAGCGTGCGCGCCACCGCATCGACCATGATCCAGGCCTGATGCGCGAGGAAGGTAACGAGGAAAGCACTCTGCAACAGGCCGAGCATGAAATCGCCGCGCAGCGTGCGCAAATGATTGCGCAGCGAAACGCCCGCACGGTGCGGAATGACGCCGGCGAGCGCCGGCAGCAGAGGGGGCAATGCGATGGTCAGAAGAATATACGCGGTCCAAATCCCGGCGGCCTTCATCGGCAGCAGCCAGCCGATCAGCATGGCGAGAAGGGCAGCCGGCGCCGAAAGCGAACGGCGCAGATTGTCGAGCAGCTTCCACCGGCCCATCAATGGGAGCGGCGTTTTCGGCGAACCGTCGCGGGCTTTGTGGCGAAAGCCGAAGATCCAGGGAATCAGCTGCCAGTCGCCCCGGACCCAGCGATGCTGCCGTGCCGCCGCGACGCCGTAGCGCGAGGGAAATTCCTCAACCACCTCGATGTCGGACGCGAGGCCCGCGCGCGCAAAGATACCTTCCAGCAGATCGTGGCTGAGGACCGAATTTTCCGGAATTTCTCCTTCTAGCGCTGCCTCGAAACTGTCGATTTCGTAGATCCCCTTGCCGCAATAGGAACCTTCTCCAAACAGATCCTGGTAGACATCGGAAACCGCGAGCGCATAGGGATCGAGGCCATTTGGGCCAGAAAAAGCGCGCTGAAAGAGGGATCCTTCGCTACCGATCGGCAACGATGGCGTCACGCGGGGCTGCAGCATGCCGTGGCCCCGCACGACCAAGCCCGCATGAGGATCGAAGTGGGGCTGGTTGAGGGGATGCGCCAGCTTTCCGACCAGCCGCCTACCGGTCCCGATCGGCAGACGCGTGTCGGCATCCAACGTGATGACATAACGGATACCGGACGGCAACGCAGGAGCATGGCCATCGATGGGCATAAATGTCGTGTCGGTGGCGCCGCGAAGCAAACGGTTGAGTTCACGCAGTTTGCCGCGTTTGCGCTCCCAACCCATCCACATTCCCTCGCCTTCGTTCCAGATACGCCCGCGATGAAGAAGGAAGAAGCGTGCGCTATTCTCGGCTGGCCCGTAGCGCGTGTTCAGCCGCGCAATTCCGGCGGTCGCCGCGTCGAGAAGACTGTCGTCGTTTGCGTCACGCTCTGTCGCGGAATCACGCCAATCGGAAATCAGCGCAAAAATGAAATTGTCGTCCGGATTGGAAAGATGATGAACCTCGATCCGATCGATCTGCTCGTGGATCTCGGCTATGCCGACGAGCATCGTCGGCACAACGATGATTGTGCGCAAATCCGGCGTGACCCCGTGGCGCAATTCCAATCCCGGTAGAACCTTCCCACCGACCTGTCGGGTGATCGCGCGGTTCACGATTGCGATCGCGACATCCGAGGCCGGGAAGAGGCCGACAATCGCCAGGACAAGAAGCGGCCAGCCGCCGATTCCAACAAATGCCACAGCGATGAGTATGAGCGCGAGGACGGTAGCGATGACAACCGCAATCATGCCCACATAGCTGATCACGCCCAGATCGGAAGTTAGCTGAAAGAGCCGTGTCCCGAAGGGTACGCGGCAACCGAGTTCCTTCTCGAAGGCGCGGCGGCCTTTGGCGATGAGATAATACCCTGGATCGCTTTCCTGCCCCTGAGTGGAATCCGTATCGGCCGTCTGATCCGCTGCGCGCCTGCCAGCGGCCGTCGCGCGTCTTGCAACCGCCACTTCGTCGTGACCCGATTCGCGCGCGAGCTCCTCGATCGCGCGACGGTAAAGATCGCGTGTCGGAAAATCCATTGCTCCAAATTCGCTGGCGCCACGCAGGACGGCATCGACCGGACTGACGCCTTCGAAAAACTCCGGCCAGTTTATCATCGAGATCAGGCGCATGCTCATGATCACATTACGAACCGTCACGTCCGTGGCGCT
Organism: Allostellaceae bacterium; assembly: GCA_035533255.1. GTDB lineage: Bacteria > Pseudomonadota > Alphaproteobacteria > ATCC43930 > CGMCC-115725 > CAIKMD01. The sequence goes on along the minus strand of DATLUE010000154.1, from coordinate 6,298 downwards.
CTGGCGCTGAAACTCCTCGCGAACGATCTGGTCGCTGGTCGTCTTTTCCGCCTCCAATTTGCTATTCAGCCAGCGCAGCGCTGGCGTGCTATTGGGATCATGGTCTCGCAGACGCTGCGCGAGTTCGACGGCAAATGCGGTCGACCAGGGTGCCTGATCAAGGCGATGCGAGATCGTCGCCGCAGGTTCGGCACCTCCGCTCAACACGCCCAGGATTTGATCCGCGATCAAATCGGCCGCCTGGCTTGCCGCCAACTGCGCCGCGATCGCCTCGGCCAGGCGGCGCAGATTCTCCAGCAGCGTAATGCGCAACGTGATCGCCAACGCCCACAATTCGCCGATGGTCAGCGGCTGCACCCGCTGATAAGCCTCGACGAAGCGCGTGAGTTTCTGGACGTCAAAGGCGCTGTCGGTATGGGCGACGAGTGCCCAAGCGACGCCGAAGATGCGCGAATGGCCCTGCAACGGCCCGTCCGCCAATTTTGGCAACCTGCGGTAGAAGCCAGGCGGAAGATCGCGCTTGATCTCGCGGATCTGCTCGTCGACGACATGAAAATTGTCGCGCAGCCATTCTGCCGCCGGCGTGATTGGCTGACGCGCCGAACTTGCCCGAGCAACAGCGCGATGGCTTTCGGTAAGAACCCTGGCGTTGTCGTTGAGCCGTTTGGCGAGTGGAATGCCCTCCTTCGGGTTGGATGCGACCTGCTGTGCGGCCGCCAGACTCTCTGCATGCTGCTCAAGACGTTCGACACTGAAAAGTTCGGCGCGGATAGGTGGCTCCGGCGACTTCAAACTGGCCTGCCTGAACACGCGAAAGGGTGCGCGGCTCGAACTGGCGTTCCTGAGGGCTACCATTGGTTCCCCGACCGTCTTCTTGGTCCGTGCTTCACGCTGGTCGGGTGGCTTATCGCCGTGCATGAGCCATGGCCCCAGAGGTTCACTTCGCAAGCTGCTGACGGATTGACAACAACTCCCGCTCGCGTTCGGTGGTCACTTTTGGATAGCTCATCTTGAGAGCTTCGAACGTATCGAGGACGATCTGGGAGACGATCAGTCGAGTGTTCTCCTTGTCGTCCGCGGGAACGACATACCAGGGAGCGTCGCCTGTGCTTGTTGCGCTGAGGCACTCCGCGTAGGCCTTCATGTACTGTTTCCAGAAGGCCCTTTCCTTGATATCCGCCGTACTGAATTTCCAGTTCTTGTCCGGCTCGTCGATACGCGAAAGGAAGCGCTTGCGCTGCTCTTCCTTCGAAAGGTGAAGGAAGAATTTGACGACCCGGGTGCCGTTGGCGTGAAGGTGTCGTTCCAGATTCGTAATCGAGCGATAACGCTGATGCCAAAACGTCTTATCGTCGCCCGGCGGGTCGACGAGTGCCTCGGCGCTCAAAAGTTCGGGATGCACGCGCAGGATCAGCACCTCCTCGTAATAGGACCGGTTGAAGATGCCGATCCGGCCCCGTTCGGGCAGATCGCGCGTCGTCCGCCATAGAAAATCGTGCTCCAATTCGACGCCGCTGGGATGCTTGAAGCTGAACACTTGGCAACCCTGGGGGTTCACGCCGGACATCACGTGTCTGATCGCACCGTCTTTTCCAGCTGCATCCATCGCCTGGAAAATCAGCAGGATCGCGCGGCGGTTTGACGCGTAGTGAAGCTGTTGTTGCGCGCTGAGCTGCGCAACGTGATCCTCCAGAAGCTTCTTATATTGCCCTTTCGATTTGCATACGGGATCGACTTTCGTCGGCCACTTATCGAGATTGACCTTGTCTCCTTCGCCTACGCGAAAGTCCTTGGTGTGTATTTTCATCGCCTTCATTTCATTCGTTGACTGTTGGTATCATCCGGTTCACTTGGCCGTCTGCGGCATCACGCCGGCCGGTGTCTTGATTTTGCCGTCTGGCTGAGGTTCGGATTTCGCCGCGGACTCGGCTTTGCCTTGAGGCTTTGCCTCAGGCTCGGCATCGGTCTCAGGCGCCTTCGGGGCCGTGGTGCCCGATTTGGCCTGACCGACCGCAGCGGCGATGACACGGCCGGCATCCTCCGGGTCTTTGACGAGGCCCGCTACGAGGAGGTCACCGAGCGACGTATTGAGCAGTGCCGCGAGGTCGGCTTTGGCCGGAGGCTTCGGCTCCGCTTCGGGTTCGGCTTCCACCTTGGCCTCCGGCTGAGGCGCGGCCTTGGCTTCCGGCGCAGCCTCGGGTTTCGCGTCTGACTTCGGCTCGGCTTCGGTCTTGGGCTTGGCCTCCGCTTTGGGTTCGGCCTTGGCTTCCGGCGGAGGCGCGACCTTGGCTTCCGGCTTGGGTTCGGCTGTGACGTCCGCCTTGGGACCGGTTTTGGACCCGGACTGAAGCTTGGCTTCAGCCTGCTGCTTGGCCCGAGGTTCGACTTTCGCCGTACCGAGAACCCAATACGTCAACAGCTTTATGCGATCGTTCACGAGCGCCCAGGCAAGTGCATAGCCCCAGACGAACAACGCCCAATTCCAACCGAGCGGGGTCACCAGCCCGAGGCCAAAGATGGCAATACATGTCGCGACCGCCTGCGTGCCCAACACCGCTATCCACAGAATCCGGGCGGGTCGAATGGACCAGAATGGGCCGCGCGTTCGAGTCAAGAAGATCGTCAGATGCCCGGCCACCGAGAGCTTCAAATACATAAGAGTTTGGATATGCGCCCGGTCGAGATGAAAGACCCGCTCGCCGAGGTAGAAGAGTCCGAACGCGGCGATGACGCCAAACACCCCCAATACCGTGGAGATGCTTAACACCATGCGCATATTCCAAGCTTCTGGCGCGTTCTTGTACTGGACGTTGTCGTAAGCGATCGACAAGATGGCGCCGTCGTTGAGCAACGCCAGCATCACGATCATCACAGCCGTCAGCGGATAGAAGTTGAACACGACGATCGCCAACGTCATAAAAAACAACACGCGCAACGTCTCGGCGATGCGATAGATCGCGTAACTGTTCATGCGTTGGAAGATGCGGCGGCTTTCCTTGATCGCTTCGATGATCACCGACAGCCCGGGGGTCATCAGCACGATCGCCGCCGCAGCGCGGGCGGCATCGGTTGCGCCCGAGACGGCGATGCCGCAATCGGCCTTCTTCAGGGCAGGGGCGTCGTTCACCCCGTCGCCGGTCATGCCTACGATGTGACCGTGCCTCTGCAGTACGTCAACGATGTGGAATTTGTGCTCGGGAAATACCTGGGCGAAACCGTCCGCATCCTCGATCGACTTAGTTACCGCCTCGGTTTCCTTGGTTTTGGAGTCACCAAGGGTCGCGCCGTCGAGAATGTTCGTTCCCATTCCCAACGTCTTGGCGGTCTCCTTGGCGATCGCCAGGGCGTCGCCGGTCACCATCTTGATCTTCACGCCCATCTGGGCCGCGGTCGCGACGGTGGATTTGGCATCTTCGCGCGGCGGATCGAATAGCGGCAGCACGCCGAGAAGCTGCCATTTGCCGTCGCCGTCCGCCCTCGCCACACCGAGCGCGCGAAAGCCGCGCGCGGCGAAGTCGTTGACGGCCTTGTCGACAGCGGGTTTCACGGCGGCGGCATTGGCCGACAACGCCACGATAACCTGCGGCGCCCCCTTCGTTACTTTGAACGTCTTCCCGTCCGTGTCCTTGACGGTCGCCTCGGTGCGCTTGTGGACGGGATCGAACGGCTGGAAATGCGTGACCTGGTAGGGCTTCAGCGCCGCTTTGTCTTTCAGGCCGCCGAGGACGGCGAGATCGATCGTGTCGTTGTTCTCCGCGCGCGAGGCCAGGGCGCCGGCAAGGATGACCTGGTCGGCGGTGATCTTGTCCAGACAGAAGGGATCGCCCAGGGTCAGCTTGTTCTGCGTTAGAGTGCCGGTCTTGTCGGCACACAGCACGTCCACGCCAGCCAGCTCCTCGATGGCGACCAGCTTGCTCACGATCGCCTGTTTCTTGGCGAGCAGACGAGCTCCAACGGCCATCGTCACCGACAGAACCGTGGGCATTGCCACGGGGATCGCCGCCACGGTCAGCACAAGGGCAAACTGCAACGTCGTGAGGATCGGGTCGCCGCGGTAGATTCCCAGCGCGATGATCACAGCCACCAGCGCTACCGCCAGCATGATCAGATAGTTGCCGATCTTCAGCACGGCCTTCTGAAAATGGCTGACGGTAACCGCCGTCTCTACGAGTTCCGCCGTCTTGCCAAAGTAAGTCTTCGTGCCCGTCGCATAGACGAGCGCGCCGATCTCGCCGCGGCGGATGATCGACCCGGAGAAAATAGCGTCGCCTGATTTGCAGGTTTTGGGCAACGATTCGCCCGTCAGCGCGGATTGATCGACGGACACCTCGTCGCCTTCCAGCAACCGCGCATCCGCGGGTACGATGTCGCCCAATCGCAGGCGAATGGCGTCGCCCGGCACCAATTCCCGCGCCGGAGGTGTGACCCACTTTCCGTCACGCTTCACCCGGGCTTTGATTGCGAGCTTGGCCTTCAGCGCGGCGATGGCGTCGCCCGCCTGTCGTTCCTCCCAAAATCCGACCACGGCGTTGGCCAGAAGCAGAACGAGGATGATTCCAAAGTCCGGCCAGTGCCTTGCCACCGCCGACAGGATCACGGCCGCTTCGATCATCCACGGAATCGGGCCCCAGAAATAGGAGAGGAACTTCAAAATTGGATTGGTCTTCTTCTCCTCGATCTCGTTGGGCCCGTATTGGGTCAGGCGCTTTTGCGCCTCCGCTTGAGTAAGGCCGTCCGGAGACGACCCCAATTTTTTCTCGACCTCCGCCATGGGCAGCGTTTTCAGATCGTCTTTCGCGTCTGGCGTCGCGCCGGGCTTCGGCTCAGGAGGCTTGGTATCGGCGGCATGGGGTGTGGTCATGGATGTGATCCTGTGCTTCTCGTAACGCTAAGCCCGCGGCTTCGGATGGCGGGAACGCGCGCCATCAGGACCCGCCAAGCTTGAGGAGTGTCGTAACGAACCTCGCAATCATCAACGCCTCGTCGGTCGGGACGACGCGCACGCGGACGCGACCTGCGTCCGGCGAACTTAGCGACGCATTCTGTGCGTTTCGCTGCGGGTCCAGATCGATTCCGAGGAAGCCCAACCCGTCGCAAATCCGCGCACGGACTGTGGGGGCGTTCTCGCCGATCCCCCCGGCGAAGACCAACGTGTCCACCCCGCCCAGAGCGGCTGCGAAAGCGCCGATCCACTTCTTGACTTGGTAGCAGAACAACGCGACCGCTTCGGCTGCGCGCACGTCTTGGGCTTCCCGATCGACCAATTCGCGCATGTCGGAGCTGATTTCGGATATCCCCAGCAGGCCGGACTGGAAGTTGACCATCTTGTTGAATTGCTCCGGGGTCATGTCTTCGAGCTGCGCCAGATACCCGACCAGTCCGGGGTCGAGATCGCCGGAGCGGGTGCTCATGGGCACGCCGGCTGCCGGGGTAAGGCCCATGCTTGTGTCCACGGATTTGCCGTCGCGCACGGCCGCAAGGCTCGCGCCACTGCCCAAGTGGGCGAGGATGACCCGGCCGCGTGCCGCTTCCGCTCCGGCCACGCGGGCGAGCTCCTCCATGAGAAACGCGTAGGATAGACCGTGAAATCCGTAGCGCCGGAGGCCTTGCGCCTCGTAGCGGCGCGGGATCGGCAACTGCCGCGCAACGCGCGGCAAATCGTGGTGAAATGCCGTGTCGAAGCAGGCCACTTGGGGAACGCCGGAAAACCGACGGCTGCATGCTTCTATCAACCGGATCTCTTCGGGAAGGTGCTCCGGATCGAAGGGGATGAGCCCGCGCAACTCCTCGATCATGTCTGGGGTAATCCGCTGCGGAGCCCAGTATTTCGGGCCGCCATGCACCACGCGGTGACCGACTGCGGTGATTGCATGATCGGTCCCGCGTTGGTCGATATAATCCATCAGCGCGTCGACTGCCGCATTGTAGTCCGCTGCTGTAATTTTCCGCGAAATGCGGTCCGCCGCACGCACGCCCTCGGCCCGCAGGCTGGCCTGCGGCAATCCAATCCCGTCGATCACGCCGTCCAGCACACGCGGCAATCGATGACCGACCTCGAAAAGCCCGAACTTGATGCTCGACGAGCCGCCATTGATCGTCAGGATGCAAGCATTTTCCGGCTTGATTGACGCCTCCATTTTGCGACGCGACCGGAGGCGCTTTGCCATGGGCAGGCGGAAACACCACGCGTCCCTCTGTCGGGATGCCTCAGGCCATCTCTTGTCGTCTGCCGATTGTGAGTATATTCGCCCGAGATTCTCCGGGTCGAGACTCGGAATCTACTCACTCATGTCAAACC
>DATLUE010000153.1:0-8784 GCA_035533255.1 Allostellaceae bacterium | reverse complement strand
GCGCCCAGCCACATCGCGGCGGGCAGGCGCAGGCCGGTGCGCCGCGGTTTAGCGTCGGGCGGCGGCACGACCGGCTTGGGCGCGGCACTGTCGCTGGGCGGCGGCGCCTCGGTCATGACGCTTGCTCCGATGCCATGCTCGCTTCCAGCGTCGCGATCAGCGCGGCCTCATTGGGCGCCGTCGCAACCGCGACGCGGCGCCACGGCAAGGGGGCCAATTTCTCGGCCACGGCGGCACTCAAGGCGACCGCGATCATATGCGCGCAATTCTTTTCCAAGCCGGTCGCCAGCCTAACAAAGGTCGCGGCATTGCGGGGGGAGAAAAACACCGCGGCGGCGATGGTTCCTTGCGCGATCGCGTCCCGGGTTGCGGCGCTAAGCGCGGCGGTCGGCGCGGCTTCGTAAAGCGCCGCGCGCCGCACCGCGAAGCCGGCCGCTTCGAGCCGCCCGGCGAGATCGCCGGCGGTGACGCTGCCGGCCGCATGAAGCAATCCACCGCCGCTCGGCACCAGGCTAGCGATCACGAGTTCCGCCAGATTCTCGACCGTGCCGCCGGCGCTGGTCCCATCCGCGAAACCGGCCTCGCGCGCGGCTGCGGCGGTGGCATCGCCGACGGCGAAGGCACGGAAATCGCGCCGCGACGTCGCACTGGCGAAGGCGCGCACGCCATTGGCCGAGGTGAATAGCGCCGCCTGAACGTCATCAAGCAACGGCGCTAGCATGCGCGCGCCTTCGGGGTGAAAGCGGATCGTCGTCAAATGCTCGATCACGCTGTCATGGCCACGCTCGGCCAGGCGTGCGGCAAGCCTCTCGGCCTCGCCTGCGGCGCGCGTCACCAGCACTTTCATGCCGGGTGGCTCGCGGTGCCGAAAAGGTCGGGACCCGCCAGCGCCAGCAGTTGCGCGCCGATCTCGCGGCCGAGATCACGCGCGCGGCTGGCGCTGGCCGAGCCGGCGAGGCGATGGCAGATTTTCCCGTCGCGCGACAGCACCATCGCGTCGAGCGCGATGCGGTCGCCGTCGAGCGTCGCCATCGCCGCGATCGGCGTGCGGCAATCGCCGTTGAGCGTCTCGAGCAAGGCGCGCTCGGCACTGGCGCACAGCGCGGTCGCGTGGTGATCGATCGCCGCCAGCCAGGGACGGATGCGCGCATCGTCCGCGCGAATCTCCACCGCGATCACGCCTTGCGTCGCCGCCGGCAGCATCTCGGCGGCGGACATGATGGCGCTGGCCTCGCGCGCGCGGTCCAGGCGCTTCAACCCGGCCAAGGCGAGGATGGTCGCGTCGGCCGCGCCGGCGGCGATCTTGGCCAGCCGCGTGTCGACATTGCCGCGCAGCGGCACGATGACGAGGTCGGGCCGGGCGTGGAGAAGCTGCGCCTGGCGCCGCGGCGACGAGGTGCCGACCGACGCGCCGCGCGGCAGCTCGGCAAGCGAGCATGCGTGGCGCGCGATCAGCGCGTCGCGCGCATCCTCGCGCGGCAGATGCGCGGCGAGCGCGAAACCCTCGGGCAAAAACGCCGGCACGTCTTTCAGCGAATGGACTGCGAGATCGATGCGGCGATCGCCGAGCGCCTCCTCGAGCTCTTTGACGAACAAGCCCTTGCCGCCGATCTCGGCGAGCGGCCGGTCGGTCACGCGGTCGCCGGTGGTGCGGATCGCGACCATCTCGATCGCGTCGGGCGCGGCCAGATCGGGATGTGCCGCGATCAACCGTCCGCGCAGCTCTTCGGCCTGGCGCAGCGCGAGCGGGCTGCCGCGAGAGCCGATGCGCAAAGCGGGTGCCGTCATGGCGTGGTCATAGGCTTTGCCATCGGCGAAGGGAAGGCCCGTTGCTGGGCTGCGACAGCGCGGCTAGGCTTTGAAAATGCTCGTGCTCGGGATCGAAACCAGTTGCGATGAGACCGCTGCCGCCGTGGTCGGGGACGCCCCGCCTTTCATCCGCAGCAACATCGTCTTCTCGCAGCTTGCCGAGCACCGCCCCTATGGCGGCATCGTTCCCGAGATCGCGGCGCGCGCCCATCTCGATCATCTCGATCCGGTGATCGCCCGCGCGCTCGACACGGCCGGGATCGGCTTCGGCGACCTCGACGCGGTTGCCGCGACCGGCGGGCCGGGCCTCATCGGCGGTGTCATCGTCGGCGTGACCGAGGCCAAGGCGATCGCCCTGGCGCGCGATCTGCCCTTCGTCGCGGTCAACCATCTCGAAGGCCACGCGCTGAGCGCAAGGCTGGTCGAACCGGTCGCGTTTCCTTTTCTGTTGCTGCTGGTCTCGGGCGGGCATTGCCAGTTGCAGATCGTCGAAGGCATCGGGCGCTATCGCCGGCTCGGCACCACGATCGACGATGCCGTGGGCGAGGCCTTCGACAAGGGCGCCAAGCTTCTGGGCCTCGGCTATCCCGGCGGTCCCGCGATCGAGCGCGCCGCCGCAAGCGGCGATCCCACCAGGATTCCGCTGCCCCGGCCGATGCTGGGGCGGCCGGGCTGCGATTTCTCGTTCTCGGGCCTCAAGACCGCTTTGCGCCTCGCAGTCGAGAAACGCGCGGCCGCTGGCGCGCTGTCGCCGGTCGATCAGGCCGATCTTGCTGCTAGCCTGCAGAGCGCGATCGTCGCCAGCCTTGCCGACCGGACGGCGCATGCCATCGAATTATTCCGCAACCAGCATCCCGATGGCAGGACGCTGGTGGTCGCCGGCGGTGTCGCCGCGAACCGCGCCTTGCGCAACCGCCTCATGGCACTCGCTGCGTCGTCGGGCCTCGCTTTCGTGGCGCCGCCACCCGCGCTTTGCACCGACAATGGCGCGATGATCGCCTGGGCTGGGCTCGAGCGGCTGAAAGCGGGATTGAGCGACGGGCTCGATTTCGCGCCGCGCCCGCGCTGGCCGCTCGATCCTGATGCCGCCCCCGCGCGCGGTGCCGGCGTGAAGGCCTGACGACATGCAGCGTTTCGGCATCGTCGGCGGCGGCGCCTGGGGCACGGCACTCGCGCAAGTGTTGCGCCGCGCCGGGCGCGAGGTCGTGTTGTGGGCGCGCGAGGCCGAGGTGGTAGCGTCCATCAACGAAAGCCACGCCAATCCGCTGTTCCTGCCCGACATCGCGCTCGATCCCGGCATTCGCGCGACCGGCGATCTCGCAGCGGCGGCGCGCAGCGATGTGCTGCTGCTGGCGGCGCCCGCGCAGCATTTCCGCGCGACCTGCCGCGCGCTGGCGCCGAGCCTGCCGCCGACCTCGCCGGTGATCATTTGCACCAAGGGCATCGAGGAAGAGAGCGGCGCGCTGATGAGCGAGGTGATTGCGGCCACCCTGCCGCAAGCCGGGCTCGCGGTGCTGTCGGGACCGACCTTCGCGGCCGAGGTGGCACGCGGCTTGCCGACCGCGGTGACCCTGGCCGCAGCCGATGCGGCGCTGGGCCAAAGCCTCATCGCCGCGCTCGGTACGCGCGCATTCCGCCCCTATCTCACCGACGACATTGCCGGCGCGCAGATCGGCGGCGCGATCAAGAACGTGATGGCGATCGCGTGCGGGGTCGTCATGGGCCGCGGCTTCGGCGACAATGCGCGCGCGGCGCTGATCACCCGCGGCCTTGCCGAGATGGTCCGGCTCGCCGCCGCCAAGAGCGCCAAGCCGGAAACGCTCATGGGCCTGTCGGGTCTCGGCGATCTGACGCTGACCTGTTCCAGTACGCAATCCCGCAATAACAGCCTTGGCATCGCGCTCGGGCAGGGCGAGAGCCTCGCAGGCTATGTCGCCAGCCGGCGCTCGGTCGCCGAAGGCGTCAGCTCGGCGGCGGCGGCGGCCTCGCTCGCGCGCAAGCTCGGCGTCGATATGCCGATCGTCTTCGCGGTCGATGCGATCCTGCATCATGGCGCGGCGATCGATCAAGTGATCGAGGCACTGCTGACGCGTCCGTTCAAGGCCGAAGCGTCGCGGGGCTGAGACCCGCGGAGGAGGTTCCGATGAGCGATCTGCTGTCGCGCCCGATGGCCGAGCTTGCCGCGTCGCTGGGCGATGGCGAGATTACGGCCCGCGCGCTCGCCGAAGAGGCGATCGCCCATCACGAGCGGTTCGGCGGCAAGCTCATGGCCTATTCGCAATGGGCACCCGATCATGCGCGCAAATGCGCCGTGGCGGCCGACGCAGCCTTTGCGGCGGGGTCTCGCGCCGGCGCGCTGCAGGGCATTCCGACCTCGATCAAGGATTTGTTCGCCCATTCGAGCTTTCCGACCTATGCCGGCTCGCCCAAGCGCCTACCGGCGAAGTTCGAGATCGACGGGCCTTTGGTCGCGCGCCTGCGGCGGCAATTGGCGGTGGTGACCGGCAAGACGCATATGGTCGAATTCGCCTTCGGCGGCACCGGCCACAATTCGCATTATGGCGCGCCACGCAATCCGTGGGACGCGACCACGCATCGCTCGCCCGGCGGCTCGTCGAGCGGCGCCGGCGTCAGCCTGTGCGAAGGCTCGGCGCTGTTGGCCTTCGGCACCGATACTGCAGCCTCGGTGCGTCTGCCGGCGGCGATGACCGGCAATGCCGGGCTGAAATTCACCAAGGATCGCTGGTCGACCGACGGCATCGTGACCTTGAGCCAGAGCTTCGACACGCCCGGCCTCTTGGCGCGCAGCATGGCCGATGCGGCCTTCGGCTTTGCCGCGCTCGACCCGCATCTCGGCGATGGCTTTGATTTCCTGCGCCGTGTGCCGAGCGGCGTCGCCGGCATCCGCATCGGCATTGCCGATCGCTGGTTTTGGGACGGGTGCGAGAACGGCATCGCCGAGGCCGTGAAGCTCGCGGTGGATTCGCTCGCCCACGCCGGCGCGATCGTGAAAGAGGTTTCGTTTCCCGAGGCGCAAGAGGCCTTCGCCGTGTTCTGCGAGGGCGGCGTCTCGGCAATCGAGCTGCGCGCGTTCCTCGACCACGAGCTGCCCGATTGGATCGCGACCATCGATCCGGTCAACGCGCTGCCGGTGAAGCTCGCGGCATCGCTGCCGGCGCGCGATTATCTGCTGCGGCTGTGGCGTCTCAAAGCCGAGGCGAAAACGGCGGTCGCGCGCTTCGACGATGTCGACGTGATCGCGACGCCGACGGTGATGCTGACGCCGCCGGTGATGACCGAACCGACACCCGAGACCTTCTGGGCGCAGAATCGCGGCATCGTGCACAATCTCGTGCCGGTGAATTTCCTGACGCTGTGCGCGGCGACCTTGCCGGTCGGGCTCGACCGGCTCGGCATGCCGGTGGGCTTGCAGCTCATCGCCAAAGGCGGCGACGACGAGCGCATGGTTGCGATCGCCTGCGCCGTCGAGCGCGTGCTGGGCACGCCGCGCGAGCGGCTGGGCCGGCCGCCGATGTGCCAATGATACAGCGCAAGCACGATCGCGTGCTGATCGTCGGCGGCGGGCCGGTCGGCTCGATCGCGGCGCTGCTGCTGGCGCTGCGCGGCATTCCGGTGACGGTGCTGGAGCGCGCGGACGCTGTCGTGCTCGATTACCGCGCCTCGACCATCCAGCCGCCGACGCTCGATCTCCTGGAGGAATGCGGCGCCGCCCAGGCGATGGTGGCTATGGGCCTCATATGCCCGCTGATGCAGTATCGCGACCGGCAGCAGGGCAAGATCGTCGAATTCGACATGTCGGCGCTGAAACACGATACGCATCATCCCTATCGCCTGCAATGCGAGCAGTTCAAGCTGGTCGGTTGGGCCTATCCCGCGTTGCGCAAAATCCCCGGCGTCGAGCTGCTGCTGTCGCATGAGGTGACGGGCCTGACGCAAAGCGCGGACGAGATCGTGGTCACGGCAAACGGCAAAACCTTCAAGGGCGATTTCCTGATCGCCGGCGATGGCGGGCGCAGCTTCGTGCGCAAGGCGCTTGACATCGAGTTCGAGGGCTTCACCTATCCCGAGCATTTTCTGGTCGCCGGCACGCGCTATGATTTCAAGGCGCATATGGACGACATCTGCTCGGTCAACTACGTCGCCGATCCCGACGAATGGTATGTGCTGCTGGAAATTCCCGATATGTGGCGCATCATCGCCCCGGTCGATCCCAAGGTCGAGCCGGACGAAGCGATGCAGGAGCGCTATCTGCAAAACTGCCTACAGAATTTGCAGCCGCGGCCGGACGACTACGAGATCGCGGTGAAGGCGATCTATCGCGTCAGCCAGCGCGTCGCGCAGACCTATCGAAGAGGGCGGGCGTTTCTCGCCGGCGATGCTGCACATATCAACAATCCGCTCGGCGGCCTCGGCCTCAATGGCGGCATCCACGACGCGGTGAATTTGACCACGCGGCTCGCCCGCGTGTGGCATGGCGATGCGCCGGAAGCTGAGCTCGACGGCTACGAGAAACAGCGCAAGCCCGAGGCGGTGAGCGCGATTCTGGCGCAAACCGGACGCAACAAGAAGCTGATGGAAGAACGCGATCCCGTGATGCGCGCGCGCAATCTCGACGAATGGCGCGCGCTAGGCGCCTCGCCCGAGCAGACGTATAAGCACCTGCTCGAGACCTCGATGATCGCCTCGTTGCGCCGCGCGGGGATGCTGCGATGAGCGAGCTTCGTTACCAGACCGGCTTTGGCAATGAATTCGCCACCGAGGCGGCGGCAGGCGCGCTGCCGCAAGGGCAGAATTCGCCACAGCCGGCGCCGCTCGGGCTTTACGCCGAGCAGCTCAGCGGCACGCCCTTCACCGCGCCGCGCGCGGCGAACCGGCGCAGTTGGCTCTATCGCATCCGGCCGTCGGCCGCGCATCCCGCGTTCAAGCGCATCGATGACGGCCTTATCCGCGGCGCGCCGTTCGCCGAGGCCGAGGCCTCGCCCAACCGGCTGCGCTGGGACAAGCTGCCGCGGCCCAGCGAGCCGGCCGATTTCGTCGCGGGCATCGTCACGATTTGCGGCAATGCCGCGATGGCGGTGCATCTCTATCGCGCGAATCGCTCGATGATGCCGGACCGAGTCTTCGTCGATGCCGATGGCGAGCTGCTGCTGGTGCCGCAGGAAGGCGGCATCCGCCTCGTCACCGAGCTTGGCATTCTCGAAGCCGCGCCCGGCCAAATTGCGGTCATTCCGCGCGGCGTGCGTTTCCGGGTCGAGCTGTCGGGGCCGATCGCCTATGGCTATGTCTGCGAGAATTACGGCGCGCTGCTGCGCTTGCCCGAGCTCGGGCCGATCGGCGCCAACGGCCTCGCCAATCCCCGCGATTTCGAAACCCCGGTCGCGGCCTTCGAGGATCGCGACGCGAAGACGCAGCTCGTCCAGAAATTCGCCGGCCATCTCTGGACGGCGGAAATCGATCACAGCCCGCTGGACGTCGTCGCCTGGCACGGCAATTACGCGCCCTATCGCTACGATCTCGCGCGCTTCAACGCGATCAACACGGTGAGCTTCGATCACATCGATCCGTCGATCTTCACGGTGCTGACCGCGCCGTCGGAAATTGCCGGCACCGCGAATGTCGATTTCGTGATCTTCCCGCCACGCTGGAGCGTCGCCGAGCACAGCTTCCGCCCGCCCTGGTTCCATCGCAATGTGATGAACGAATATATGGGCCTCATTCACGGCGCCTATGAGGCGAAGCCCTCGGGCTTCGTCCCCGGCGGCGCGAGCCTCCATAATTGCATGAGCGCGCACGGCCCCGATGTCGAGAGCTTCGACCACGCGTCAGCGGCAAAGCTCGACCCGCAATATCTGCAAAGCCTCGCTTTCATGTTCGAGACGCGGCTTCTGCTGGTGCCGACGCGCTTCGCGCTCGACACACCGGCATTGCAGCGCGATTACGATGCGGCCTGGGCGGGGTTCGAGAAGCGGTTTAAGAGATAGGGTTCGGCAACGAGCGATGTTCGATGCTTCGAGACGCAATGCTGCGCATTGCTCCTCAGCATGAGGATCGTTTTTATGCTTTCCTCATCCTGAGGAGCGCTGCGGGGCAGCGCGTCTCGAAGGATGGGTTACGCCGCCTTCCTTAGCCCCAGCATCTGGCGTGCGTCGGCGGGGCTTGCGAGCTCTTCGCCCATCGCCTCGATGATGTCGACGGCCTTTTGCACCAGGGCCGCGTTGGACGGCGCGAGCTTGCCGCGCGATAGATAGAGATTGTCCTCGAGCCCGACGCGGACATGGCCGCCATAGAGCATCGCCTGCGCCACCATCGGGAATTGGGTCGCGCCGCAACCGAAGGTGAACCAGGTGCAATCCTTCTCGGGCAGCAGGTCGCGCATGAATTTCATCGCATCGGGCGTCGCTGGCGTGCCCCAGGTGACGCCAAGGCAGACCTGGAACAGCGATGGCGATTTGAAATGGCCGCTCTGCAGCAGCTTCTTGGCGAGCATGACGTGGCCGGGCTCGAACACCTCGATTTCGGGCGTGACGCCGGCATCGCGGATCGCGATCGCGATCTCCTCGATCTGCGGCACGGTGTTGACGAACACGTAATTGCCCATGTTGATCGAGCCCATGTCGATGCTGCAGATCTCGGGCTTCAGCTCGACCACATGGCTGACGCGCTCGGCCGGCGAGCGCAGGGTCGAGCGCGGATCGGGCACCATAGGGTCGTTGCTGCCCGGCACGAAGCGCGCGCCGGCGCCGGTGGTCAGGTTGATGACGACATCGGTGCCGCTGTCGCGAATGCGGTCCATCACCTCTTTATAGTGGGCGAGCTCCATCGACGGTCCGGTGGTCTTGGGATCGCGGACATGGATGTGAACGATCGCGGCGCCGGCCTTGGCGGCCTCGATGCCGGAATCGGCGATCTGCTGGGGCGTCACCGGGACGGCGGGGTTCTTGCCGGGCGTGTCGG
>DATLUE010000152.1:0-23735 GCA_035533255.1 Allostellaceae bacterium | reverse complement strand
TGCGACCCTGGTCGACGCCAAGGGCGAGCATGCCGCCGACGCGCATGCCGCGATCGCGCAATCCTACGCCGCCGGCAAGACCGACGAGTTCGTGCTGCCGACCGCGATCGGCGACTATGCCGGCATGCAGGACGGCGACGGCGTGATCTGCGCGAATTTCCGCGCCGACCGCGTGCGCGAGATATTGACCGCGTTGCTCGATCCCGATTTCAAGGACTTCGCGCGCGCGCGCGTGCCGCGCTTTGCAACCGCCGCCGGCATGGCGGAATATTCGAGCGGGCTTAGCCGCCATCTCCTGACGCTGTTCCCGCCCGAGGCGCTGACCGACACCTTCGGCGAGGTCGTGTCGCGCGCCGGCCTCACGCACTTGCGCATCGCCGAGACCGAGAAATACGCGCATGTGACGTTCTTCTTCAATGGCGGGCGCGAGACGGAATTTCCCGGCGAGAGCCGCATCCTGGTGCCGTCGCCGAAAGTCGCGACCTATGATCTGAAGCCCGAGATGTCGGCGCCGGAATTGACCGACCGGCTGGTCGAGACGATCGATGCCGGGCGCTTCGACGTGGTCGTGGTCAATTACGCCAATACCGACATGGTCGGACACAGCGGCGATCTCCAAGCGACCATCAAGGCGGTCGAAGCGGTCGATCGCTGCCTTGGCCGCTTGGCCGATGCGGTGAAGCGCGCCGACGGCACGCTGCTGATCACCGCCGATCACGGCAATGCCGAGATGATGCGCGATTCGGCGACCGGCCAGCCGCATACCGCGCACACCACGAACCCCGTGCCGCTGCTGCTGGTCAATCCGCCGCCGGGCGTTGCCGGCATCGACGACGGACGGCTGTGCGATATCGCGCCGACCTTGCTCGCGCTCCTTGGCCTGAAGCAGCCCAAAGCCATGACCGGCCATGCGCTGGTAAAACTGCGCGAGCGTGCGCCGGCCTGACGGTCTTCCCCTTTCGCTAGCGCCGCTCATGGTCGCGGCGCTCCTCGGTTGCCTCGCGTTCGGCGGGGGGGCGGCACAGGCCGATGACGCGCCGCAAGCCCAGCTCGACACGGTGCAAAAGCAGCTCGAGCAAAGCAAGCAGCAGCAGGCGACGCTGGCCCAGCAATCGGCGGCGCTGGCGGCGGAGCTCAACCAGCTACGCGGCCAACAGGTCGCGGCGGCGCAATCGGCGCAAGCGCATGAGCAAGCGCTGACCCGGCTCGAATCGCAGCTCGTGAGCCTCACGCTCGATGCCAAGGCCAAAACCGCCGAGCTGGCGCGGCGGCGCGACCAGCAGGCGGCGGTGCTGACCGCCCTTCTCCATCTGGCGCGCAACCCGCCGATCGGGCTGGCGCTTGCCGATGGCACGCCGATCGATCTCCTGCGCGGCGGCATCCTGATGGGCGCCGCGGTGCCGCCGCTGGTCGCGCGCGGAAAACGTCTCGGCATCGAGCTGCAGACCCTCGACGACCTCAAAACCCAGCTCCAGGACGCCGAGGCGCAGCACCGTATCGAGGCCGACGCCCTCGGCAAGGAGCAAACGCGACTCGCCGCGTTGGCGGCTCAAAAGACCGCCCTGCAGCAGCGAGCGACCTCGGGCGCGGCCGAAACCGCCCGGCAGGTGCAGAAGCTGGCCGCACAGGCCGGCGATCTCAGAGATTTGATCGCGCGCGCCGAGGCTGCCGAGCGCGCGCGCGAGGCCGAGGCGCGGCGCCAGCGCGAAGCCGCGGCAGCGGCGGCAGCGCGCCTCGCCGCACGCGCGCCCACGGCCTCGGATCACGCGGCGCCCGAGCGCCTCGCCGCAATGCCCGCGCCGATTTTGGCCGATCCGACACGCCCGGCGACGATCCGGCCGTTCGCACAAGCCCTGGGCAGGATGCATGCCCCGGCGGCGGGCGAGATCGTGGTCGCCTATGGGACCGGCAGCGGCGACGCATCCTCCAAAGGCCTCACCTTCGCGACCCGGCCCGGCGCCGAGGTCGTGGCGCCGTTCGATGGCCGAGTCGTATTCGCCGGCGCGTTCAAAGGCTATGGCCAAATCTTGATCATCGGACATGGCGATGGCTATCATTCGCTGGTGGCGGGACTCGGCCGCATCGACAGCAGCGTCGGCCAGTGGCTGGTCGCGGGCGAGCCGATCGGACGCATGCCTGCCGGTGAGGCGAAGCCGCGCCTTTATCTCGAGCTGCGCCACGATGGGCAGCCGATCAATCCGTTGCCATGGCTGGCGACCCGCGATGCAAAGGTAAAAGGATGATGCGTTTTTCGATGGCGGCGGCCTCGGTCGCGATGTTGGCGGTGTTGCTCGCGCCCGCGCCGGCACTGCGCGCGGCCGACCAGCCGGCGGCCAAGCCGGATTCGAGCTCCGACACCTATCGCCAGCTCGATCTTTTCGGCGAGGTGTTCGAGCGCGTGCGCGCCGATTACGTCGATGAGGTCTCCGACCAGAAGCTCATCGAGGCGGCCATCAGCGGCATGCTGTCGTCGCTCGATCCGCATTCCAGCTACGAGAACGCGAAGAACTTTCAGGACCTGCAGGCGGAAGTGCAGGGCCAATTCGGCGGCCTCGGCCTCGAGGTCACGATGGAGAACGGCCTCGTGAAAGTGGTCTCGCCGATCGACGACACGCCGGCGGCGCAAGCCGGGCTGAAGCCGGGCGATCTGATCATCTCGCTCGATGGCGAGCAGGTGCAGGGCATGACCCTCGCCGACGCGGTCACGAAGATGCGCGGCCCGGTCGGCAGCACCGTCAAGCTGACCATCAAGCGCGCCGGCCGCGACCCGTTCGATGTCACTCTGAAGCGCGCGGTCGTGAAGGTCCAGTCGGTGAAATCGCAAAGCGAAGGCGACGATATCGGCTATATCCGCATTACCAGCTTCAACGAGCAGACCGACAGCGGCGTCAAGGCGGCGATCAAGTCGCTGCAGGCGAAAGAAGGCGCCAAGCTGTCTGGCATCGTCCTCGATCTGCGCAACAACCCGGGCGGTCTGCTCGATCAGGCAATCGCGGTGGTCAATGATTTCGTCGACAAGGGCGAGATTGTTTCGACCCGCGGCCGGCGTCCCGAAGACGCGCAGCGCTACGACGCGAAGCCGCCCGGCGACCTCACGCATGGCTTGCCGATGGTCGTGATGATCAATGGCGGCTCGGCATCGGCGTCGGAAATCGTCGCCGGTGCGCTGCAGGATCATCACCGCGCGATCCTCCTCGGTACGCGCTCTTTCGGCAAAGGCTCGGTCCAGACCATCATCCAGCTTCCCGGCCACGGCGCGATGCGCTTGACCACCGCGCGCTACTACACGCCGTCGGGCCGATCGATCCAAGCCGAAGGCATCGAGCCCGACATCGTGGTCGAGCCGGCCAAGATCGAGAAGATCGCCGAAGGTCAGATTCTGCATGAGGCCGACCTGCCCGGTGCGCTGAAGAACACCGATCCCGGCCAGGCGGGCAAAGCCGCGGCGCCGAAAGCGCCCGGCGACCAGGCCACGCCGGTCAAGCCCGCCGGCGCCGGTGCGCAGAAGCCGGCCACACCACCCGACCAGGCCAACACAGTCGATGCCTCGGTCATCGGCACGAGCGAGGATTACCAGCTCGCCCGCGCCGTCGACATGCTGCGCGGCGTGGCATTGTTCGGCCATCGCACGCCCGCGCCCGAGTGAGCGCGGCGATCGCCCGCATGCGGCTCGGGGGCGCCGCGCTTCTGGCCAATCTGCGCCGGGCGCTGGCGGGATGGAAGAATCCGGGCCGCACCAGCCTCCTGTGGCTTGGCGGGGCGGTTGCGCTGATCGCGCTCGGACTGGGACTCGCGTTTTTCGGCGGCAGCGCGACACCGCCGCAATCGGCGAGCGCCACCATCGACGTGCCGCTGCCGCCGGCCGGCCCCGCCAAGGTGATGCTGCTGACCCCGGCGCCCGATCCAGGCCTGGTCGAAGACAGCCCCAACGGCCCCCTGCCGATCATCGGCAAGGATGGCCGCCAACCGTGGCAGGTCTATGCAAGGCCGTTCGACGCCAAGGACACGCGGCCGCGCATCGCGCTGATCGTGACCGGGATCGGGCTCGACCATACGCTGAGCCAGGCGGCGCTCGACCGGCTGCCGGGCGGGGTGAGCTTCGGCTTCGATCCTTATGCCGGCGACATCAAGGACACGCTCGCCAATGCGCGCAGCCTCGGCCACGAAGCGCTGCTCGGCATGCCGATGGAGCCGGTCGACTATCCGCGCCAGGACCCCGGGCCGCTGACCCTGCTGACCTCGCTCGACGGGACGCAGAACGCCGCGCGGCTCGGCACGCTGATGGGCAAAGCCACCGGCTATGTCGGCATGGTTGCGATCATGGGCTCGCGCTTCGAGAACGAGACCTCGAGCCTGATGCCGGTGCTCGAGGCCTTGAAGCAGCGCGGGCTGATGCTGGCCGACGACCAGGCGCCCGAGCACAGCACCGTCGCGCCGCTGGCAGCGCAAATGCAATTGCCTTGGGTTGCGGGCAATCGCGTGATCGATGCCGAGAGCGATCCGGCGACGATCGACCGGGCGCTGGCCGATCTCGCAGCCGCCGCGCAGCGCAATGGCGCCGCGCTCGGCATCGCCGCGCTGTCGCCGGCGCTGCTCGATCGGCTGGGGCCCTGGCTCGCCGCGCTCGACGGCAAGGGCCTGGCGCTCGCGCCCGCCAGTGCCATCGTCGCCCGCCAAACCGCCGCGCAACCGGCGCCATGATCGCCTGGGTAGCGAGCCGCTCGGCATGAGCGACGACCCACCCAAAGCCTATCGCCGCGGCGTCGGCATCATACTGCTCGACCGCGATCGGCGCATCTTCGTCGGCCGGCGCATCGACACGCCGGACGCATGGCAGATGCCGCAAGGCGGCATCGATGAGGGCGAGACGCCGCGCGAGGCCGCGATCCGCGAGCTGCACGAGGAAACCGGTACCGACAAGGCCGAGATCCTGGCCGAGACCGCAGCATGGCTTACCTACGAGTTGCCCGGCGACCTACGCCTCCAAGCCTGGGGCGGCCGCTATCGCGGCCAGGCGCAGAAATGGTTCGCGATGCGCTTTTTGGGCAAAGACGCCGATATCAGACTCGACGCGCATGTGCCGGAATTCGACGCGTGGAAATGGACGACGCGCGACGAGCTGCTGCGTGCTATCGTGCCCTTCAAGCGCAAGCTCTACGAAGACGCGCTCGCGGCATTCGCGGCGCTGTTTCCCGGCGGTTAAACCGCTGCGCGCGCAAGCCGCGCGACGCGGCGCTGCATTCCCCACCAGGCGAGCTTGGTTGCGACGCGACTGACGCGGCCATTGGGCGTGAGGCCGACCGCCTTCAGCACCATCGCGATGCCGCGCTCGACATGGTGGCGGCGATAGATCGCGTAGGCGCGGCGCGCATAGGCACGGGCCGCGCGCTTGCGGTCGTAGGCGCTGCCGTCGTCATTGGCGGCGTGGTAGGCAAAGGCGAGCTCGTCGTCTTCCGATTCGCGAATCCGGCCGAGGGCGATGCGCAGCCGCCCCCAGGCGCCGAGACCTTCGGCGACGAGATAGCGCCGCAGATGCGTAAGGAAAAGCTTGTAATGCCGCAGCTCGTCGGCGGCGATGCGCTGGCAAATCGCTTTCAGCACCGGCTCGTCGGTCGCCTCGGCAAGCGCGGTGTAATAAGAGCTGGTGCCGGTCTCGACGATGCAGCGCGCCACCAGCTCGCCGGCGCGCGAGCCGCGCACCGAGGCCCTGGCATCGCGATCGATGCGAAACCCGGCGGTGAAGCGCGCGCAGGCGGTGGCGTGGTCGAAGCCGGGATCGGCCAACGCCGCATAGCGCCCGAGCGCGCGGCCGTGTTGAGTCTCCTCCTCGCCCCAGCTTCTCGCCGCCGCCTGAAAGAGCGCATCGTCGGCAAAGACGCCGCAGAGATAACGTGCGTAATCGGCGCCGTTCTGCTCGACAAGGCTCGCCGCCTTGACGATGCGCAACAGCTCGGGATCGAGCCTTTCCGGCGCGAAGCGATCCCACGGAATGTCGGCGAGCGTCCAGTGCGGCATGGCGTGAGTATACCGACTTTACAATTTCCTCGTCATGCCCGGACTTGTTCCGGGCATCCACGACTTGAACACCCAGATGGCCGGGACGAGCCCGGCCATGACGATTAGATTAAATGCCGGCAGGCTTAATGCACCGCGCTCAGGGCCGCGAGCTTGGCGGCGGCGACGGCGAGTTGCCGCTCGGCGGCGGCGCTTTTGCCCAACGCGATTGGTCCGATGCGACGCATGGTCCGTTTATTTCCGCGTTCTACCCAATACCGGAGTTCCTAGTGACAACGCGTCGAGGGTGTTAATGTTCTTCCGCGCAGCCTATCGTGACCTCACTTAAACTGAGACGCCGGCTGCGCGTTGGTTTGACGGGGGTGAGCCACACGCGTCTTTTCCGGAGACCAAGTTCTAGACCGGCGTCGAAGGGGGATTGAACGATGAAATTTGGTTTGCGCGTTTCGCGTCACGTCAAAGTTTTTGGCGCCGCGACGATTGCGTTGGGGGTGCCGCTTGCACCGGCGCATACCCAGGCCCAGGCCGGCAAGAAAATCATGCTGGTCTGTACTTACATACGATCTCCCAACGTAACTATGAATGTGACTATCGATTATGCGGCGAACACGGTCGTAACGTCGCAAGCGGGATCAACCGCACCGATCGTCGATGATCAGGGCCATACCGCTAAGCCCGCGCAGGTTAGTCAGTCAGCAATTTCCTGGCGAATTGCGTGGGATCCCAACCGTTGCAACGGTGCTTGTATCGCGAATTACGATCTCAATCGGCTGACCGGTAATCTCATGATGTCGGGGAATAATGGTGCGCAACCCTCAACGTATAACTGCGCGGTCGGCGCACCCAAGTTCTAGGCAGTGTTATTTCAAGTCGTCTTCATGGGAAAGCGAATGACCGGGAAACATCTTGCCAGAGGACTGGCCGCAATCGCCTTTTTGGCGTTTGCAGTCACGAAACAAGCGAACGCCGCGATTCTGGAGCTCGATTGCAGTCTCAACGGGCAATTCTTTGAAAACATTTGGGTGGATTTTGACAAATCCGTCGTCACAGAATCGGTGCCGGGACATCCTTTGGTCACGTACCCAGCGCTTATTACGGCCACGTCCATAAGCTGGAAACTAATCAGCGGTCCAGTTACAGACACCTATAACATTGATCGGACGACCGGGGACTACCATACCGGGGTGATTGCACCCGGTGCATATGGTCCCGGAGGTCACGGGCAATGCGTGAAGGGAACGAAGCCTTTTCCGGCGACCAAATTCTAGATCGGCGTTGTAAGGAGAAACGAACGATGAAATTCGGACTGCGCTTTCCTCGCCACGCTAGAGCTTTTTGCGCCGCGACGGCCGCATTGGGGGTGTTGCTCGCGCCCGGCGACGTCCAGGCCCAGGCCGTGCTGTTGGTCTGCACTTTAACGAGCCAATCCAACATAACCATGAATGTGACAATCGACTATGCGTCGAACACGGTATCGATGACGATACCGGGAACAACTCAGTTGGCGGTTGATGGTCAGGGCCGTTCCGCATTTCCCGCTCAGATCAGCGAGCAGGGAATTTCTTGGCAACAGACTTGGCAAAGTCCGGGTTCCGTTTGCGGCGCCCACTGTTTCGTAAGCTATTCGCTCAACCGGATGACCGGCTATTTGTCCACATCGGGCAATGGCGGCGGCAACTTCGTGCCATATAATTGCGCGGTCGGCGCACCCAAGTTCTAGGGATCGCAAGGGGGAATCGCATGCACGGGAAAATCCGCCAGACGACTCTACACTTGCGCCCTAGTCGCGGCGAGCGTGTTGCTCGTTATGTCAGCGGCGAGAGCCGACGTGATCAATCTTGTGTGCCAAGGCGAAAGTCTGTGGATCGATACCATTCAAAAAACGATTACCATTGAAGGACGCGCCCCCTCCAGATTTTAAAACTGTGAAATACTATGTATATCCGGTTCAGATAACCAACCTCGCGTATACATCGAAGCTCGGGCCTGGGCCGGGGGGACCGCAGTTTAGCATCGACAGGACCTCGGGCCGATATACAGACGACGGCGGGCCGAACCGCAATCCTCGTTATTTGTACGATCAGTGTTCCAGGGGATCGGCCCCAATGCCCGCGCCAAAACTCTAACGCTCAAACCGGAACACCCCCGCCATCGAAGGCGTCGTTTAATCATGGAAATTGCGAAGATGATATTTGCCGCGCTGGATGCCAAGCTTGGCCGCTGCCCCCGATGCATGCGGCAGTCGTTTATTTTCATGCTCGCCGCATGCGGCCTGGCATTCGTCCTGACGCTGACGACGGGCACGCCGGCTTAGCTCGTCGCAAGCATGATCGTGGCGGTCGGTTCAGCGGGGCTGTGGCTCTCGCACCTAACAGCGTTCGCACTAAGAATGGTGGGAAACGCAAGCGCATCGAAGGGCGGTGCGCTTGAAGGCAGCGTCGTCACCGATCGTACGCTTCAGCCGCGACGTCAATTCGTTATGGCATTCGCCAAGAGCTTCATCCTCGTGGCGGCGGCGACGGCTTTGCCGATCCGGGCCGTATTCGCCTAGGTTCAGGGTCCCTGCGAAAACTGTTCACGCTTTAAAGGAACACAAACTTGTTGGACATGCTGTAGCTGCCAGAATTCGAACTGCATAACGGGATGCAAGAGATTCACGAATCCCGACGAATACAACACGTGCGTAGGCAATTGCTCGACAACGTTCGGAAACTGCAACAAGGCGTGTCAGTGAAAAAAAGGAATGGATAGGGTCGGCGTTGATGGAACCTCGGTTCGGATGAGGTCATCCGGCGGCTTCACAAAGCCATCATTTAATTCGACGCGAAAAAACGAAGGCCTGAACAGTGTTGTCAAAACCGTTCAAGCCCTCGTCGGTTATCTCCACCCCTCCCCGGCGGGGAGCGGGAGGGCCCCGCGTCAGCGGGAGGGTGAGGGGGATTTTCCGAGGTCGTCGTTTAATGAACCGCGCCCAAGGCCGCGAGCTTGGCGGCGGCGACGGCGAGTTGCCGCTCGGCGGCGCGCAGCCGCATCAGCGCTTCCTCGCGCTCGGCGCCCGACAGCCGCGCGGCTTGATCTTTCAAGCCGCCCGCCGTCGACTCAAGCCTCTTCGCCTCGGCCTCGATCGCGGTACGGTCGAGCGACGAGATCGGCATCGCCTCGTCGGCAAGGACGGTACAGCGCTCGGGTGTCACCTCGGCAAAGCCGCCGGAGACGAAGATGCGCTCGCTGACGGTCTTGTCCTCGTAGACGTCGATCACACCCGGCCGCACCGTCGAAATGAACAGCGCATGCCCGGGCAGCACGCCGAAATTGCCCTCGGTGCCGGGCACCACCACCATGCCGACCGCCTCGGAAAGCAAAAGCTTCTCGGGCGAGACCAGCTCGAATTGCAGCTTGTCGGCCATCGCGGATCAGGCCGCCTCGGCGGCGAGCTTGCGCGCTTTTTCGACCGCTTCCTCGATCGTGCCGACCATGTAGAAGGCGCTTTCGGGCAGCTCGTCATATTCGCCGGCGACGATGCCCTTGAAGCCCTTGATCGTGTCGTCGAGCTTCACGAAGACGCCGGGCGTGCCGGTAAAGACTTCGGCGACGTGGAAGGGCTGCGACATGAAACGCTGGATCTTGCGAGCGCGCGAGACGGTAAGCTTGTCCTCTTCGGATAGCTCGTCCATGCCGAGAATGGCGATGATGTCCTGCAGCGACTTGTAGGTCTGTAGTATGCGCTGCACGTCGCGCGCGACCTTGTAGTGGTCGTCGCCAACGACGCGCGGGTCGAGCATGCGCGAGGTCGAATCGAGCGGATCGACCGCCGGATAGATGCCCAATTCCGCGATCTGGCGCGACAGCACCGTGGTCGCATCGAGATGCGCGAACGAGGTCGCCGGCGCCGGATCGGTCAAATCGTCGGCAGGCACGTAGATCGCCTGCACCGAAGTGATCGAGCCCTTCTTGGTGGTGGTGATGCGTTCCTGCAGCGCGCCCATGTCGGTCGCGAGCGTCGGCTGATAGCCGACCGCCGAGGGAATGCGGCCGAGCAGCGCCGATACTTCCGAGCCCGCCTGGGTGAAGCGGAAGATGTTGTCGACGAAGAACAGCACATCCTGGCCTTCCTCGTCGCGGAAATATTCGGCGAGGGTGAGGCCGGTCAAGCCGACGCGGGCGCGCGCGCCCGGCGGCTCGTTCATCTGGCCATAGACCAGCGCCGCCTTGGAGCCTGGGCCGTCGATCTTGATGACGCCCGATTCCATCATCTCGTGATAGAGATCGTTGCCCTCGCGCGTGCGCTCGCCGACGCCGGCGAACACCGAGTAGCCGCCATGCGCCTTGGCGATGTTGTTGATCAGCTCCATGATGATGACGGTCTTGCCGACGCCGGCGCCGCCGAAGAGACCGATCTTGCCGCCGCGCGCATAGGGCGCCAGCAGATCGACGACCTTGATGCCGGTGACGAGAATTTCCGATTCGGTCGATTGATCGACGAAGTCGGGCGCCGCCCGGTGGATCGGCGCGGTCATCTTGGCATTGACCGGGCCGCGCTCGTCGACCGGCTCGCCGACCACGTTGATGATGCGGCCGAGAGTCTCGGGGCCGACCGGCACGCGGATCGGCGATCCGGTGTCCGTCACCTCGGCGCCGCGGACGAGGCCGTCGGTCGTATCCATCGCGATCGTGCGCACGGTGCTCTCGCCGAGATGCTGCGCCACTTCGAGCACCAGCGTCTTGCCCTGATGCTGGATGTGGAGCGCGGAGAGGATCGGCGGCAGCTCGCCGTCGAACTTCACATCGACGACCGCACCGATGATTTGGGTGATGGAGCCGATATTGTTCTTCGCCATGACTCGTCGTTTCCCTCTTAGAGCGCCTCGGCGCCCGAAATGATCTCGATCAATTCCTTGGTGATGGCGGCTTGCCGCGAGCGGTTGTAGGTCATGTTGAGCGCATCGATCATGTCGCCGGCATTGCGCGTCGCGTTGTCCATCGCGGTCATGCGCGCGCCTTGCTCGGACGCCGCGTTCTCGAGCAGCGCCGTGTAGATCTGGATCGCAAGATTGCGCGGCAGCAGCTCGGCCAGGATGTCTTCCTCGTCGGGCTCGAATTCATAGACGCCTTGGTTGGGCGAAGGCGCGGCAATTTCGGGCGGCGCGAAGGGAATGAGCGCCTGGCGGGTGACGATCTGGGTCATCGCCGATTGGAAGCGGTTGTAGACGATGGTGCAGGCGTCGAACTCGCCGGCGGCAAAGCGCCCCAGCACACGATCGGCGATGTCGCGCGCATTCTCGAAAGTGAGCCGCGGCCGGCCGATCTCGGTGAGGCTGTCGACCACGAGCCGCGCATGGTCGCGGCGCAGCGCGTCGCGGCCCTTGCGGCCGATGGTTAGGAGCTTCACGCTCTTGCCGGCACCGGTGAGCTCGCGGATCATCCGCCGCGCATCGCGCAGGATGGTCGCGTTGAACCCGCCGGCGAGGCCGCGATCCGAGGTCGCGACCACGATCAGATGGGTCGCATCCTTGCCGGTGCCGGCGAGCAGCGGCGGCGCGTTGACCATGCCCTTGAGATTGGCGGCGAGCGAGCCGAGCATGCGCTCCATGCGCCGGGCATAGGGACGCGCGGCCTCGGCCTGCTCCTGCGCGCGGCGCAGGCGCGAGGCGGCGACCATCTTCATCGCCGACGTGATCTTCTGCGTCGAGCGCACGCTGCGGATCCGCAGCCGCAATTCCTTGAGCGTCGCCATCGCCGGCTTATCTCGTTCCTAGGCGAAGGTCTTGGCGAAACCGTCGAGGAAGCCGGTCAGCTCTTTCTCGGTATCGGCAGCAAGCTCGCGCTTCTCGCGGATCGTCTTCAGGATCTCGGGCTTCTTGGCGCGCAGATCGCTCAGCATCGCCGTCTCGAACCGCGTCACCGCCGAGGCCTCGACCTTGTCGAGATAACCGCGGGTGCCGGCGAAGATCGACACCACCTGCTCTTCGACCGGCATCGGCGTGAATTGCGGCTGCTTCAACAACTCGGTCAGTCGCGCGCCGCGCGCCAGGAGGCGCTGGGTCGCGGGATCGAGGTCCGAGGCGAATTGCGCGAACGCCGCCATCTCGCGATATTGCGCGAGCTCGAGCTTGATCTTGCCGGCGACCTGCTTCATCGCCTTGATCTGCGCCGCCGAGCCGACGCGGCTGACGCTGAGGCCGACGTTAATCGCCGGACGAATGCCGCGATAGAACAGCTCGGTCTCGAGGAAGATCTGCCCATCGGTGATCGAGATCACGTTGGTCGGGATATAGGCCGAGACGTCGCCGGCCTGGGTCTCGATGATCGGCAGCGCGGTCAGCGAGCCCGAACCGTGCGCCTCGTTCATCTTCGCCGCGCGCTCGAGAAGGCGGGAGTGGAGATAGAACACGTCGCCAGGATAGGCTTCGCGGCCGGGCGGGCGGCGCAGCAGCAGCGACATCTGGCGATAGGCCACCGCCTGCTTCGAGAGATCGTCATAGACGATCAGCGCGTGCATGCCGTTGTCGCGGAAGAACTCGCCCATCGCGCAACCGGAATAGGGCGCGAGGAATTGCAGCGGCGCCGGCTCCGACGCGGTCGCGGCGACCACGATCGAGTAATCGAGCGCGCCGTAATCCTGCAAGGTCTTGACGATCTGGGCGACGGTCGAGCGTTTTTGGCCGACAGCGACATAGACGCAATAAAGCTTTTTCGCTTCGTCGCTACCTTCATTGCTCGACCTTTGATTGAGGAAGGTGTCGATCGCGACCGCGGTCTTGCCGGTCTGGCGGTCGCCGATGATCAGCTCGCGCTGGCCGCGACCGACCGGCACCAGCGCGTCGATCGCCTTGAGGCCGGTCTGCACCGGCTCGTGCACCGATTTGCGCGGAATGATGCCCGGCGCCTTCACTTCGACCCGGGTTCGGGTTACGTCCTTCAAGGGCCCCTTGCCGTCGATTGGATTGCCGAGCGCGTCGACGACGCGGCCGAGCAGCCCTTTGCCGACCGGCACATCGACGATCGCGCCGGTGCGCTTGACCGTGGCGCCCTCGCTGATGCCGCTGTCGTCGCCGAAGATCACGACGCCGACATTGTCGCTCTCGAGGTTGAGGGCCATGCCCTTCACCCCGTTCGGGAACTCGACCAGCTCGCCGGCTTGGACCTTGTCGAGGCCATAGACGCGGGCGATGCCGTCGCCGACCGACAAGACCTGCCCGACCTCGGCGACATCCGCCTCGGTGCCGAAACTGGCGATCTGCTGCTTCAGGATGGCGGAGATTTCCGCCGCGCGAATTTCCATCTTACGAGACCCCCTTCATGGCAAGCTGCAGCCGTTGCAGCTTGCTGCTGAGCGACGCATCGACCATGCGCGAACCCAGCTTGACGATCAGGCCGCCGAGCAGACTCGGATCGACCCGCAATTCGATAGCGACCTTGCCCCCCACCGCGCGCCGCAGCCGCTCGTCGAGCGCTTGGCGCTGCGAATCGCTGAGCGCCTGCGCCGAAACCACCTGTGCCGTGACCTCGCCGCGGCGCGCGGCCAGCTCGGCGAGATAGGCGGCGATCGCTTCCGGCAGCACGAACAGCCGGCGGTTCTTGGCCAGCAGCCCCAGGATGTTGCGCACCAGCGCCTGGAAGCCGGCGCGCTCGGCCAGGGCCGCGATCGCCTTGGCCTGGTCGGCGCGGCTCACGACCGGGCTGCGGATGAGACGCTTGAGATCGGCGCTCTCGTCGATCAAGCCGCGCAGCGCGCGCAAATCCTCGGCCACCGGATCGAGCGCCTTCTGCTCGTCCGCCAGCTCGTACAGCGCGGTCGCGTAGCGCTTGCCCAGACCGGTTGCGCCTGCGGTTTTGGATGCCACGGTGAGAGAGCCCTCGGTTGCTCCAGGACGAAAGCGATTGCGCCGGAAGTGCCTGAAATGACGCGCTTTCCGGCAAGATCCCAGGGTTCGATCCCCGCATGGTAACCCGCCCGGAAAGCGGCCGGGTTTTAACACACGCGATAGTGCGGCGCAACCGGGGCCGGCACGCTGCGACAAAGGGGATTGTCGGCCCCGGCGGGAAGCGCGACAATGCCGCAACCTGGAACCGCCTTAGAACCCCCGAGGTGCAGCAATGGCACGTCCGAAAATCCGTCATTTGGCAATTCTTGCGCGCAATCCCAAGAAGATGGCCGATTACTACACCAAGGTCTTCGACATGGAGATCATCCACCAGAACGCCGCCGGCAACGCGTTCTTCCTCTCCGACGGCTACATCACGATGGCGGTGCTACCGCACAAGCTCGAGAATGACGGCTCGATCGGGCTCAATCATTTCGGTTTCCAGGTCGACGACATCGCGGCGATGTCGCGCAAGATCGTCGCCTTCGATGCCGACATCGAAGAGCCCAAGAAGCGCCCCGCCGACCGGCCCTATGCCGAGTTCCGCGGCTGCGATACCGAGGGCAATTCCTTCGACCTGTCGGAGCACGGCTTCGAGCGCGCCGAATCCAACGCCGAACGCGACGCCAAGAAGGCACCGGTTTCCGCGAAAGAAAAGGCGCTGGTCTGAGTTTTATCCCCCTCACCCCCACCCTCTCCCCGCCGGGGAGAGGGTGGGGGTGAGGGGAGCGAGGCGGTGAGGGGGCTCGCTACAAAAAACTATACGGGTCGATATCGACCTGAAGCCGCACGTTGCTCGGGACTTTCACCCGGGCAAGCCATTGCCGGATCACCGCTTGCAGATTGATGTCGCGCCGCGCCTTGACGAGGAAGCGGCGGCGGTGACGGCCGCGCAAGAGCCGCAGCGGCGCCGGCGCGGGCCCAAGCGTCTCGACGCCCGGCAGATGCGGCGCGGCGCGCGCCAAGGCGCGGCTGGCGAAATCGGCCGATTCATCGCTCGGCGCCGAGACGATGATCGCCGCCAGCCGGCCGAACGGCGGCATGCCGTGGCTTTTGCGACTCTCCGCTTCGAGAGCAAAGAAGCGATCGCGATCATCGGCCAGCAGCGCCGCCATCACGCCGTGATCCGGCATCCAGGTCTGGATGTGGACGATGCCGGGCCGCTCGGCGCGGCCGGCGCGGCCCGAGACTTGATGGAGAAGCTGGAATGTGCGCTCGGCGGCGCGCAGATCGCCGCCTTCGAGGCCGAGATCGGCATCGACCACGCCGACCAGCGTCAGCAGCGGAAAGTGATGGCCTTTCGCCATCACCTGGGTACCGATCAGCACGTCGATCTCATGCGCCTCGACCGCGTGGATGAGGGTTTCGGCGGCATGCGGTCCGGTGAGCGTGTCCGACGCCATCACGCCGAGCCGCGCCTCGGGAAAGCGCAGCGCCACTTCCTCCGACAGCCGCTCGATACCCGGCCCGCACGGCACGAAGCTCTTGGCCTCGCCGCAACTCGGGCACAGCGCGGGCAAAGGCTCGGCATGGCCGCAATGATGGCATTGCAACTGGCCGAGCAGGCGATGCTCGACCAGCCACGCGGTGCAATTGGGGCATTCGAGACGATGACCGCAGACGCGGCACAAGGTCAGTGGCGCATAGCCGCGGCGATTGAGGAACAGCATCGCCTGCTCGCCGGCCGCGAGCGTCTCGGTCAGCGCCTTGACCAGCGGCGGCGAGAGAAAGCGCTGCCGCTCGGGGGGGTTGCGGCGCATGTCGACAACGCGAATCTCGGGCATGCGCGCGTCGCCATAGCGCGCGGGCAGATGAAGCCGGCGATACCGCCCCTGCTCGACATTGACCAGCGTCTCGAGCGACGGCGTCGCCGAGACCAGGATCACCGGGCGCTTGGCCAGCGAGCCGCGCACCACCGCCATATCGCGCGCGTGGTAGATCACCCCCTCCTCTTGCTTATAAGAGGTGTCCTGCTCTTCATCGACGACGATGAGGCCGAGATCGGGAAACGGTAGGAATAGCGCCGAGCGCGCGCCGACCACGACCGGCGCCTTGCCTTCGGCGATCTCGCGCCAGGTGTCGCGGCGCTGCGCATGGCGCAACTCCGAATGCCACAGCGCTGGCGGCGCACCGAAGCGCGCGGCGAAGCGCGCAAGGAATTGCGCCGACAGCGCGATTTCGGGCAGCAGCACCAGCGCCTGCTGGCCGCGCGCCAGACAGGCGGCGATGGCGGCGAAATAAACCTCGGTCTTGCCCGAGCCGGTAACGCCGTCCAAAAGCGTAACCGAGAAGCCGTCGCCCGCGACCAATCCGGCGAGATCGCGCGCCGCTTCCTGCTGCGCGCCTGACAAGGCTAAGCCCTCGCGGCGGAAATCGGGCGCCAGCGGCGTCACGCGGCGCGGCAGCGCGACGGCGCGGAGTAAGCCCAGCGACGCCAGCGCGCGCACCACGCCCGCGCCGCAAGCCGCGCGCTCGGCGAGATCGGGGGCGGTGGCGGTGGCGGCCGCGGCAGCCGCTTCGAGCACGCGGCGGCGCGGCTTGGTGAGCGCGGCATCATCCGCCGCGAGCGCAGCGCGGCCGGCATCCGTCAGCACGAAGCCGGCGAGCGAGCGCGCTGGTTCCAGCGCGTCGGGCACGCTCATCGCCATGCGCAGCACCGCGCCGGCAGGCGATAGCGTATAATTGGCGACCCAATCGATCAGCCGCCGCAATTCGTCGGGCAATGGCGGTGCCGGCAGGCGCTCGGCGATCGCTTTCAGCCTGGCGCTGGCAATCTCGCCTGACGCCTCGCCCCAGACGACGCCGACAAGTTGTCGCCGGCCGAGCGGCACGGCAACGAAATCGCCCGGCGAGACGTTCGATTCACGCGGAACGCCATAATCATAGGCACCAGCCAAGGGCAGCGGCAGCAGCACGCTGACGCGGCGTTCCGTGCTCTCGGCGGAACTGGCGTGGCGCTCGGGCATGGGCTAGACTTTTAGTGTGAAAGCCTGCGGCGCGCCACGGAAAGCAGGAAAGGCTTCGGCATGAAGTTCTTTATGGACACGGCAGACCTCGACGAAATTCGCGAGCTCGCGAATACCGGCTTCGTCGACGGCGTCACCACCAACCCGACCCTCGTGGCGAAATCGGGGCGCCAATTCCTCGACGTAGTGCGCGAGATTTGCGCCATCGTGCCGGGCCCGGTGAGCGCCGAGGTGACGGCGACCGATGCGGCGACCATGCTCGCGCAAGGCCGCAAGCTCGCCAAGATCGCCAAGAATATCGCGGTGAAAGTGCCGTTGACGCCCGACGGCCTCAAGACCTGCCGCACGCTGCGCCAGGAAGGCACGATGGTCAATGTGACCCTGTGCTTCTCGGCAGCGCAGGCGCTCTTGGCGGCGAAAGCCGGCGCAAGCTTCATCTCGCCCTTCGTCGGCCGGCTCGATGATATCGGCCAGAACGGCATGGGGCTCATTCGCGAGATCGTCGAGATTTATCGTAATTATCCGGCGATCGAGACCGAAATCCTGGTCGCCTCGATTCGCGGCCCGCTGCACGTCATCGAGGCAGCCAAGATGGGCGCGCATGTCGGCACGATGCCGCCGAGCGTGCTGCGCCAGATGTTCGCGCATCCGCTGACCGACAAAGGCCTTGCGACCTTCCTCGCGGATTGGAAGAAGACCGGGCAAAGCATTCTCGGCACCGAAAAGGCAGCCGCCGAGTAGCGGGCGGCGGAATCAGGATCGGGAATGGACCTGCCGAAAGACAAGCACACGCTACCGGCACCCGCGCGGCCCGCACCGGCGGTGGGCCCGTCGGCCGGCGAGGTCGTGGGCTTCCTCAAGCGCAATCCCGATTTCCTGATCGAGCATCCCGAGCTGCTCGCGGTGCTGACGCCGCCCGAGCTCGACCGCGGCGAGCGCGTCGTCGACATGCAGCATTTCATGCTGCAGCACCAGCGCAACGAGATCGCGCGGCTGAAAACCCAGAACAAAAGCCTGGTGGCGACCACCCGCGCCACGCTGATGGGCCAGGCGCGGGTTCACGGCGCGGTGCTGGCGATCATCGGCGCGCAGAGTTTCGAGCAGCTCATCCAGATCGTCATCACCGACCTGGCGACCCTGCTCGATGCCGACGTCGTCACCATCGCGGTCGAGCGCCAAGGCGGCCCGCGGGCGCGCATGCCGCATCACGGCATCGAGATTATCGAGCCCGGCACGGTCGCCGAATTTCTCGGCAGCGAGCGCGACGTGGCGTTCCAGACCGATATTCACGGCGATGCCCGACTGTTCGGGGCCGGCGCCGGGCTGGTTCGCTCGGCCGCGCTGGTCCGGTTACCGGTCGGCCGCTCCGCCCCTGCCGGCATGCTGTGCGTCGGCACGCGCAAACCCGGCAAATTCCAGGCCGGCCAGGGAACCGAGCTGCTGTCGTTCCTCGCGCACGCGCTCGGCATCACCATCGCCGCATGGCTCGACCTGCCCGCCTAGACCCGACGCAGCAAGGCCCGGTGCCGCGTCAGCCTGCGCGTTTTTCCGCCGAGCCCGAACTGCAGCGCGCCATCGCCGACTGGCAGACCTGGCTGCAGAGCGAGCGCCGCGCCTCGCCCCACACCGTCGCCGCCTACGGCAGCGACCTCGCGCAGTTCCTCGATTTCCTGACCCGGCATCGCGGCGGCACGCCTGGACTTGGCGACCTTGCCGCGCTAGCGCCGGCCGATTTTCGCGCGTTCCTGGCCGCGCGCATCTTCGCGCAGATCAAGCACAGCTCGACCGCGCGCGCGCTCTCGGTGCTGCGCAGCTTTTTCCGCTTTCTCGATCGCCGCGGCCTCGTCAAAAACGCCGCGCTCGCCGCCGTGCGGTCCCCGAAACTGCCCAAGGCGCTGCCAAAAGCCTTAAGCATCGCCGAGGCGGAAGCGACGCTCGACCTCGCACCGACGCTGGCACGCGCAGGATGGGAGGGCAAGCGCAGCCTCGCGGTCCTGACGCTGCTCTACGGCGCCGGCTTGCGCATCGGCGAGGCGCTGTCGCTGACGCGCGGCGCGGCGCCGCTGCAACCCGGCACCATCACGATTACCGGCAAGGGCAACAAGGCCCGCATGGTGCCGATCCTGCCGGCGGTCGCGGCTGCGATCGGCGATTATCTGGCCGCGTGCCCGCATGAGCTGACGCGCGATGCCCCGCTATTCGTCGGCACGCGCGGCAAGGCGCTGGGACCGCGCCAAGTGCAAAAGCAAATGGCCATGCTCCGGACGATGCTGGGCCTCGACGCGCGCGCGACGCCGCACGCGCTGCGCCACAGCTTTGCGACGCATCTCCTGGGCGAAGGCGCCGATCTGCGCGCGATCCAGGAATTGCTGGGCCACGCCAGCCTCTCGACGACGCAGCGCTATACGGCAGTCGATGCGGCCCGCCTCGCCGCGGTCTACGACAAGGCGCATCCCAGAGCGAAGGGCTGAGCCCGGCTAAATATGAATCGGATGCCCGCCGACGGCGAGCGCGGCTTCCTTCACCGCCTCGCTCAAGGTCGGATGCGCGTGGCAAGTGCGCGCGATGTCCTCGGCAGAAGCGCCGAATTCCATCGCCAGCGCCGCCTCGGCGATCATCGTGCCAGCGTCGGCGCCGATGATATGGACGCCGAGCACACGGTCGCTCGTTTGATCGGCGAGGATTTTGACGAAGCCCTCGGTGTCGGCGTTGGCGCGCGCGCGCGCATTGGCCGAGAACGGGAATTTGCCGATGCGATAGGCGATGCCCGCGGCTTTCAATTCTTCCTCGGTCTTGCCGACCGAGCCGACTTCGGGATGGGTATAGATCACCGCCGGAATCGCATCGTAGTCAAGATGCGGACGCTGGCCCGCCAGCGTTTCGACCAGCACGACGCCTTCCTCCGACGCCTTATGCGCCAGCATCGGCCCGGCGATCACGTCGCCGATCGCATAGATGCCCGGGGCGTTGGTTGCAAAGCCGGCATCGACGGTAATGCGCCCCTTGTTGTCGAGCGTGACGCCGACCGTATCGAGGCCGAGCCCGTCGGTGTAGGGACGCCGACCGACCGAAACCAGCACGACATCGCAAGCGAGTTCTTCCGCTTTGCCGCCCCCTCCTGTTTCGAGGGGCGCTGCTTCGAGCGATAGGGTCAATCCACCCTTCGCCTGCTTGGCGCCGGTGACCTTGGTGCCCAGCCTGAACGCGAAGCCTTGCCTTGTCAGCGAGGCTTGCAACGCCTTGCCCACCTCGGCATCCATCGTCGGCGTGATGCGGTCGAGGAACTCGACCACCGTGACTTGCGCGCCCAGCCGCCGCCACACCGAGCCCATCTCGAGGCCGATGTAGCCGCCGCCCACCACCACCAGATGCCTCGGCACCGCGGGCAACGCGAGCGCGCCGGTCGAGCTGACGATGGTTTTCTCGTCGATGGCGATGCCGGGCAGGCTCACACTGTCGGAGCCGGTGGCGATAATGATCGCCTTGCCGGCTTTCAGCTCCTGCACCTTGCCATCGTCGCCCGTGACCGCGAGCGTGTTCTTGGCCGTGAACTTCGCCGCGCCCTTGACGAATGCGACCTTGTTCTTGCGGAACAGGAATTCGACGCCGCGCGTGTTCTCGGCGACGACCTTGTCCTTGCGCGCCAGCATGACGGCAAGATCGAGCTCGATCTTGCCGGCTTTTATGCCATGCACGGCCAGGGCGTGATTCGTCTCCTCGTATTTTTCCGAGGATTGCAGCAATGCCTTCGACGGGATGCAGCCGATGTTGAGGCAAGTGCCGCCCGGCGTCGCGCGCTTGTCGATGCAGGCGACGCTCATGCCGAGCTGCGCCGCGCGGATCGCCGCGACATAGCCTCCCGGCCCGCTGCCGATGACGATGACATCGTAGCTATCGGTCATTGTGATTGCTGCCGTCGTTGGCGTATCGCCGACGGAGCCCCCTCACCTTCCCGTCGCTTCGCGAGGGGCCCTTTCCTCTCGCCAAAGGGCGAGGAGCTTCGCGCCTTGGCGATCAGCTCCCTCTCCCCTTGGGGAGTGGGTTGGGGTGAGGGGGTGATACCGCGCGATATCACGGTTGGAGATTCGGGGATCAGACGCCGAACAGCATGCGCTGCGGGTCTTCGATGCATTCCTTGACGCGCACCAGAAAGGTCACGGCCTCGCGGCCGTCGATCAGGCGGTGATCGTAGCTGAGCGCGAGATACATCATCGCCCGCGCCTCGATCTTGTCGCCGACCACCATCGGGCGCTTCTGGATCTTGTGCATGCCGAGGATCGCGGCCTGCGGCGGGTTGAGGATCGGCGTCGACAGCAGCGAGCCGTAAACGCCGCCATTGGTGATAGTGAAGGTGCCGCCCGAGAGCTCGTCGAGCGACAGTTTTCCGTCGCGCGCGCGACGGCCGAGATCGGCGACGCGCTTCTCGATCTCGGCAAAGCTGAGCCGATCCGCATCGCGCACCACCGGCACGACCAGGCCTTGCTCGGTGCCGACCGCGACGCCGATGTCGTAATGATTCTTGTAGACGATGTCGTCGCCGTCGATCTCGGCATTCGCCGCGGGAATTTCCTTGAGCGCGGTGATGCAGGCCTTGGCGAAGATCGACATGAAGCCGAGCCGCACGCCGTGCTGCTTCTCGAAGCTTTCGCGATAGCGCTCGCGCAGCGCCATCACCTCGGTCATATCCACCTCGTTGAAGGTGGTGAGCATGGCGGCGGTGTTCTGCGCCTCTTTCAACCGCTCGGCGATGCGCTTCCGAAGCCGCGTCATGCGCACGCGTTCCTCGCGCGAACCGGTTTCCCGCAGGTTGGGCGCACGCGCGAGCGGCGCCGGTTCGGAAGCCGGCTTGGTCGCGGCCGCCGCGACATCGGGTTTGGTCAGCCTGCCATCCTTGCCGGTCGGCGCGATTTGGATCGGATCGATCTGGGTCTCGGCGACGAGCTTGCGCACGGCGGGACCGGAGCGCGCCAAGATATCGGCGCCGTTATTCGCCGGCGTTGGCACAGGCGCCGCAGCGGTTTTGGCTGGCGGGGCCGGCGCGGGCTTTGCGGGAGCCGGCGATTTTGCGGCCGGCATCGGCTTCACCGCACCCTCGCCGATGCGGCCGAGCACCGCGCCGACGCCGACATTGCTGCCTTCGGCGACCAGCACGTCGGTAAGCGTTCCAGCGGCAGGTGCGTTGACTTCGAGGGTCACCTTGTCGGTCTCGAGCTCGACCACGGGATCGTCCATCGCCACGGTATCGCCCGGCTGCTTCAGCCAGCGCGCAACCGTCGCCTCGGTCACCGATTCCCCGAGTGCCGGGACTTTGATTTCGGTCGGCATCGTTTTCCCCTCTCGCCCCTTGGCCCTCTCGCCTTGCGCGTCAGACGGCGAGAGCTTCGGCGACCAGCCGCGCCTGCTCGGCGTTGTGACGGCGCAACAACCCGGTCGCGGTCGCGGCCGCCTCCGGACGGCCGACGTAACGCGCGCGCTTGCCTTTGCCGTCGAGCCCGCCGAGCACGCGCTCGATCTTGCGATCGATGAAATGCCACGCGCCCATATTCTCGGGCTCTTCCTGGCACCACACGAACTCGGCGCCTTTATAGGGCGCGAGGATGGTCGCGAGCGTGTTGAACGGGAACGGATAGAGCTGCTCGATACGGACCAGCGCGACGTCGTTGATCTTGTGCTCGGTGCGATATTTGGCGAGGTCGAAATGCACCTTGCCGGTGCTGAGGACGACGCGGCGCGTCTTGGCTGGATCGACCGCCTTGTCGGTATCGCCGAAGACGCGGTGGAACGATGTGCCGGGCCCCATCGCCACGACGCTCGACATCATTTCCGGCGCGCGCAGCATCGATTTCGGCGTCGTCAGAATGAGCGGCTTGCGGAAATTGCGCCGCACCTGGCGCCGCAACGCGTGAAAGTAGTTGGCGGCGCTGGTGAGGTTGCAGACCTGCCAATTGTCTTCGCCGCAGAGCTGGAGATAGCGCTCGAACCGGGCCGAGGAATGCTCGGGGCCCTGGCCTTCATAGCCATGCGGCAGCAGCAGCACGACGCCCGACATGCGCAGCCATTTCGCTTCGCCCGAGGCGATGAACTGGTCGATGATGACCTGCGCGCCATTGGCGAAATCGCCGAATTGCGCTTCCCACAGCACCAGGGCATGCGGGTCGGCGAGGGTGTAGCCGTATTCGAAACCGAGCACGGCGGCTTCCGACAGCGGGCTGTCGATCACCTCGAACGGCGCCTGGCCGTCGCGCACATGGCCGAGCGGGATGTAGCGGTCCTCGGTCTCCTGATCGACCAGCACGGCGTGGCGCTGCGAGAAGGTGCCGCGGCCCGAATCCTGGCCCGAGAGGCGAACCGGCGTGCCCTCGGCGCACAGCGTGCCGAAGGCAAGCGCCTCGGCGGTCGCCCAATCGACGCCCTCGCCGCTCTCGATCGCTTGGCGCTTGGCTTCGAGCTGGCGGACGAGCTTGCGGTTGAGGTTGAAGCCTTCCGGCGCGTGCGAGAGCGCCGCGCCGACTTCCTTCAACAGCTCCAGCGAGACTGCGGTCTCGCCCCGGCGATCCTCGCCCGACGCGGCCTGCAAGCCGGTCCAGGCGCCTTCGAGCCAATCCGCCTTGTTGGGGCGATAAGCCTTGGCGGCCTCGTATTCGGTTTCGAGCTTGGCGGTGAATTCTTTCGCCGATTGCTCGACCTCGTCCTCGGTGATCACACCCTCGGCGATCAGGCGCTTGGCATAGATCTCGCGAGTCGAGGGGTGAGCGGCGATCGCCTTGTACATCAGCGGCTGAGTGAAGGCCGGCTCGTCGCCCTCGTTATGGCCGTGGCGGCGATAGCAGAAGATGTCGATCACCACGTCCTTCTTGAAGCGATGGCGGAACTCGGTGGCGATGCGCGA
>DATLUE010000151.1:0-4425 GCA_035533255.1 Allostellaceae bacterium | reverse complement strand
CGAAGGTCTCGTCATCCGCGGCGACGAAGCCGGTGACGCCGTCCTGCACGCGCTCGGCCAGCGAGCCCAAGGGCTGCACCACCGCCGGCACGCCCAGCGCCTGCGCCTCGGCGACCGCGAGGCAAAAGGTCTCGCCGACATTGCCGCGATAGAGCATCGCGCGGCTGGCACGGAGCGCTGCGATCAGCTCCGACCGCGGCAGCGGCGCAAAGCGCCGCACGCCTTTGGCCGCAAGACTATCCGCGCGCGCCAGCACCGCACGCATCGGCGCGGCCTTGGCATCGCCGACCGCGCCATAAACCGCCGGACCGCAATAGAGATGCAGCTCGGCCTGCGGCAGGCGCGGGTGAATCTGCCGCGCCCACAGATCGAGCAGCCAATCGAGGCCGCGCAGCGGGTTCGAGGTGAAGATCGCGCGCGGCGGCGGCGGTACATCCAGCGGCGTGGCGCGGCGGAATTCATCCGGCAACGCGTAGGGGATCGAAACGCGGCCGCCGCTCGGCAGCCACCACGGCACGGTCGCAGCATGATATTCGCCCGTGGTCACGATCACCGGACGGTAGCGCCACAGCGCGCTAACGTAACGCCATTTGCGCAGATAGTTTCCGGGATTGTGAATCCAGAAGAGCCGCCGGCGCGCCTGCGGCACCAGACCGACGAGACGATGGCCGCGATTGGCGATGTAGAGATCGCATGTCTCGGGCAAGCCGGCATCGAGCGGCGCCCAATCGACGCCGTTATGCACCAGCGACGCGGCGCAGCGATTGCGCACCCGCACGGAATGGCCCCGCGACGCCAGCGCTTCGGCGAGCGTCAAGAACGCGGCCTCGGCACCACCGAGCGGGCCGCGCGTCGGCGTCAATCCGTCGAATGCGATGCCGTCATCGGTCATCACCACCGCCGCCATCAGGCGGCCTTGCCCGAGACGCGCGCCCAGAGCTTGCGCACGGCTTCCTCGGCTGCATCGACGCTGAGACTGTCCATCAGTGTGTCGGTCGTCAGGCGGTCGAAATCCGGCGGGATCAGATCGCGATGCGGGATCGCTGTCGAGACAACCGCCGTGTGCGGCCCCCAGGGCGCGTATTGATCGATCGGGCTTGGCCCGAAGAGACCCAAGGTTGGCGTGCCGGTCGCGGCAGCAAGATGCATGAGGCCGGTGTCGTTGCCGACGAAGATCGCCGCGCGCCGGATCACCGCGGCAACCGTCAGCAGATGAATCTTGCCGACCAGATCGATCGCACGGGGCCCGAGCGCCGCGATCAGCGGCAAAGCCTGCGCGCGCTCATGCGCCGCCGCCAACACGACGACGCGCGCGCCGGGAAAGACCCCGCCCGGCGCCGTCAAGCGCAGCGCCAGCTCGGCAAAGCGCTCGGCGCGCCATTCCTTGCCGCGCCAATTCGCCGCCGGCCCGATGGCGACGACCGACGCGCCCGGCGGCACCAGGCTTGCCGCCTCGGCCTCGCGCTGCGGCGCGATCCACAAATGCGGCGATGGTGGCGGGTCTAGCGCGAAGATACGCGCCAATTGCCGGATGCGATGCTCGCCCACCTGGCGCTTCTGCGCGACGTTCCGCTCGCGTGCCCAGAGCAGATAAGCGATCGCGGACGCACGCAAATCCACCACGATATCCCAGCGCGCGAGCGCGACCGCACGATAAAGCGCGAGCCAATGCAGCCGCCAGCGCCGCTTCTCGATCGCGATGATGCGCTCGAGCCCCGGCACATCCGCGAAGATCGGCGCGGCATCGCGGCCGGCGGCGATCGTGATGCGCGCGCCGGGGAAACGATCGATCAGATGCGAGAGCACCCCGGTCGAGAGCACGGCATCGCCGATCCGCGTCGCCGTGACTAAAAGAATCCTCATGGGCGACGGGTATAAAGAGAGGTGGGACGATTGCCAAGCGCTGTGCCAAGCCAAGCTGATCTAAAAGCTCGCACAATTCATCACCGTCATTCCCGCGAAAGCGGAGGCTCACTTGGGCAAATAGGCGTCGGTGTAGAGCTTCGACATGTCGGGTGCTTCGGCGAGCAATTTCAGCTCGACGTATGACCGCTTCAGCGTCGCCAGCGATTCCGGGTCGAACCGGCAGTCCTTGGTGAACATGCCGATGGTCAGGTCGTATTCCCGCGACATTACGGTCTGGTCGAAATGAGTGATGCCGCTTTCGATCTTCACCGTCTCGGCTTTGTGCGTCCGCATGTAATCGACCGTTTCCATCCAGGCGGCGAGGAACGCACGGATCGCGCCAGGATTGGCGGCGACCAGACGGTTCGAGGCGAAGAGCGCGCCGGAGGCGACGTTCCCCTCATAGCTCGAGACCGGCGCGAGCAGCCGCCCGACCTTGCTTTCCTCGAAGACGGGGAATTGCGAGGTGCCGCCGATCGCGGCATCGACCTGATGGGCGCGGAAAGCGGCGCTCGCGGGCGCCGCGCCGCCGCCGATCGCGACGGTTTTCACCCCGTCCGCGCCCCAACCTTCCTTGCGCGCGAGCTCGTGACCCGACCAGTCGCTGAACGAGCCCGGGCTCGAGACGCCGATGGTCTTGCCCTTCAAATCCGCGAGCGATTTGATCGGCGAATCCCACGGCACGCCGATGGCAAGGAACGGAGCCGGCGCGGTGCTCTCGCACACCGCGATCATCGGCACGCCCTTGGCCACCAAGGCGGTCTCGGTGCCGGCGCCATCGCCGATATCGATGCTGCCCGCGGCCATCGCCTGCGCCATCTTGCTGCCGCCGCCGAAGTCGATGATCTTGAGATCGAGCCCGTGCTTTTTGAAAATCCCGAGCTGGTCGCCGACATCGACGGGAATGATCGCGTCGGAGGTCGCATTGGCCTTGCCGACAGTAAGCGTCGTCGCGGCAAAAGCGGGCGGCGCCGATGCCGCCAAAAGAAGCGCGATGACGATGGCGGCGCCGGCAGCGCCGCGGTGAAGCCGTGTGATCATGAATTTCCTCCCCCTCTCTGCGCGCCCCGCCCCTTGCCAAGCGCTCCAAGTAATCTGGGCGTCGCCTTTCGATTCACACATGAGCCCTCGTCTAACCTTCTGCGCGCGTTGCGCGCGGAGAGGGGCTTCCTGCCCCCCTACTCCGCCGCCTTGGTCGCCGCGAAGCCCATCGCGTAGTCCGCGTCCTTCTGCTTTTCCGCCATCATGGTCGATTTCTGCGGGAAATCGACCATTTGCTTGGCGGGATCGCGAATGACGCATAGCGGATCCTTGCCTTGCTCAATGGCGGCCAGCGATTCGCGCATCATCTGGCGCATCGCGATGATGCCGCCATCGGAGACGCCGAGATGCTCGCCCGGCCGGTCCGCGACGACGCCCTGCTGCTCGACCGCCATGCGATCCTGGTCGTTGACGTTGATGCCCCACCAATCATTTGCCA
The DNA here is from genome assembly GCA_035533255.1 of Allostellaceae bacterium. GTDB lineage: Bacteria > Pseudomonadota > Alphaproteobacteria > ATCC43930 > CGMCC-115725 > CAIKMD01. The sequence continues at coordinate 1,040 of DATLUE010000151.1, read as the reverse complement.
GCGGCGCGTATTCGCCGAGCTTCACTTCGCGCTTCGAGCTGTGGAACGAGCGCCGGTCGCTCGGATAGAAGCGGACGAAATACAAAAGCGTCGAGGCGTCGTCGGCCGGCACGCGCCAAATCATCGAGCGCACCAACTCGCCGTTCGGATCGACCGGCGGCAAGGCGAAGCGATTGACGGCGGGAAAGCCGTAACACGAGATGTGCGTGTCGGTGAGGCCTTCGACCAGCATGACGTTGTCGGCGCCGTATTCCTTGCGCTCCCAATGATAGCTCACCTTGCGCGCGCCATAGGCGGGGAAGGTGTAGCCATGCAGCCATGCCAGATGGCTGATATCGACGATGTTCTCGACGTGGTTGAAGAAATTGGCGTGGACGTTCTGAAGCTGAACTTCCTTGACGCCGTCCTCCATCCGCAGCACGTCGTAGAGAGGCAGCAGCGGCGCCGGATCGGGGCCCATATAGCCAAAGACGAGGCCGCTGAACTCCTGCACCGGGTAGCTCCGCAGCTTGATCTTTTCCTTGAACGAGCTGCCTTCGGGCTCGGCCGGCTGCTCGAGGCATTGGCCGGTGCGGTCGTAGAGCCAGCCGTGATAGGGGCAGCGCAGGCAATCGCCCTCGACGCGGCCGTAATCGAGGGCGAGGCTGCGATGGGCGCAGCGCAGTTGCATCAGCGCGGGCTGGCCGCTGGCGCCGCGATACAGCACCAGCTCCTCGCCCAGCACCTTCACGCGCTGGGGCTTGCCGGTCACGAATTCCGAGCAGCCGACCGGGTGCCAATAGCGCCGCAACAGCTCGCCCATCGGCGTGCCGCGGCCGACCTCCGTGAATCGCCGGTTCTCTTCCTGGCTGAGCATGGCTTTCCTCCGCGCCGCCCGATAAGGCGGATGGTAAGCGCAATAGGCGCCGACGCAAACCCCTCGATTCGCCCGGGACCCCGCCGCTTGCCAAGCTTCGACCGCGCACCTAACTCTAGCCGGCAAGGAAGTCAGTCGAATGGCAGAGCGGCTTTACACGGCATTGCCGGCGCGCGGCGCGATC
>DATLUE010000150.1:0-4795 GCA_035533255.1 Allostellaceae bacterium | reverse complement strand
TCGAAAACGCGGATATTTTCGAGCATTAAGGGCGTAGCAAAGCCGGCCCCAGAATCTCGCGACCCCGCGCCTTGCGAAGCTCCCCTTGGAGGATGGTGCCGACCGGCACCCGGCCGTGCTAAGCTCTTGCTGCAGTGCGGCATAAACGCGTGCCCGCACCCGCTCCGTTGACCGGACCAGGGAAGCGGCGGCATAGTTGGGCCTATAGCATAGGCAGAGGCGCCGTATCGCAGGGGACCCAGGCCGCCGCCGGGTCCTCGGTCACACTCTTGGAATAGGCTCGATCGCTCGGTTCATGCCGAAAGACGCTATCGACAATACGTTGGCCGTCGCGCGCCGCGTTCTCAAGACCGAGATCGCCGGCCTCGCTGCGTTGGCCGACGAGCTGAGCGGACGCTTTTCGGACGCCGTCGACCTCCTGGCCGCAACCCGGGGCCGCGTCACCGTCACCGGGATGGGCAAAAGCGGCCATATCGCGCGCAAGATCGCCGCGACCTTCGCCTCGACCGGCACGCCGGCACAGTTCGTTCATCCCGCCGAAGCGGGCCACGGCGATCTCGGCATGATCGCGCCCGGCGACGCGGTGCTGGCGCTCTCGAATTCCGGCGACACCGCCGAGCTCGACGCCATCCTCGGCTATACCCGGCGGCTGCGCATCCCGCTGGTCGCGATGACGCGCCGCGACGGCAGCGCGCTGGTCGAGGCCGCCGACATCGCCCTGGTGCTGCCGGCGAGCGAGGAAGCCTGCCCGATGGGGCTCGCGCCCACGACCTCGACCACGATGATGCTGGCGCTCGGCGACGCACTGGCGATCGCCATGCTGGAGCGCAAGGGCTTCGCGATCGCCGATTTCCAGCGCCTCCATCCCGGCGGCGATCTCGGCCGGCAATTGCTGACCGTCACCGATATCATGCATGCCGGCGACGCCATGCCGCTGGTCGCGCTCGGCACCGCGATGGCCGACGCGATCCTCGCGATGTCGGCGAAAAGCTTCGGCTGCGTCGGCGTCACCGACAGCGACGGCCATCTCGTCGGCATCGTCACCGACGGCGATTTGCGGCGTCACATGAATGACGGCCTGCTCCGCGCCGGCGTCGACAAGGTGATGAATCGCCAGCCCAAGACCATTCGCCCGCAAGCCCTGGCCGCCGAAGCGCTGGGGCGCATGAACCAGTATGCGATCACCAGCCTGTTCGCCGTCGATGCCGAGGGCCGGCCGCTCGGCATCCTGCACATCCACGACTGCTTGCGCGCCGGCATCGCATGAGAGGAATGGTCGATCCCACGATCGCCTTGCGCGTGACGCTGCGACGTCACCTGCGCTTCGGCGATACGCGCAGCCACAGCCGCTTCGTGCAGCGTACCAAATGGATCCTGCCGGCGCTGGCGGTGTGCCTGCTGCTGCTGGTCGGCACCTGGCCCGAGATCAAATCCGCGATCGATCACCTGCGCTTCAACCTGCCGCGCATCGATCTGACCGAGGCGCGCAATCTGCGGATGGTGGACCCGCGCTATAGCGGCATCGATCGCGACAACCAGCCTTATGTGCTGACCGCCGCGACCGCGACCCAATCCTCGCCGGCCGACGACATCGTCTCGCTCGATGCGCCCAAGGCCGACATGACCACGAACAGCGGCAATTGGGTCGAGGTCACGGGCTATACCGGCACCTATCAGCCGCAGCCGCAGCTTCTCGATCTCTATGGCAACGTCGAGCTTTATCAGGATCGCGGCAACGAGTTCCACACCGATAGCGCGCGGCTCGACATCGCCAACGGAAGCGCGCTCGGCGATCAGCCGGTGACCGGTCAGGGCCCGTTCGGCCACGTCACCGCCGAGGGCTTCACGATGTCCAATCGCGGTGCCGTGATCGACTTCACGGGCAAGACCCGCCTGACCCTGCTGCCGCGCCCGCAGGAAGCGGAATGAGGCGCGGCGCGACCGCGCTGCTTGCCCTCGCCCTGGCATTGCCCCTGTCGGCGGTAGTGCATGCGCAGGCGCCGCCGCCGTCGAATGCGCTGGGCCTCGCCGGCAGCGACAACAACCAGCCGCTCAACATCGAGGCCGATAACGGCATCGAATGGCAACAGAACAATCACGTCTATATCGCGCGCGGCCGTGCCAAGGCGACGCGCGGCGACAATTCCGTCACCGCCGATACGCTCTACGCCTATTACCGCAACGCGCCGGCACCGAATGCCGCCACCGCGGCGGCGGCGCAACCGCGCGCCGGCCAGCCGGCCGCGAGTCAGAGCCCGCTCGACAACGGCTCGACCCAGGTCTATCGCATCGAGGCGGACGGCAACGTCGTCTTTGCGACGCCGACGCAAACCGCTTACGGCGACCACGCGGTTTACGATGTCGATCAATCCGTGCTGGTGGTGACCGGCAAGAATCTCAAAATCGTCACGCCGCAGGACATCGTCACGGCGCGCGACAGTCTCGAATGGTACGACCAGAAGCAGATCGGCGTCGCGCGCGGCGATGCGGTCGCGGTTCGCCGGGGCCCCGAGCCGAAATCGATCCGCGGCGACGTGCTGACGACCGAAGTGACCAAGCCGGCCAACCAGCCTTCGAAAATCAGCAAGGTCGACGCCCAGGGCCATGTCATCGTGGTATCGCAGGATCAGATCGCGCGCGGCGATGCCGGCGTGTATAATCTCGACACGGGCATCGCGACGCTGACCGGTCATGTGACCTTGACGCGGGGGGAAAACGAGTTGCGCGGCCAATACGCCGTCGTCGACACCAACAACAACGTCGCCCGCTTGTTGAGCGCGCCGCCCTCGGCGCAATTGACCGGCGCCCGCCCGCGCGTCGAGGGATTGCTGATCCCGCACCCGCAGAATCAGACGCAAAAGCCGGCGCCCGCCGCCGGCGCGCCGCCGCGGTGACCGCAACGCCGCCCTCCCCGGCCGGCCGGCCGGCCGCCCCGCCCGGCGCGCCGCATGCGGGCCCTCGGCTGGTCGCGAGCAACACCGGACTCTCCGCCCACAATCTCGGCAAAAGCTTCAAGAAGCGGCCCGTGCTCCGCGAGGTGAACGTGACGGTGCAGCGCGGCGAGGCGGTCGGCCTGCTGGGCCCCAACGGTGCCGGCTAGAACACCTGCTTCTACTTCATCACCGGCCTGATCCGCGCCGATATCGGCCGGATCACGCTCGACGGCGAGGATATCACCGACCTGCCGATGTACCGCCGCGCGCGGCTGGGGATCGGCTATCTGCCGCAAGAGGCATCGATCTTCCGCGGCCTGACCGTCGAGCAGAACATCCGTGCCGTGCTGGAAGTGTCCGAGCCGGTTCCCGAATTGCGCGAATCCGCGATCGACGAATTGCTCGCGGAATTCTCGATCACCCATTTGCGGCGCGCCCCGGCGATGGCGCTGTCGGGCGGCGAGCGCCGCCGCGTCGAGATCGCCCGCGCCCTCGCGACTCAGCCGCATTTCATCCTGCTCGACGAGCCGCTGGCGGGCATCGACCCGATCGCGGTCAGCGACATCCGCGACCTGGTCGCCCATCTGAAGGATCGCGGCATCGGCGTTCTGATCACCGACCACAATGTCCGCGAGACGCTGGGGATCGTCGACCGCGCTTATATCCTCCATGAAGGCCAAGTGCTGATGGATGGAGCGCCCCGCGAAATCGTCAACGACCCGAATGTGCGGCGGGTCTATCTCGGCGAGCGATTCAGCCTCTAACTCCTTTTATCCCAATGGTTTTCCCGAACATTTTTTGGGCAGTTCCCGGTTTTCCGTTGACATGCTTAACGGAAAATAAGGGAGTTGGTACGAAGTTTGCAGCGATGGCTTCCCTCGCTCTATAACCGCAATCATGGCGCTGGTTCAAAGACTCGACATCCGTCAAGGCCAGGCCCTGGTCATGACGCCCCAATTGCAGCAGGCGATCAAGCTGCTGCAACTGTCGAATCTCGAGCTCGCCGCCTATGTTGAGGGCGAGGTCGAGCAGAACCCGCTGCTCGAGAGCGACAATACCTCGCAGGAGTCCGCCGAGACCCCGCCGGTCGAAACCGCGACGCCGGCGGAAGCCAGCCACGAGGAAGCCGTCGAGGCCTGGCACGAGGTCGCCGGCAGCGACGGCGAAGGCAACCTCGATTACGCCGGCGATCCGGATGCCTGGCGGTCGCGCGCCGCGCGGCCCGACAGCGACGATCTGCCCGGCATCGACCAGACCCTGGCGCGGCCGGTGACCTTGCGCGAGCATCTGCTGGCGCAGCTTGCCGAAGAGGTCAAAGACCCGATCGACCGCGTCATCGGCGCGCATCTCGTCGATCAGATCGACGAGGCCGGCTATCTCACCGTCACGCTCGATGCGGTCGCGCAGACGATGGGCTGCGAGATCGGCCAGGTCGAGAAAGTGCTGATCGTGATGCAGCGCTTCGAGCCAACCGGCATATTCGCGCGCAATCTCGCCGAATGCTTGGCGATCCAACTGCGGGAGCGCAATCGCTACGACCCGGCGATGCAGGCGCTGATCGAGAATCTATCGCTGCTCGCCTGCCGCGACGTCCCGCAGCTCTTGCGGCTGTGCCGCGTCGATGCCGCCGATCTCGCCGAGATGGCGGCCGAGATTCGCGCGCTCGATCCCAAGCCCGGCCTGCAATTCGACGGCGCGATCGCGCAGCCGGTGGTGCCCGATGTATTCGTGCGGCCGCAAGCCGGCGGCTGGCTGGTCGAGCTCAACAGCGACAGCCTGCCGCGCGTGCTCATCAACACGCGCTATTACGCCGAGGTGAACGCTTCGGTCCACAACAAGGCCGCCAAGGATTATCTCGCCGA
>DATLUE010000149.1:0-6017 GCA_035533255.1 Allostellaceae bacterium | reverse complement strand
GTCGTCTTCGTTCCCCTCGCCAACGCGCCGCACGACCAGCCACGCGACATCCGCCGCGAAGGAATAGCTCAGCAGCGCCAGCGCCACAAAACACAGCGCCGCCGCCACCGGCGGCGGGATCGGCGGCACCGCCGCCAGGATCAGCACGACAATCTGCGTCGCGCAGATCGCCTGGCGACGCTTGCTCGCCGGCAGCGGTGCCGCCAAAGCCGGCCAGGCCCAGCTTGCCGCCACAAAGATATAACGCATCGCGCCGCTTGCCAGTACCCACGGCCCGGCCTGGCCGCTGCTCCAAACCAAGAGGCTGAGCCCGAGCAGCGTCGCCGCATCGGTTTCCAGATCGAAGCGCGCGCCGAACCGACTTGCCGCGCCGAGCCGCCGCGCCAGCATGCCGTCGATGCCGTCGAGCGCCAGCGCCGCCAGCGCGCCTGCGGCCCAAAACCAGCGCAGCGGCGGTGTCGGCGGCAGATCCTGCGCCAGCGCCAGCAGCACATAGCCGAGCAACCCGGCGGCGAAAATCGCACGCGTGCCGGTTACCCAATTGGCGGCGCCGAAGGGCCGAGGGATCGCCGCTCGCGAAAATTTGTTGGTATTCAAGGATCGGTCCCTACCTCAATATGCGCTATTGGGAAAGCTGTAGCATGGCCGCGGAAGGCGACATCAGGGGACGCGGCGAAGCGCAATGGCAAGCCATCTTGGCACGCCGACGCGGCGCACCCATCGGCAGCATCGGCGCCGGCGAGCTTGAAGCGCTCTACGGGCCGCTGTGCGTCCCAGCGCCCGGAGAGAGCTTCGCCGTCGCGCATCTCGCGCAAAGCCTCGACGGCCGGATCGCCGCCGCCGCCGGCGCCTCGCGCTGGATCTCGGGCGAGGAAGATCTATGCCATACCCACCGCATGCGCGCCTTGGCCGACGCGGTCATCGTCGGCGCCGACACCATCCTGCATGACGACCCGCTGCTGACCGTGCGGCGTTGCGCGGGCCCCCATCCGGTGCGCGTCGTGATCGATCCCGAGCGCAAATTGCCGCCGCATCATCAGGTCTTCGCTGATCGCGGGGCGCGGACGATCGTCATCGTCGCGAGCGATCACGAGAACGTGTCCCCAGCCCGCGATGGCGAGACCCTGGTGCTGCCGCGCGACGGCAGCGTGATCGCACCAGCGACGATTACCGAAGCGCTCGCCCGGCGCGGGCTGCACTGGCTGTTCATCGAGGGCGGCGGCGTGACGATCTCGAATTTTCTCCGCGCCGGATGTCTCGACCGACTGCAGCTCACAATCGCGCCGCTATTGTTGGGCTCGGGACGGCCGAGCCTCACCTTGCCCGAGATTGCCGAGCCGAGCCTCGGCTTGCGCCCGCAGATTCGCCGCTTCTCGCTGGGCGCGGATACGCTCTTCGAGTGCATCTTCGGCCGCTAGGATGAGCTTGCAGGCGCGCGCCTTCTGGCTGGCAGCGCCCGGGCGCGGCGAAATCCGCACCGCGTCCTTGCCGGTACGCGGCGCTGACGAGATTCTGATTCGCGCGCGCGCCAGCGCTATCAGCCGCGGCACCGAGAGCCTGGTATTTCAAGGCCGCGTGCCGGCGAGCGAATACCGCACGATGCGCTGTCCCTTCCAAGAGGGCGATTTTCCGGCGCCGGTGAAATACGGCTATGCCTCGGTCGGCATCGTCGAGGATGGCGCGCCGGCGCTGCGCGGCATGCGCGTGTTCTGCCTCTACCCGCACCAGGATCTTTACGTCGTGCCCGAGGGCGCGGTCCTGCCGGTGCCCGACGAGGTGTCCGACACGCGCGCCGCGCTCGCCGCCAATATGGAGACTGCGCTCAACGCGTTGTGGGATGCGGGACCGCGGATCGGCGATCGCATCGCGGTCGTCGGCGCGGGCGTCGTCGGCTGCCTGATCGCCGCGCTCGCCGCCAAGCTGCCGGGCACGCGCGTCGCGCTGATCGATACCGACCCGCGCCGCGCGCCCCTTGCCGCATCGCTCGGTTGCCGCTTTGCCTTGCCGGCGGACGCGGCCGGCGATTGCGATCTCGTCTTTCATGCCAGCGCCAGCGACGCCGGCCTGGCGACGGCGTTGCGGCTTGCCGGCTTCGAGGCGACCGTGATGGAGCTGAGCTGGTATGGCGACCGGCCGGTGGCGGTTCCTTTGGGCGAGGCGTTCCACCGGCGCCGCTTGCGGCTGATCTCGTCGCAAGTCGGCGCGGTCGCGACCGCGCGCCGCGCTCGGCGCAGCCACCGCGAGCGGCTCGCGCTGGCGCTGGCGCTGCTGGCCGATCCGGTTTACGACGGTCTGATCACCGGGCATTGCACGCTCGACGCGCTGCCGCAGCGGATGGCGCAGCTTGCCGCCGCGCCCGACGGCGCGCTCGCCGAGATCGTGCGTTACGCATAGAGGATCGAGGATGTACACGCTTGCGGTCAGCGATCATGTGATGATCGCGCACAGTTTCGTCGGCGAAATTTTCGGGCCGGCGCAACGCCTGCACGGTGCGACCTATACCGTCGAGATCGAAATGCGGCGCGCCGAGCTCGACGCCGACGGCCTGGTTTGCGACATCGGCAAGGCGCTCGAGACGCTGAAAGCCGTGCTCGGCGAAATCAATTACCGCAATCTCGACGAGCTGCCCGGCTTCAAGGGCCGCAACACCACGACCGAATTCCTCGCCGGCGAAATTTTTCGCCGCTTGAAGACCTACGTCGCCGCCGACGGCTTCGGTCCCGGCACGGCGGGGGCGCTGGCATCGCTGCGCGTGACGTTGCGCGAATCGCCGGTCGCGTGGGCCGCATACGAAGGACCGCTCGCCTGAAGCTCGCGCTGCTCGTCCCCGGCTCGATCGACCAGCTCACCGGCGGGTATCTGTTCGCGCGGCATGTAGTCGACGGCTTGCGGGACGGCGGCGATGAGGTAGCCATCATCGAGCTGGCGGGCGAATTCCCGGGCGCCGATGCCGTCGCGCGCGCCGCGGCAACAGCGGCGCTGGCATCGCTGCCGGACGGCGCGGCGGCGGTGATCGACGGTCTTGCATTATTGGGCTTCGCCGATTGCCTCGCGGCCGAAGCCCAGCGGCTGAAGCTCATCGGCTTTATCCATCATCCGCTCGCCGACGAGAGCGGGCTCGCACCCACGGAAGCATCGCGCTTGCGCGCCGCCGAGCACCGCTTGCTGCCGCTGCTGCGCGGAGCCATATGCCCGAGCCGCACCACGGCCGCGGCCCTGCTGCGCTACGGCCTCGCCACCGAGCGCATCGCAATCGTGCCGCCGGGCACGGTAAAACCGGCAGCAATCATGCGACGCGATGCTCCCGCCCAGCCGCTGCGGCTGCTGGCGGTCGCGACGATTACGCCGCGCAAAGGACATCGCGTGCTGATCGAGGCGCTGGCGCAGCTCGATCGTGGCGAATGGCAACTCGACTGTATCGGCAGCACGACTCGCGATCCGGTATGCGTCGCCGCGCTGCACCGCACGATCACGGCGCACGGGCTCGACGCGAATGTGCGCTTGGTGGGCGAGATGCCGCCCGCGCAACTGGTGCCGGCTTACGACGACGCCGATCTCTTCGTGCTGGCGTCGTTTCACGAAGGCTATGGCATGGCGTTTGCCGAGGCGCTGGCGCATGGGCTGCCGATCGTCGCAACCTGCGCCGGCGCCATTCCCGATACCGTGCCGGAGAGCGCGGGCCTACTGGTGCCGCCCGGCGATATCGCTGCGTTGACGGCTGCGCTGGGTCGCGTCGTGGCCGATCGCGCGCTGCTGGCGCGGCTGAGCGAGGGTGCGCGCCGCGCCGGGGCGGCGCTGCCCGATTGGCCGCAAGCGGTCGCCCACTGGCGCGCCGCGGTCATGCGGCTCCTGGCATGACCGGCTTTACCCTCGATTGGTTGCGGCTGCGCGCGAGCGCCGATCTCGCCGCGCGCAATCCGACGCTCGCCCGGCATTTTGCCGCGGCGCTGCCGATAGCGCGCCCGGCGCGCATCGTCGATCTCGGCGCCGGCAGCGGCGCGCAATGCCGCGCGCTGTTGCCGCGCATCGCCGGCGATCAAGCCTGGACGTTGATCGATCGCGACCGCGAGCTGATCGCCGCGCAAGCCGGCGAATTCACGCTCTGGGCGCGCCGCCAAGGCTATCCGGTCCTGGCCGGCGGCGGCCGCGTCGCGATCGATGCGCGGCCGGCGCGCTGGCAGATCGACGCGCTGCCGCTCGATCTCGCCGCCGATCTCGCGAGCCTTGCGGAAATCGACGCCGATGGCATGACCGCGGCGGCGTTCTTCGATCTGGTATCGCCGGCATGGCTGGAGCGCTTCGTCGCGATTCTGGCAAAGCAGCGCGTGCCGCTGCTGGCGGCGCTGACCGTCGACGGCAAACGCGACTGGCAGCCGATTATCGCCGAAGACGCGATCGTTGCGGCGGCGTTTGCGCGCCATCAGCACCGCGACAAGGGCTCCGGCCCGGCGCTCGGCGGCGATGCGCCGGCGGCATTGGAAAAGCACTTGCGCGCCGCGGGATTTCGCATCGCGCGCGCGGTCAGCGATTGGCAGCTCGACGCACGAGACGAGACGCTACTGTCAGCACTGATCGCAAGCGAGGCCGGCGCCGCACGCGAAGCATCGCCCGAAGCCATCGATCGCATCGACGCCTGGGAGGCGCAGCGCCGCCGGCATCTTACCGCGCGCCGATTGCGCCTGACCGTCGGCCATTGCGACCTGCTGGCTTTGCCTGCTTAAATGCAGCGCAGCAAGCTCAGGAGGCGCGACATGGCAAAAGCGATGTGGCACGGCACGGTTCTCGCCGAGAGTCCGGCCGTCGAGATGGTCGAGGGAAATGTCTATTTCCCGCCCGACAGCGTCGATCGGCGCTATTTCAAGGACAGCGCGACCACGAGCCAGTGCCATTGGAAAGGCACCGCGCACTACTTCACGGTCGCGGTCGAGGGTGCCGAGAACCGGGATGCGGCCTGGTACTACCCCGAGCCGCTGGCCGCGGCGTCGCAGATCAAGAATTTCGTCGCGTTCTGGAAGGGCGTCGAGGTCGAGCAATAGGCGGCCCAGGCGCGAGGCTCCGACCGCCTATCGCCCCGCGGCGCCGATCCGCCTACACTCGCCGCGGCGACAGGGGGAGGAACCGGCGGTTGCCGGCCTATAGGTTCCCAGCCGAGGCGTAACGACCGGGACAGACAGGGCGATGACCGTAGGCCGCAAAATCCTGATCATCGATGACGACGAGGCGTTGCGCCGCTCGCTGGCCGAGCAGCTTCAACTCCACGAGGAATTCGCCGCGTCCGAGGCCGCCACCGCCGCCGAAGCCCTCGACGTCGCCAAAGCGCAATATTTCGACGTCATCCTCCTGGATGTCGGCCTGCCCGACATGGACGGGCGCGAGCTGTGCCGGGTGATGCGGCGCGCGGGCGTGCGCGCGCCGATCCTGATGCTGACCGGCGCCGATGGCGAGGCGGATATGATCCTCGGCCTCGATAGCGGCGCCAATGATTACATCACCAAGCCGTTCCGGCTGAATGTGCTGCTGGCGCGGTTGCGGGCGCAGCTTCGCCAGCACGAGGCGTCGGAGGACGCGGTCTTCGCGATCGGCCCCTATACCTTCCGGCCGAGCGCCAAGACCCTGGTGGACGACGCCAAGCGCCGCAAGGTGCGCCTCACCGAGAAGGAAACCGCGATCCTCAAATATCTCTATCGCGCCGGCGAGAAGACCATCGGCCGCGCCATCCTCTTGAACGAGGTGTGGGGCTATAATTCCGGCGTGACCACGCACACGCTCGAAACCCATGTCTATCGCCTGCGCCAGAAGATCGAGCGCGATCCGGGCAAGGCGGAAATCCTCGTTACCGAGCCGGGCGGCTACCGGCTGGTGCCTTAAGGCCGGCGATGAGCGCGCTCGACACCCTCATCCGCCGCCTGATGTCGCAACGCGCGTGCCTCGAGCGCGCGGCCTCGCTGGTGACGCTGCTTCCCGGCCCGGCGCCAAGCTGCTGGTCGACGACGCCAAGCGCAAGAAGGTGCGGCTCA
>DATLUE010000148.1:0-2422 GCA_035533255.1 Allostellaceae bacterium | reverse complement strand
CTTGGCAAGCGCTTCGAGGTAACCACGGATGGCATCAGACGCCATCGCGCGCGCCTCTGCGAGCGTGTCTCCCTCGGTCACGAGCCCAGGGAGGGACGGGCAGGTCACCACGTAGCCGCCCTCTTCGGCCGGATCGAAATAAACCGTGTAGCGATACTCTTGTGACGACACGATGTCTCTCCGGCGCTCGGGATGCGGACCCATCACATTTGGGGTTCGCGGGTGATCGCATCCATGACCTGCATCGGCGTCGCTCCCCTCTCTGACGGCTGAAATAAACCCTACCTTGGGTGCCGGCATGGCGCCAGCGCGCGCTTGACAGACGTCGTCCGGGCGCGCTACTACATGCAGACCGTGGGGATTTGAGCCGACCGGCTTGCGCGCCACGTAAAATATTGCGCTAAAAGGTCGGGGAGTCTGAAAAATCCCTGGCCCGCGGCGGACCGGGGTTTTTTGTTGCTGGGTTCAGCCCCTGGGACCGGCGCGGGTTGTCTCGATGGAGCGCCCGCCATGCCGAAGCCGATATTGCCGCCCGAGCTTGCAGCCGAACTCGCCCCCGCCACTCTCCTGGTGCGCGGCGGCAGCGAGCGCAGCGGCTACGAGGAAACCTGCGAAGCGTTATTCCTGACCTCGGGCTTTGTTTACGGCACCGCCGCCGAAGCTGAAGCCGCCTTCAAGCAGGACGGCTCGCGCTACGTCTATTCGCGCTACCGCAACCCGACCGTGACGATGTTCGAGGAGCGGCTGCGCCTCATTGAAGGGGCCGAAGCCTGCCGCGCCACGGCGAGCGGCATGGCCGCGGTGTTCGCGGCACTGTTGTGCAAATTACGCGCGGGACAGCGCGTCGTGGCGAGCCGGGCGCTGTTCGGCTCTTGCCACTACATCGTCGCCGACCTCTTGCCGCGCTTCGGTATCGAGAGCGTGCTGGTCGATGGGCGCGACCTGTCCGCCTGGGAAGCGGCGTTGGCCCCCCGATCAGATAGACCGGGAGCGGCGGTCGCCTTCTGCGAAAGCCCGTCGAACCCGGCGATGGAGATCATCGATATCGCCGAGGTCGCGCGACTGACCCATCGCGCCGGCGGCATTCTCGTCGTCGACAACGTGTTCGCGACGCCGCTGTTGCAGAAGCCGCTCAAGCTCGGCGCCGATGTCGTCGTCTATTCGGCGACCAAGCACATCGACGGCCAGGGCCGCGCGCTCGGCGGCGCCATCCTCGCCAGCGAGAAGTTCGTCAAGGACGATCTTGGCCTGTTCTACCGGCATACCGGCCCCTCGCTCAGCCCGTTCAACGCCTGGCTATTGTTGAAGGGCCTGGAAACCCTCGAACTCCGGGTCGAGCGGCAATGCCGCACCGCATTGGCGATCGCGCGCCATCTGGAGAGCCACCCGAAGGTGAGCCGGGTGATCTATCCCGGCCTGCCGAGCCATCCGCAATACGAACTGGCGCGGCAGCAGATGAGCGATGGCGGCACCGTCGTCGCCTTCGACATCGCCGGCGACAAGGAAGCCTGCTTCCGCTTTCTCGACGCATTGCGCCTCGTCGACATCTCCAACAATCTCGGCGACTCGAAGAGCCTCGTCACCCATCCGGCGACAACGACCCATTCGCGCCTCAAGCCCGAGGAGCGCGCGGCCTTGGGCATCGGCGACAGCCTGGTGCGCCTCTCCGCCGGCCTCGAAGCCGAAGCCGATCTGCTCGCCGACATCACCCGCGCGCTGGATCACATTTAACTCAAATTATACTGTATATATAACGTATTCGACATTTGCTTCGTGATAGAATTGAATTCGGCGCCGTTCTCAGGATCGAGGCTGCCGGACCATGGACGACATCGACCGCCAGCTGATCGACATCCTGCAGCAGAATGCGACGCTGTCGATCGCGCAGATGGCCGAGCGCGTCGGGCTGTCGGCGACGCCGTGCTGGAAGCGCATCCAGAAGCTCGAGGCGGGCGGCGTCATCACCCGCCGGGTGGCGATCGTCGACCCGGACCGTGTCGGTGTCGGGCTGTCGGTTCTCGTCAGCGTCGAAGCGGGCGAGCATACGCCGGAGTGGCTGACGCGGTTCAGCGCCGGCATCGCCGCGATGCCCGAGGTCATGGAGGTCTATCGCATGGCCGGCGACGTCGATTACGTGCTGCGCGTCGCGGTCGCCGACATGACCGAATATGACGGCTTTTACAAGCGCCTCATTGCCGTCGCCCCGATGAAGAACGTCACCTCGCGCTTCGCGATGGAGCGGATCAAGCACACCACCGCCTACCCGCTGCACCCGCGCGCCTTTCGCGACCGCCGGGCCGCCGAGATCGGCGACGAGGAATAGCTTTCCCCGGCCTTGCCTGCTCGCAGCACCCTGCCCTACAAATAGTATAAATAAAGTAATTTATTACTATTTGACATCGGCGTGCCCGATATTCATTCT
>DATLUE010000147.1:0-2187 GCA_035533255.1 Allostellaceae bacterium | reverse complement strand
TGCACATCACGGTCGACAAGTTCGCGAAATACGACAATGTGGCGAAGACGCTCGCCGATCTGCAGAGCCGCGGCATGAAGAAGATAGGTTTCGTCAACAACAACTTGTTCCAATAGCGCATTTTTGGCAATGATCCGGCGCGTCGGCCCCCTGCGGGTTGCGCGCCGTTTCCTTGAAGAACGCCAATCCCCGTACGCCAGAGAGGTTCGATGATGATACGTGCGACAATCGAGATTCGGAGTCGGTCCCTGTTCCTCAGCGCGGCAATCGCCGCGGCGCTGCTGTGCGCAAGCGGCGCGCCCGCGGCCCGGGCGGCGGCGCCCAAGGGGCCGCAGATCAGCCGCTCGATCGCGCGCGAAATGATCGCCGCGCAGAAGGCGCTGCAGACCGGCCACTGGAACGACGGACTGACCGATCTGAAAAAGGCCGAGGCCAAGAGCCCGCTGACCGGCTTCGATCACAAGACGATCGACGACCTGAAGGCTTTCGCCTACGTGAAGCTCGGCAACATGAAGGGCGCGGAGCAATCCTGGGAGGCGGCGCTCACGACCGGCGCCTGCTCGCCGGCCGACACTCTGCGCTTCACGCGCGCGGTCTTCCAGCTGAGCTACAACGCGCATGAATATGCGAAGTCGATAGTCTACGGCAAGAAGCTCGCGGATTTGGGTGCGGCCAACCCGGATATCTATGCGGTCGTCGGCCAGAGTTATTACCTGACGAAGGACTGCCGGAACGCGGACGTCTACATGGACAAGGCGATCGCGGCGAGCCGCAAGGACGGCAAGCCGCCGCAGGAGGGCTATTATCAGATCAAGCTGCGCTGCGCGTTCGACGCCAACGACACGGCGGCGGAGATCGCGGGCTACGAGGACCTGGTGCGCCTGACCAACAAGAGCGAATACTGGAATCCGCTGCTGCGCCTGGTACGCCAGAACGAGCGCAAGGACAGCAATCTGCTGATGATCTATCGCATCATGTACAACACCGACTCGATGAAGGTCGGCAGCGACTACATGGAAATGGCGCAATTGCTCGGCGACGCGGGCCTGCCGGGCGAGGCGACGGCGGTCGTCCAGAAAGCGCTCGCCAGCGGCGTCGTCACGCCGGATCAGATGGACCGCAGCAACCGGCTGCTGAAGGCGATGCAGGCGCGCGCCAACACCGACCGCAACGGCATTCCGGGGTACGTCAGGGACGCGAAAAAGAGCCCGACCGGCCAGCTCGACGCCGCCCTCGGCGAGGTCTACTACGGGTTCGGCGATTACCAGAGCGCCGTGCAGGCGATCACGCGCGGTTTGCAGAAGGGACAAATCAAGGATCCGGCGGCGGCCTACGTCTATCTCGGCCTCTCGGAACAAGCCTTGAAGGATACGGCCGCGGCCAAGAAGGCGTTTGCGCAATTGAAGACGGTGACCACGCTGGATCCCGGCATCCTCAAATTGTGGCGGCTCTACGCGGCGAATTTAAGCTGAACCCGGTCGGGACGCTGAACCCGGTCGGACGAGGAGTATGGCGATGACGATCAAAGCCGGTGAGCGAATGCCGTTGGGCGGTTTCACGCGCATGACCAAGGAGGGTCCGCAGAAGATCACCACCGAGCAGTTGTTCAAGGGTAAGAAAGTGGTGCTTTTCTCCGTTCCGGGCGCTTTCACGCCGACTTGCGATGCCCGCCATTTGCCGGGCTTCGTCGAGCGCGCGGCGGCGATCAAGGCGAAGGGCGTCGATACGATCGCCTGCATGGCGGTCAACGACGTTTTCGTCATGAATGCCTGGGGCAAGCACGGCAACGTCGGCGACGCGATCCTGATGCTCGCCGACGGCAACGGCGATTACGCCAAGGCGCTGGGCTTGGAATTTGACGCCAGCGGCTTCGGCATGGGGACCCGCGGTCAGCGTTTTGCGCTGATCGTCAAGGATGGCGTGGCGACGCAGGTCAACGTCGAGAAGCCCGGCGAATTCAAGGTGTCGGCCGCGGATTACGTGCTCGCGCAGCTCTGACCGCTTTTGCGGCGCTGACGGACTTTCAAGCGCCGAGCAGACGCTCGAGCTCCGGCACCGCCTGGAACAAGTCGGCGACCAGGCCGACGTCGGCCACCTCGAAAATCGGCGCCTCGCTGTCCTTGTTGATCGCGACGATCGTGCGCGCGTCCTTGATTCCGGTCAGGTGCTGGATCGCCCCGGAAATGC
>DATLUE010000146.1:0-6699 GCA_035533255.1 Allostellaceae bacterium | reverse complement strand
GATGGCCGGGCGCTCGGTTGCAATCGATGACGAGGCGCGAATAGCGCTGTTGCACCACCGGAGCATCGAGCAGCGCGCCAAGCCGCGCGGCCACCGCCCCGGCACCGATATCCCAGGCGATATGGCGGCCAAGCTCATCCTGCGATAAATCCAGCGTGCCGAGCGCGCGCGGCAAGCGGTTGCCGGCATGGTCGCAGAGAATGACGAAGGGCGAAGCGCCGTCGGCGCGGTCGAGCGCAACCGGCGACGGCTCGTCATCCGTCAGCAGCGGCGAAGCGACGCTCATGCCGCGGATATCGGCGGCGGCGGCCGTACCTCTTCGGTCACGACCTTGAACACGCTGAGCGTGCACGGCCCGAAAGTGGTCGCGATCGCGACGTCGGCCGCATCGCGGCCGCGCGCCATCACGATGCGGCCGATGCGCGGATGATTGTGGCGCGCATCGAAGGCATACCATCGGCCGTCGAGATAAGCCTCGAACCAGGCGCTGAAATCCATCGGATCGGGTAGCGGCGCGATGCCGATGTCGCCGAGATATCCCGTGCAGTAACGCGCTGGAATGTTCATGCAGCGGCAGAAGGTGATCGCGAGATGGGTGAAATCGCGGCACACGCCGTTGCGCTCGGCAAAGGCGTCGGCCGCGGTCTTGGTTGGCCTTGCATAGACATAGCCGAAGGTCAGCCAGTGATGCACGTAATCGCAAATCGCTTGAACGCGGCGCCAACCCAGCGGCGTGCTGCCAAAGAGCGACCAGGCGGTATTCATCAGCCGGTCGGTCTCGCAATAGCGGCTGCCGATCAGGAACATCATGAGATCGTCGGGCAGGAGATCGACCGGCGTCTGCGTCGCGTCGAGCGCGACCGGATCGGGGGCGCCCGAATCGGCGATGATAAAATCGGTCGAGATCGTCATTCGCCCAGCCGGGGCCAGCACGCGGTGGCAGAGATTGCCGAAGCGGTCGCGATATTCGCGGCTCGGAATGGACGGTGCGAAGGCAATGTGGTGCGGCGTCACCAAATCGATCTGCCGGGTCGGAAAGATGCTGAGCGCCAGCAGCATCGGCGTCGGCGCCGGACAATCATAGGCGATCTCGTAACCGGCGCGAATCTGCATGAGCATTCCTGTATCGTATCAACCTTGCCGGGGATGATCCTCGAAAAGCCGCGGCATCGCGGCATCGTTCTGCGGCAATTCGTCCGCGGCGCGAGCGGCGTCCGCCACGTCCGCTGCCGCTGTCACATGAACTTCGGTGGTCATGCCGACGTAATCCGACGCCTCGCCGTACCAGGTTCCCCACAACGGGATCGCCTGCCGCGGATCGCGCGCCACGGCGACGCGGATGAGATCGCGATTGCCGACGATGCCGTTGGTCGGATCGAACTCGACCCAGCCGGCGCCGGGCAGATAGATCTGCAGCCACGCATGCGACGAGCCGCCGCCGACCCGGCCGCTGCCGTCGCGCGACGGCACGTAGAGATAGCCCGAGACGAAACGCGCGGCCATGCCCAGCGCGCGCACGGCCTCGATCATCAGCATCGCGAAATCGCGGCAGCTTCCGCTGCCGAGCTCCAAGGTAAGGATCGGGTCCTGCACGCCTTTTTCGGTTCGCGCGCGGTACTGGAAATCGCGCTTGATGGCGCAGGTCATCGCCACCAGAAGATTGTAGGTCGAGCAGCGCGGCCGCTCGGTCACGAACTGCCGCGCCCAGCGATCGACCGCATGATCGGGATCGAGATATTGGCGCTCGATGCAGCGCATGAGGTCGGGCATGTCCTCGGCGCCGTAGGCGAATGGATAGGTCTGGGCGTGATCCTCGATCGCAAAATCGAGCACGTTCGCCGGCGAATGATCGAGGCGAATCGTGCTCTCGAAGCGCAGCGCCTCCGCCCGACCGGCGAATTGCACGATCGCGACGCAATTGCCGAACACGTCTTGGAGCCAGCGGAGACTCGTCGGTCGCGGCGTTATGGCGATGTCGGCATCGAGCAACCGCTGATCGTAGCTGTCGCGCGGCCGGAACATGACGCGATGCTCGCCGAACGCAACCGGCCGGGTGTAGCGATATTCGGTGAGATGGCGGACCGTCAGGACGGGCATGGACGAACCGGGAATGGCCAATGGGATCGCGCATGTTCCGGGAATGACGGAAAAACGCAAGCCACACGTAAGCTTCAAGCACGAAGCATGCCAGCTATACCGAATCGACGCCGTTTGCCGCGGATTTGCCCTAATCGCCGACCGCCGGCCGGCGCGCTTCCTGGGGCATGGGCTGGCTCACCGGGCTCAACCCGGCAGGAAGGCGAAACGCGAGCAACAGCAGGGCGACCGTCAGCACGCCGGCGATCAGATAGACGTTGTGTATGGCGCCGGCGATGGCCTCGCCGAGGCGCGCGGTCTCGGCGACTCCGAGCGTCGCGCGGGTCGCCGGCTCCAGCAAGCGGTTGATCTCGTTGTCGGCACCTGCGATGTGCTGCGCGACGCCGAAATTGAAGACCGCGCCGAACAGCGCCGTGCCGACCGACTGGCCGATCGTGCGCAAGAACATGTTGGCCGAGGTCGCCGCGCCGCGCTCGCCCCAGCCGACGCTGGTCTGCACCGCGATCACGAAAGTGGTATTGCTGAACCCCATGCCGAGACCGAGCACCGCAGCGGCGAACGCCACCCAGACGACGCCGTAGGCCGGATCGGCGGTCAGCAGCAAGCCGGCGCCTGCGACCATGATGACGCCGCCCAGCAGCGCCGCGGCGCGGTAGGAAATCCGCACCATCATGCGGCCGGCGCCGAAGGTACCAGCGGTCCAGAGGATCGACGACGCGCCGAGCGCCAAGCCGGCGACCGCGGGGCTGGCCCCCATCGCGCCCTGCACATAGGTCGGCAGGAACGCGCCGTTGCACATCATCAGCGCGCCGACCGCGAAGGATCCGATATTGCCCAAGACGATGATCGGCGTGCGCCACAGCCGGAACGGCACGATCGGCTCGCGGGTGCGCGCCTCCTGCCAGACCAGCGCCGATAGCGACACGACCGCGAGCACACTCAACTCGATCAGCAGACCGCGATCGAGGTTCTGCGCCTGCACCAGCATGACCATCACCGCGCCAATGCCGATCATCAGCAACAGCGCGCCGAGATAATCGATATCGCGGCGTTGCGGCGCGATGCGTTCTTTCAGGAACACGGCCAGCATGATCATGGTGGCGATGCTGACCGGAATATTGATCCAGAACACCAGCGCCCAATGCAGATGCTCGACGATGAAGCCGCCCAGCACCGGACCGGCGATCGCCGAGGTGCCGAACACCGCCGACAGATAGCCCTGCACCATCGCGCGTTCTTTGGGCGGATAGACATCGCCGAGGATGGTCCATGCGATCGGCTGGATCGCGCCCGAGCCAAAGCCCTGGATAGTGCGCAGCGCGATCAGCGGCACCATGCCCCAGGCAAAGCCGCAGGCGGTCGAGGCCAGCAGGAACACTGTCGCGCCGAAGATGAACACGCGCTTGCGGCCATAAACGTCGGCGAGCCGGCCGTAGATCGGCGTCGAGGCTGCCTGCGCCAGGAGATAGGAGGCAAAGACCCAAGAGAAGAGATGGAAGCCGCCGAGATCGGCGACGATCGTCGGCATTGCGGTGCCGACGATGGTCGCTTCGACCGCAGCCATGAACTGCGCCATCATGCAGGCGAGCAGAATGTAGCCGCGGCCGCGCGGTCGGGCGGCGTTGGGATCATCGCCCGATGCCGACATGCTTTCTGCCACCGCCGCTACGTTCCAAACCGGAAGACCCTAGCGAGCGAGCGCCATGCCGACCAGTGCACCGAACGCATAGCGGAAAACCATGAAACAACGGAGATTATCGCGATAGGCGTCGTCGATCGTACCGATTAATAGGGGCGGATTAATAGGGGCGGATTAATAGGGGCGGAAAATCGATCTTTTCCGGTGAATCGACGCACATTAGGCAGAACATGGGAAATTGAAGTTCAAGATAGGTTCTTTCCTCGCCAATTCCGTATAAAAAGCTTAGATGTCGAAGGCGCGCAGGAATCACTACATCCCAGAATTCTACCTCAAGCAATGGGCCGGCTCGAACGGCCAACTATACGAATTCAAAAAGTGCCATAAGGGCGTCGTTCCGCGGCTCACCTATCCCGCTGGTACAGCGGTACATGCTTGGGCTGTACACGTTCTCCGAGTTGCCACCTGACGTAGCCGAATGGCTTGAAGACGAGTTTTTTCGAGTGGCTGACGACGGAGGGGCAGTCGTTCTAAAGCGCCTGGTCGCTTGCGACATAGAGTTCGATGGCCCGACCAAAACACTATGGTCTAGGTTCCTCCTGACACTCCTACATCGAAATCCAGAAGGAATTCAGCGCATCACGCGCCGGATCGCGAACGACTTCCCAGAAGAGTTCGAGCGTATCCGCGAACAATATGATTCGATCAGGGGCGAAACCGCTCTTCCAAGTTTCGACGAAATTCGTGCAAAGTTGTCCAGAGATGCAATGGCGCGTGTACAGATACGTGTCCTACAAAACGTCATGGATAGTGAACTGGTCGGCACTGCCCTCAATGAGATGTACTGGGGTGTCTTTGCGCTTCGCCGCCCGCGACATTCGCTTCTTACATCGGACCGACCCATTGTGATTTCGAATGGGCTCGCGAAAGCGGATGCCCACTTGGTAATGCCACTATCACCGATAAGGATTTTCGTCGCCGCCAAATCTAAGGAAGTAATACAGCAGTTAGAGCGCATGCGCGACGAGATAGCTGCGACCTTAAATGATAGAATTGTGCGGCAAGCTCGTAACTTCGTTTATGGTGCCGATACTTCTCAATTGAGGTTTATAGCGAACCGACTAGGTGAGAAGCGTAAGTGGTCATCTTGGGAGTAGATTTCAAAATTTGAATTTAGCGGGATATGAGAGGTACTCGAAGCTGGACTTCTCGAACATCAAAAATCCTTTGCGCAAATCGACCTCTTAACGAAGCCGCCGTCACCAACTGGTTTTTTTGAGCTTTTTCTTCTGCGGTTCTCGACAACGCACCATTAGTTACACGAATGGTTCGCGGCACGACGCCTGCCTGCCTTAAATCCGCACCACATGCACTTCGGTCACGGGGCGCTTGCCGTGCCAGGCTTTGAGCGCGCGGCGGATGGCGAGGCGGACCGCCTCGCGTAGCGCCTCGTCGTCGCGGCGCTCGCGGGCCGAAAGCTTCTCGATCGCGGCTTCGACGCGCTCGCGCAGCTCGGCGGCCGCCGCGGCCGTATCCTCGGCAAGACCCTGCACCGTGACCTGCGGCGGTGCCTTGAGCTTGCCGTCGCGATCGACCACCACGGTCGCCATCGCGGCGCCGTTCCAGGTCATGCGCTGGCGATTCTTCAGCGCCTCGCTGCCCAGCGGCAAAATCGATTTGCCATCGACCACCAGCCTGCCGGTCGCGACCTCGCCGATCACCGCCGGCTCGCCGGGCGCGAGCTTCGCCATCTGGCCGTTACGGGTGACAAGCACGCGTTGGACGCCGCACGCCTCGGCGAGCTTGGCATGCGCCATCAGATGCCGCGCCTCGCCATGCACCGGCAGCGCGATCCGCGGCTTTACCAGCGCATACATGCGCGACAGCTCGTCCTGCGCCGGGTGGCCGGAGACATGCACGAAATGATCGTGATCGGTGATGATGTCGATGCCCATATGGGCGAGCTTGTTCTGCAGGCGGCCGATCGCGCGCTCGTTGCCCGGGATGACGCGCGACGAGAACACCACCGTGTCGCCCGGCTCGAGCACGATCTCGGGATGCTCGTCCTCGGCGATGCGCCACAGCGCGGCGCGCGGCTCGCCCTGGCTGCCGGTGCAGATCAGCACGACCTTGTCGCGCGGCAGATAGGCGGCTTCCTCGTCGGTCAGGAACGGCGCGACGTTCTCGAGATAGCCGGTCTCGCGCGCGGCGTGATCCATGCGCCATAGCGAGCGCCCGACCAGCGCCGCATGGCGATCGTTCGCGGCAGCCGCCGCCGCCGCCGATGCGAGCCGCGCGACATTCGAGGCAAAGCAGGCGACCGCAACCCGCTCTTTGCACTCGCCGATGACCTCGATCAGCGCCTTGCGAACGTCGGCTTCGGAGCCCGCCTCGCCGGGGCGCAGCGCGTTGGTCGAATCGCACACCATCGCCAAGACGCCCTCGTCGCCCAGACGGCGCAGCGCGGCCTCGTCGGCGGTGGGACCGACCAGCGGATCGGCATCGAATTTCCAGTCCCCGGTATGGAGCACCGTGCCAAACGGCGTGCGCAGCACGACCGCATTGGGCTCGGGGATCGAATGGGTGAGCGTGATGAGCTCGAGTTCGAACTGCCCGACCGAGAAACGGCCCGACATCGGCACCTCGTGCAGCGGCACCTCGTGCTCGAGCCCCGCTTCGGTGAGCTTGGCGCGCAGCACCGCGGCGGTGAACGGCGTCGCATAGACCGGACAGCGCAGCCTCTGCCACAGATATTGCACCGCGCCGATATGATCTTCATGTGCGTGGGTGCAAACGAGACCGTCCAGCCGATCGATGCGGTCGGCGATGAATTGGGGATCGGCCATCAGGATGTCGATGCCCGGCACGGTATCGTCCGCAAAGGTGATGCCGCAATCGATCATCAGCCAGCGGCCACCATAGCCGTAGAGGCTCATATTCATGCCGATCTCGCCGACGCCCCC
>DATLUE010000145.1:0-4079 GCA_035533255.1 Allostellaceae bacterium | reverse complement strand
GATCGAGGACGAGCCGCCGATCACCTTGCCGCGCGCGCATTCGATGCTGCGCCCATCCATGTTGGGCTCGGGCTCGGCGAAATACATCCAGTCGTGGCGCCGCTCCTCGAAAACCTTGCCCCAGCCGAGCGGGATGTGGATCAGCGGATCGCGGTCCCAGCCGCCGGCTTCCAGCACCAGCACCCGGACATCGGTATCCTCGGTCAGACGATCGGCAAGGCAGCACCCGGCCGAACCGGCGCCGACGATGATGTAGTCGTAGCTGAGTGCCGTCGCCATGCGCGCGTCTCCTCGTCGTGTTCCTCTTGCTTCGCGTAGATTGAAACAGGCGCGATGCGGCGCAGCAAGGGCAAAGCCGAGGCGCGCGCGGCGTTGCGCCTCGGTGCCGCGCGGATTAGGTTGCGGCCATGACGCAACCGGCGCTCGCCGCTTATGCCTGCCGCCCCGAAGAAAGCCGCGGCCGGCTTCATCCCGAGCCCGAAAGTCCGGTGCGCTCGGTGTTCCAGCGCGACCGCGACCGGATCATCCATTGCTCGGCGTTCCGGCGCCTCCAATACAAGACCCAGGTCTTCGTCTATCACGAGGGCGACCATTATCGCACGCGCCTGACCCACAGCCTCGAAGTGGCGCAGATCGCGCGCAGCATCGCGCGCCGCCTGGGTCTCCAGGAGGATTTGGCGGAGACGCTGGCGCTCGCCCACGATCTCGGCCACACCCCGTTCGGCCATGCCGGCGAGGTCGCGCTCGACGCGGTGATGCAGGAATTCGGCGGCTTCGCGCATAACGACCAGACCTTGCGGGTGCTGACGAAGCTCGAGCATCGCTATGCCGGCTTCGACGGGCTCAACCTCACCTGGGAGACGCTGGAGGGCACGGTGAAGCACAACGGCCCGATCGGCGGCGTCATGGCCGCGACCCTGGCCGATTACGTGACCCGCCACGATCTCGAGCTTGCCACCTGGCCCTCGGCCGAGGCGCAGGTCGCGGCCCTCGCCGACGACATCGCCTATGACAATCACGACACCGACGACGGCCTGCGCGCCGGGCTGTTCGCGGTCGCCGATCTCGCAGAGGTGCCGCTGCTGGGCGCGGTATTCGCCGAGGTCGATCGGCTCTATCCCGGCCTCGACGAGCCGCGCCGCATCCACGAGGCGATCCGCCGCCTGATCGACCGCATGGTTGGCGATGTGGTCGAGGAATCGCGCCGCCGGATCGACGCCGCCCAGGCAAAGAGCGTCGCCGATATCCGCCGCCACGCCGGCGCGGTGATCGGCTTCTCGCCGGCGATGCGCGAGCACGAGCGCGGCTTGCGCGGCTTCCTGTTCGAGCGCATGTATCGCCATTATCGCGTCAACCGCATGGCCTCGAAGGCGCATCGCATCGTGCAGGAGCTGTTCCGCCTGCTGCTGACCGAGCCGCAATGCCTGCCGACCGAATGGCAGATGCAGGCGGCCGGCGCGGGCACGCGCGCGACCGCGCGGATCGTCGCCGACTATATCGCCGGCATGACCGACCGCTTCGCGCTCGACGAGCATTTCCGTTTGTTCGACCGGTACGCGACGACGTGAGAGACATCTTTTCCCATTTCCGCTTCGTGGTGGTCGGCGAGATCGAGGCCCTTGTGAAGGCCGGCGAGCTGCCGCCGGGCCTCGATCTGTCGCGGGTCGCGATCGAGCCGCCGCGCGATCCGGCGCATGGCGATCTCTCGACCAACGCGGCGATGGTGCTGGCGAAGCCGGCAAAGCTGGCGCCGCGCGATCTCGCGCAAAAGCTCGCCGTGCGCCTCGCCAAGGAAGCTGACATCACCGCCGCCGACATCGCCGGGCCGGGCTTCATCAATCTGCGCATCGCCGATGCGTTCTGGCAGGCGCGGCTCGCCGACATCCTCGCGGCCGGCACGGCTTACGGCGACAGCACGGTCGGCGACGGCCGGCGCGTCAATGTCGAATACGTCTCGGCCAATCCGACCGGCCCGATGCATGTCGGTCACGGCCGCGGCGCGGTGGTGGGCGACGCGCTCGCCGCGCTTTTGGAAAAAGCCGGCTTCCAGGTGTGCCGCGAATACTACATCAACGATGCCGGCGCGCAGGTCGATGTGCTCGCGCGCTCGCTCCATCTGCGTTATCGCGAAGCGCTGGGCGAGACCATCGGCGCGGTCCCGGAAGGGCTTTACCCCGGCGACTATCTGAAAGACACCGCGCAGGCGATCGCTAACCGCGACGGGGCGAAATGGCTCAATCTCGGCGAGGCGCAATGGCTCGCGGAATTCCGCGGCTTTGCCATCGCCGAGATGATGACGCTGATCCGCACCGATCTCAAAGCGCTCGGCATCGAGCATGAGGTGCTGACATCCGAGCGCGCGATCGTTGCCGCCGGCGGGATCGACCAGGCGGTTGCGGCGCTGGAGCGGCAGGGCCTCATCTATGTCGGCACGCTGGAGCCGCCCAAGGGCAAGCTGCCCGACGATTGGGAGGCGCGGCCGCAAACGCTGTTCCGCTCGACCCAGTTCGGCGACGATGTCGATCGGCCGCTGAAAAAATCCGACGGCTCCTGGACCTATTTCGCCGCCGACATCGCCTATCATTTCGACAAGGTGCAGCGCGGCTTCGCCGAGATGATCGATGTCTGGGGTGCCGATCACGGCGGCTATGTGAAGCGCATGCAGGCGGCGGTAACGGCGCTCACGGAAGGCAAGGCCGCGCTCGACGTGAAGCTGTGCCAACTCGTCAATCTGCTCGACCAGGGCCAGCCGGTGAAGATGTCGAAGCGCGCCGGCACGTTCGTCACGTTGCGCGAGGTGGTCGACGAGGTTGGCAAGGACGTGTTTCGCTTCGTCATGCTGACGCGCGATCCCAAATCGCCGCTCGATTTCGATTTTGCAAAAGTGGTCGAGCAGTCGAAGGACAATCCGGTCTTCTATGTGCAATACGCGCATGCCCGCGCTTCGTCGGTGCTGCGCCACGCGCGCGACGAATTCGCCGGCGCGGCGCTGTCGGCGGCGTCGCTCGCGCAAGCGCGGCTCGATCTGCTGGCCGATCGCGACGAGATCGCGGTGATCCGGCTGCTCGCGCAATGGCCGCGCCTGGTCGAAGGTGCAGCCGAAAGCCACGAGCCGCATCGCGTCGCCTTCTATCTGCAAGAGGTCGCGGCGGCGTTTCATGGCCTTTGGAACAAAGGCAATGCCGACGCGACGTTGCGCTTCATCCAGGCGGGCGCGAAAGATGTGACGCTGGCGCGGTTGGCGCTGGTGCAGGCGGTCGCGTTCGTGGTTGCCTCGGGGCTGCAAATCTTCGGCGTGACGCCGGCCGAGGAGTTGCGGGGATGAGCGAGCGGCTCGAGCTCCGGCCCGACGAGCGCCGCGCCGCCGCGGACCAGCCGAAATCGCGCAACCGGCAGATGCTGCGCGCGGCTTTGCTCGGCGTCGCGGTCGCGGCGCTTGCTGGCGGCTCGTGGTGGGCCGGTCACAGCGGCAAGTCCGGCGCGCGAGATGCCGGCGCCGTGCCGGAAATTCATCCCGATGCGGCGCCGGTCAAGGAGGCGCCGGCCAATCCTGGCGGCATGGTGGTGCCGGATCAGGATTCGGTGCTGCTCAACCACGACGCCAAGCCGAAGATCGAAGAGCTACTGCCGCCGCCCGAGGCGGTGAAGACGCGGCCGGCCGCGCCATCGCCGCCCGCGCCGTCCCAAACGGCCGTGGCCCCGGCCGCCAGTATCGCATCGCCGTCGCCCGTGGCAGCAGCGCCGCCGCCGCCACAGCCGCCCAAACCGCCGCAAATCGCCGCAGTCCCGACATCGCTGCCGGCGCCGGCAGCGCCGCGCGCGCCGCCGAAGAGCCCCTTGACCCAAACGCGCGCAACCGGTTCCGGTTATCGCCTGCAACTGGGCGCGCTCAAGAGCGAAGACGCCGCCAAGCAGGAATGGCTGCGGCTACAGCGACAGCAGCCGGATGTGCTCGGCAAGCTTGCGCTCACCGTGTCGCGGGTCGATCTCGGCGCGAAGGGCACCTATTACCGTATCCAGGCGGGCCCGATCGCCGATTTTAGCCAAGCCGCGCAAAGCTGCGCCGCGCTCAAGAGCCG